>NZ_JBFUJB010000003.1:0-347055 GCF_056401575.1 Rhodococcus sp. P4_E4 | reverse complement strand
AGCCAAGGCTGCACCGGCAGGCAAGGGTCTGGCCATGAAGGGCCTCGCCAAAGCACCAGGCGCAAAAGCTCCCGGCGCCAAGGCACCAGGCAAGGGCCTCGGAATGGCCGGCGGGGCAAAGGCTCCCGGCGCCAAGAAGGCGGCTCCCGCCGCAAGCGCGGAAGCTCCCGCCGCCGAAGCTGCTGCACCGGCCACACCTGCGGCAAAGCCCAAGGGGCTCGGTCTTGCGGGCGGAGCCAAGGCTCCCGGCGGCAAGGGACTGCAGATGAAGGGCGCCGCCAAGGCACCCGGAGCAAAGGCCGCTGCCGCACCGGCAGCGGAAGCACCGGCAGCTGAGGCTGCTGCACCCGAAGCTGCTGCGCCCGTCGCCAAGCCGAAGGGTCTGGGCCTGGCGTCCGGCGCCAAGGCTCCCGGAGGCAAGGGACTGCAGATGAAGGGCGGGGCCAAGGCTCCTGGCGCAAAGGCTGCGCCTGCTGCTGAAGCACCTGCCGCTGCTCCGGCTGCACCCGCCGAGGCACCCGCAGAGGCTCCGGCCGCCGAGGCGGAAGCCCCGAAGGCTCCACCGGTCGCCAAGGCCGGCGGACTCGGATTCAAGTCGGGCGCAAAGGCTCCCGGCGCTCGGAAGGCTGCTCCTGCTGCAGCCCCGGCGCCAGCTGCGGCACCGGCTCCCGAGGCCGAACCTGTGAAGGCAGAACCCGCCGCCGAAGCACCTGCTGAAGCGTCCGCACCCGCGGAAGCTCCGACGCCTGCTGCCGCGCCGCCCGCCCCCAAGGCAGGTGGGCTCGGATTCAAGGCCGGCGCAAAGGCTCCCGGCCGCAAGAAGTAACCGCTCCACACGCGAATGCCCTCACCGTCATGGTGAGGGCATTCGTGTTTGTGTGGGGAGCCAATCCCGACCGAGCACCCTTTCCCTCGACTCAACACACCTTGCTCTACGCGGAAAGCGGTGCTCGCCGTGGACAAGTGGTGCTCACTCCCCCGCTGCCAAATCGAGGTCGCCCTGTCAATCTGCGACAAGCATCACCGCACCGCGCGCACGCCCGACGCCCCTTTCCTGCTGCCGTCCGATGACGTATCGCCCCGGAGCGATTCCGGTCGCGCCGTGCTCCGGATGGATCAGGTACGCGGTCACTCGGGTGTCGAGCATGCCGAGCGCAAGGCCCCGAGCATCTTTCACCGGCGTCGACCACGTGCACTCCCCTTTGTCTGCAACCAGACTGTGGGGGTTACCGCCCGCGGCGCTTCGCAGCAACTCCACTCCCGAGAGCGGCACTCTCACAGAGCGTGTCCACGGCAGAGGCGCCACGATATTTGCGAGCAGCGAAAACGGGATCACGATGAGATCGCCCTGCGCCTGAAGTCCGTCGATCACAGGAATGGACACTTCCTGGTCCAGGTAGTCGAAGACATCGAGGCCGGTGAGGGTGGTGAGAGCGGACAAGGTCATGTTCGAGTTCATAAGTATCACCAAGGGTTTGAGGATTGAGGGTTTGAGGATTGAGGGTTTGAGGATTGGGGCTTGAGGGGTCGAGATTCAGGTTCGACGAACGAGACGGGAGTAATCGGCGCCGGTGATGCCGTAAGTCCAACCGGCGGCATCCAACGCGGAGGTAAACCATCCGGGTACGTGAAGGCCGTATCGACGCCGATGCCCGTCGCGTTCGAAAGAACCGTTGACCGCGAGGAGAATGCGTCCACTTCGGCCCCAGCCCTCCGGGGACGCGTAGAGCTGCAGCAGGCAACCGGCATTACCGGGATCGTCGGCTTGGTCGACCAGTGTCAGGCCGGCCAGCTCGATGTAGGAATCCCAACCGATCCGCTCGATTGCACATCGACGGATCTCTACATTGCGCTCGTGTGCGATGCGTTCGGCGGTCGGGTCGAGCACTACCCAGTCGGGAACGATCGCTCCGTGCAGAACGAACGCCTTTGTTCCGTCTGCGAATTCGAGTGCCGGGGAATCAGAGTGGTGGAGTCGGCGTTCTCCCCGCGCACTGCCCGGTATCCGCTCCGAGTGCAAGACCCTGGGTCGTTCCGCCATGATGCACACGTCGTCGAACGCCCACCACCACCCGGTCGAGTCAGCCAGTGCGGTCTGCACATCGAGAAGTTCACGGTCTTCCGAGCGGAAGGTCGCAAGACCGTATCGATGGCATGTGTCGTAGTACGCGATTCGATGGGCGTCCTGCTGCCCGTACCAGGTCACTTCGCCCGCCACCGGGGTCGACATCGTTCGTATCGCAGCTGCGACGCCGTCGAACAGTGTGGTGTGCAACGATTCCCAGATTGCGGATCTGATGATCCGCGCTGGATTGACGCGGCGCTGAGTCGAACCCCGCTGAGTCGACCCCCGCTGATCCGACCCCTCGGACACGCTGGCACCAACGCCCCCGAACGCGCGACGTTCCATCTTCCAGCGTTCTATCTGCCAGTCAATGCTCCGACGTTCGATACGCGCGTTCATACGTCGGCGCGACGCCGAAAACATGCTCGCGATGTGCCCGCAAGCGCAGTCGAGTCCAGTGCCGTCGAAGGACATCTTGTTCGACAGACCTTCGGCGGCGATCAGATCCGATCCAGCAGAGGGCGACTGAACCCAGACGAACTCCGGTTTCGGGAGCCCGGATCGTCGGTATAGTTGCGCGACAGCAGATTCTGCCGTCGATCGATCGGCCGGACGTGTACACAGACCGCGTTCGAGCCATACGTCGCGGACTGTTTCCAAGGCCTGATTGTCTTCATCGAAGATATCGATGTTCTCGGTCGATGTCGCTCGACGTGACGTCGACGAGCGAAACGGTGCGGCGCTCACGCGACGGTGGCGGTGTCCGCCTTTCCTGTAGTCATAGTTCAACAGCCTGGCACGCAAACGCTCCGGACGCAAGGGTCACCTAGAGTGCGACACCGAGAACCTGCCACCGTTTCCCCACACCCAACACCCTCTCCAGCGACGCGAAACCGGTTCGAACTGTGGACAAGTGGTGTTCACTCACGGCTATCCACAGCCCAGGGTTCACGGCTTCCTTTCCAGTGCCGGGCGCAGCAAGATCGATCGGTATGGGGGAACAAATACGCATCATCCGTCGGCCAGAGCAACTGTCGACAGGTCGTACCGATTCCGAGATCCGGCAGGCCTGCGCGAGTGGAAACTGGTCCAGAATCCATCGCGGTGCCTACGTACCCAGCGACCACCTGTCCCGCCTCGACGCCTACGGGCTACATCGATTGCGCGTCGAGGCTGTGGCCGGTACCGCTTCGGCACATGCAGCGGTCAGCCACATCTCGGCAGCGGTGGTGCACGGCTTCGAACTCTGGAACACTCCGCTCGAAGTTGTGCACCTCTCTCGGGACCGACGAGGCGGTGGCCGTAAATCCGCTCGACGACACGTGCACTCGGTATCGTTCACCGACGACGAGGTCACCCACGTCGACGGCCTGCGCGTCACGACTCCGGCACGAACTGTTGCGGATCTCGCGAGGACGCTCCCTTTCGAACCGGCTCTCGTGGTGGGCAATTCAGCATTGCACCGTTCAGCGTTGACCAAAGATGCAGTTGCGGCCTCGCTTGCACTCAGCCCGAACCATCCGCGCCATCGACATGCGCTCCACGCGCTCACCGCGATGGACTCGCGCATCGAAAGCGTCGGTGAATCACGGAGCCTCGCATTGTTCCTGCAGGAGCACTTACCACTCCCCGAACCCCAGGTCGAAATCCACGACGCCCGAGGGTTGGCCGGCCGCGTCGACTTCCTGTGGCGTGAGCAGCGCACCATCGGAGAGTTCGACGGCCGCATCAAATACGGCCGACTGGTGCCCGCCGGTCGCAGCGCCGAGGACGTGCTCTGGAACGAGAAGCTCCGCGAAGACCGACTCCGTGACGCGGGGTGGGAAGTCGCGAGGTGGACGTGGGCCGACCTGTCGACCCCGTCACTGGTGGTAGGCCGGATCCTCGCGGCCTTTGCGCGCAGCCGCGGGGCCGTCAGCTACTGATCGCAGGCTTCCACAGCTCGAGCGTCGCAATGCCGGGTGGGGTGAATCCGAGCACCTGCCCGTAGAAGGACAGCTCGGCGTTGCGTGAGCTGATGATGGTCGACTGCTTGCGGAATCCGTGAGATTCACCCTCGTAGGCCAGGTAGGCATGCGGAATACCCTTGGTCACCAGAGCATCCCGGAATCGCTCCGCCTGCGAAGGTGGCACGATCGGATCGTCGAGACCCTGGAGCAGCAACACCGGGCAGTTCAACCCGTCGACGTTGTTGAGCGGAGCACGTTCCGCGTACAGGTCGGCAGATTCCGGCAGCGGGCCGATCAAACCGTCGACATAGCGCGATTCGAAATCGTGAGTTTCCTGCACGAACAGGTCCAGTTCGGCCACGCCGAAATAGGAAGCACCACAAGCGAACACGTCGGACGTCGTCAGTGCGGCCAGAACGGTCCATCCACCGGCAGATCCGCCTTCGATGGCAAGGCGGGCCGGATCGGCAAGCCCTTGCTCAGCCAACCCGGTGACGGCGGTGACGACGTCCTGCACGTCGACGACACCCCACTGTCCGCGCAGCCGGTTGCGGTACTCACGTCCGTAGCCGGTCGACCCGCCGTAATTCACATCGACGACGCCGATTCCGCGGCTGGTGAAGAAGGCGTAGACGAGGTTGAGGGCCGGGGCGACGTGCGCCGTCGGCCCACCGTGAACAAACGCAACGTATGGCGGCAGTTCGCCGTCGAGTCCTTTGTATCGCGGACTGCGCGGCGGATACGCAACGGCGTGAACTTCTCGCCCGTGTCCGTGAGCCACGACAGCTCGCGCTTCCGGAAGGTATGCAGACTCGGGCAATTCTTCGACCGACGAACGGATTTCGGTGAGTTCGCCGGTACCGAGGTCGAACTCGCGTAGCGCGCCCGCCAGTTTCGCGCCTCCCGAGGTGAGCAGCAACCGATCGCCGCGAACCTGCATGAGGCCGATGCTGGTGACACCCGGGATCGCGATGTCGCGCAGTTCCCCCGACGCCGGATCGAGTACCGCCAGCGTGTCGGTTCCCACCGTGCGTGCGGTGAGAAGGTGCCCGTTGTCGAGTTCGACGAACCAGCGCGCACCGAAGCGCCACTGTGGGCCACCGAAATCCGCATTCACCGGGCAGATCGGGGTGATCTTGCCGCCGACTCGATAGATGTTCCACCAGCCGCTGCGATCACTGATTGCGTAGAGTTCGTCGTCGGTGATCCACTCCGGTTGCAGGACGGACTCTTCAAGTCCGCCGATCAGCACGGAGTACTTCTGAGCGACGCCGTCGACGAGTGGAGCTACCCGCAGTTCGGTACCGTCCCAGGGCATTTGCGGATGGTTCCACGCGATCCAGGCTATTTTGGTTCCACTCGGCGAAAGCCTCGGTGACGAGAGGAAGTCCGAGCCGCCGACGATCGAGCGAGCCTTGCCGGAACCGTCCAGCGGAATCGCGCAGATATCGCGAGTGATCGCCCCGCCCTCCGCGTGCGCTTCCCGAACCGCCCACACCTCACCGTTCACGATCTGCAGGTCTGCGTATCGCAACGCGGCCGGCGACGCGGGTTCAGGCGTCAGAGCCCGCGGAGTGACTCCTTCGAGGATGTACACCCGTTGATCAGAGAATTCACTGAAGACCAGTTTTCCGGACTCGGTGACGGTCCAGGCGCCACCGCCGTACTCGTGAACCCTGGTCCGCGCGTTCCACGGCGCAGGGAGGATGTCGACGGGTTGGTTGTCGAGACCGGATCGACGGATCGATGTCCGACCACCCTCGGTCGGACGAAGTTCAGCCCACCAGATCTCGTCACCGACGTATCGTCCACCCTCGACAGGGTGGCCACCTGCAGCCAGATCCGCTGCTCCGATCGGAGAAGTCCACGATCCGTACGGGGCTGCAATCTGCTCGCTGGGGGTCATCGCTCGACAATAGCCAACTGGTCGCGCGACACGGTCCCCGACAATGCACTTGCACAGTGGTGGAATCATGTAACTCGTGAGCACACCAGAACCCGTCCGCCATCGTCAGCCGCAGCGCGAGCTGGAGCAGTCGTCGAAGCTCCAGAACGTCCTGTACGAAATCCGTGGGCCGGTGCACGCGCATGCCGCCCGGTTGGAGGCGGAAGGACACCGGATCCTCAAGCTCAACATCGGCAACCCGGCACCGTTCGGATTCGATGCTCCCGATGTGATCATGCGCGACATGATCGCCGCCCTGCCCTATGCGCAGGGCTATTCGGAGTCGAAGGGCATTCTGTCGGCGCGGCGCGCAATCGTGACGCGTTACGAGCTGGTTCCCGGCTTCCCCGAGCTCGACGTCGACAACATCTACCTCGGTAACGGTGTTTCCGAGCTGATCACGATGACCATGCAGGCCCTCCTCAACAACGGGGACGAGGTTCTGATCCCAGCGCCGGACTACCCGCTGTGGACTGCGATGACGAGCTTGTCCGGAGGCACGCCCGTCCATTATCTCTGCGACGAGGCCAACGACTGGAATCCCGATATCGCCGATATCGAATCCAAGATCACCGACAAGACCAAGGCTCTCCTCGTCATCAACCCGAACAACCCCACGGGTGCGGTGTACTCCATGGAGGTTCTGCAGCAGTTGGTCGATCTGGCACGCAAGCATCAGCTTCTGCTGCTCGCCGACGAGATCTACGACAAGATCCTCTACGACGACGCAAAGCACATCTCGCTGGCAACGCTTGCCCCTGATCTGCTGTGCCTGACGTTCAACGGCCTCTCGAAGGCCTACCGCGTCGCCGGCTACCGCTCCGGCTGGGTGGCGATCACGGGCCCGAAGGATCACGCCGCCGGCTTCCTCGAGGGACTCGACCTCTTGGCGTCGACCCGCCTGTGCCCCAACGTCCCCGGACAGCACGCCATTCAGGTCGCCCTCGGCGGACACCAGAGCATCGAAGACCTGATCCTGCCCGGCGGTCGCCTGCTCGAGCAGCGCGACGTCGCGTGGGAGCGATTGAACATGATTCCGGGTGTTTCGTGTGTGAAACCCCGCGGTGCGCTCTACGCGTTCCCTCGTCTGGATCCGAACGTCTACGAGATCCACGACGACGAGAAGTTGGTTCAGGACCTGCTTCTCCAGGAGAAGATCCTGATGGTTCAAGGCACCGGGTTCAACTGGCCGAACCACGATCACCTTCGGATCGTCACCCTTCCGTGGGCCCGGGATCTCGCCGTGGCCATCGAGCGATTCGGCAACTTCCTCACCAGTTACAAGCAGTGATTTCGGCCCGTCGAATCGGGCAAAATCAGGTAAACAATTCGTTGTACAAATACCCCGTAAACGTAAAAGTGCGGGGTATTTGTGAGACCTTCGTCACAACATTCGCATACCAGGCGGTTTGATTGACACTTTAACTATTTAGTGACCTGCCCTGATGCGAAAACGGTCCAACCGGTACGTGATTCGTCGTGAAATTGGTAGTTGGACAACGCGCCAAACCCGATTGAAATTGGGTACATTGGTTATCAGCACTTCGGTGCCGCGAGCACCTGGTATCCCTCCCCCCCCTGTGGATACCAGGTTGGTGGCGGGGACAACCCCCCCTGTTCCCCGCCACCCAGCTCGACCAATCCCAGTTTCGCCTCTTTCCCGGAAATCATCTGTGCCGACGCTGTCGTCGATCGACACTATCCACAGAAGCTGACCATTCGCTTCGGAGCCGATAACATTGCACCGGTGCAAATCCCCAGTCCGACACTCAGTTTCCGATGAGTCACGGCCACGGCCACGGTGGCCCCATCCAGATCGGCCCCACCGCATCACGCGTCGTCATCGGCTTGCTCGTCGTCATCGGCATGGTTGTCGTCGCGGCAGCTATCGCACTGTGGCCGGACAAGAACACCATTCCCGTCCCGCTCCCCTTTCAGAACGCCGACGGCAGTTCGGTGGAGACCGAGGCGGGCACCGTCACGATGCAGGATCTCGGCGACTGCGGAAGTTCCTCCGCAGGAAGGGTATTCGTCGGTGCACCGCAACCGCCACCCACCTCCGCCTATCAGTGCCAGCGCAGTATCGTCGATATCGAGTCCGGGCCGAATGCCGGAACGAAGACACTCCTCGAGATCATCCCGGGTGCCGGACAACCGGATCTACGGGTCGGTGACCACATTCGCCTGGTGCGTCAGACCGACCCGAACGGAAACACGCAGTACTCCTTCGAAGACTATTCGCGTGGACTCCCGCTGGCGTTGATCGTCATCGCGTTTGCCGTCGTCATCATCGCCGTTGCGCGGTGGCGCGGACTGCGCGCACTCGTCGGTCTGGTGATCGCCTTCGGCGTCGTCGTCGGGTTTCTCCTGCCCGCATTGCTCGACGGTAAGCCTGCGATACCGGTTGCACTGGTCGCCGGCGCGGTGATCTTGTACGCGGTTCTCTATCTGGCGCACGGTGTCTCACTCAAGACCAGTTCGGCTTTGCTCGGCACCCTTGCCGCGATGGTGCTCGCTGCCGTTCTCTCCTACCTCTGTATCGAACTGACGCACCTCACCGGACTGTCCGAAGAGCAGAACACCAATGTGCAGACCTACATCGAGCACATCGACATCACGGGCCTGCTGCTGGCGGGCTTCATCATCGGATCGCTCGGTGTTCTCAACGACGTCACCATCACCCAGGCATCTTCGGCATTCGAGTTGGCCGAACTCGACAAGCACGCACCCCGCCGAAAGGTGTTCAGCGGGGCGATGCGGGTCGGACGCGATCACATCGCCAGCACGGTCTACACCTTGGTTCTCGCGTACGCCGGCGGGGCGTTGCCACTGCTTCTGCTTTTCAGCGTCAGCGGTCGCCCTCTTCAGGACGTCCTGGTCGGTGACGCTGTAGCGATCGAAATCGTACGGTCCGCGGTCGGCGGGATTGCTCTGGCGCTATCTGTTCCGCTCACTACTGCTATCGCCGTGATTCTGGCTCGCCCACCCGGTAGTGCGGTCAAGGCCGGCCCCACGTCAGGCGGCCGACACTCCAAACGCTGAAAGCGAGCCTCAGAGTCCGGGAATCGGTGGGAGAACCGGTAACAGAATCGGCGGAAGCCCCGGAATGTAGATCGCGGGCGGTGGCGGCGCGGGAGCGGGCGCGGGCGGCACGTAAGTGTCCTGCACGACTGGCGGAGCCTCGACGACCGGAGGGGCTTCCTCCGTCGTCGTCGGGGGCGGGGTCGTTGTGGTCGTAGGCGGCGGGGTAGTCGTGGTCGTCGGCGGCGGCGTAGTCACCTCGGTTGCCACAGGTCCGGCATCCTCGGAATCGAAGACCTTTCCTCCGTAGCCCAATCCCAACCCCACGATCACGATCGCCGCGATCACACCGGCGCCGAGGCCCGCGAACCGTAGCGGGTTTCTCGGCTCTTTGGATGTCGATTCGACGGGTTGTGTCCCGGCGAGCCAGGACGGGTGTGCGGTTCCTGCCCCGGGTGCCTCGCCTTCGTACATCGCCGAGTACGCCTGGGCGTCAACCATCACAGCCTCGGTGTCGACGTCATGTTCTGTGCCGAATCCGTCCGTGGCCTGGTCGCTGTCGGCGACCGCGAGATCTGCGGCCGGATCGAATCGTTGCTCGTGTCGGTTCGGTCGCGGCTGAGGCAGTTCCGCCGCGTAAGGGCTCGGCACCTGTTCCTGCGGAACGGACTTCGTGCCGGAAGCGGCTTCGGACAAGGCATTCGGCCGCTCCGATTCCGCGAGCGTTGCGACCCCTCCGTGGCTGAACGCCTGAACCGGAACGGGTACCTCCGCCGGGGTGTGGATCGGATACGGCGCAAAGATCGGCGCTACAGCCGGAACCTGAACCGGGGCAGATACCGCGCGCGCCGATGGCGTCATCGACGACTCCGCGATCAGCGCAGCGCCTTGCGCAGTCACGAGTTCCGGCTGCTCGGGCGCGATGAGGGGGCACTCCAGCCACGCGGCGAGGGTCGCCCGTACGATCGGAATGCGTGCACCGCCACCGATCAGGAGAATCGCGTCGGGGTTACGGCCGGACGTTGCGATGACCTCTCGTATCTCGCGTGCGAAGGCCTCCACCGACGTGACGACCAACGAATCGAAAACTTCCCGCGACAGCAGGAGAAGCCCGCCGGGCCCGGGCAGGCACACCGCACTTCGTGAGGACAGCTGTTCCTTCGCGAGTCGGCATCGCGCCTGCAGTTCGGCATCGCCACCCGGGTCGGCCGGCGTAGCTATACGGCGACGCACGGTCTGATCCGAGTAGACGAGCTCGTCGAAGTGATCTCCGCTGACCCGCGTCGACCGGGCGGTGACGACGGTAGACCGCATCTGCCTGTCCACAATGCTGATCGTCGATCCAGAACTACCGATGTCGACGACGACGAGTGTGCTCTGGTCGGTCAGCGCACCGGACACCTCGAGCATTCGAAGCGTCGCGACTACTTCGGGAACCAGCTCGAAGTTGTCGATGCCTTTCTGTTCGAACGCTGTTTGGAGTGCTCCGGCCTGCGCTTGATCCCGGTAGGCGACGACCGTATTGCTGCCGAGATCGGCATTCTCGGTCAAGGCCACGCCGGTTGCCTCCGCTGCGACTTCCTCCGGAATCTCACGACCGCGATCGACCGCTCTGGATCGGAACACCGGACCACTGTGGTCGGGCGTCCCCGGGCGCGCCAAACGCACAGCGCTGGCTCCCACCGTCACACCCAAAACCAAGTTCATGATCCACCTTCGTCGACCGGCGACGGGTTCCGTCAGCAGACCCCGTCATTCCCCGGCCGGAAGTCTACCCACTGGGCATGGTCTGCGAGGTTCGCGCATCTCACCTAAGGCCTTCTCGCAGCTATTTTTTCGCAACCTGGACGGTCGACCTACCGCCCCAATCCGCGGTAGTTCCAACCGGCGCCGCGCCACAGGTCCGGATCGAGGCAATTTCTGGCGTCAACGATCACCCGCCGCCGAACGAGTGGTTCCAAATCGCCGGGCACGAGTGAGGCGAACTCGTCCCATTCCGTGGCGATCAAGACCACATCAGCATTTCTGCAAGCTTCTGACGTGGAGGTTGCATAGTGAAGGGTGGGAAACAGTCGGCGAGAATTGTCCATGGCCTTCGGATCGAAAACGGTGACCGCTGCCCCGTGCAACTGCATCATTCCGGCAACGTTGAGCGCAGGCGAATCGCGCACATCATCGGATTCGGGCTTGAACGCGGCCCCCAGAACCGAGACGTTAGCTCCCAGCAAACTGCCATCGCAGGCTGCCGTCACCAGTTCCACAGCTTTTGTGCGTCGTCGCATGTTGATGCTGTCTACCTCGCGGAGGAAGTACAGGGCCTGGTCGACACCCAATTCCCCGGCGCGTGCCATGAACGCCCGAATGTCCTTCGGCAGGCACCCACCGCCGAACCCCAAGCCCGCATTGAGGAACCGTCTACCGATCCGAGCGTCGTACCCGAGAGCGTCGGCCAACATCGTGACGTCGGCGCCGGTCGCCTCGCACACCTCCGCAATCGCATTGATGAAGGACACCTTGGTCGCGAGAAACGCGTTCGCAGATCCCTTGACCAACTCGGACGTCGCCAGATCGGTCACGAGGAACGGCACCCCCGCGCCCAGTATCTCGGCATACACCTCGCGAAGAACGCCTTCGGCGTTTCCCGGCCGGTCACGATCGATCCCCAGAACCAACCGGTCAGGGCTCAAGGTATCCGCGATCGCGTGTCCTTCACGCAGGAACTCCGGATTCCAGGCCACCTCTACCGAGCCACCCGCCGGCGAATTCGCTCGGAGTCGCTCGCCGAGCGCCGCTGCCGTGCCTACCGGCACCGTCGACTTCCCGACTATCAGCGAAGGCTTTCGCAACAACGGCGCCAACATGTCGATCACCGAATGAACATGACTGAGATCTGCGGCGTACTCCCCCTTCTTCTGGGGCGTCCCCACACCGACAAAATGGATGTCGGCAAAATCCGCGGCATCGGCGTAGGAAGTCGTGAACTGCAGCCGACCCGACGCCAGATTCTTCTCGAGCATGTCGGTCAGACCCGGCTCGAAGAACGGGACCTCCCCACGAGACAACTTGTCGACCTTGGACTGGTCGATGTCGACTCCCAGCACGTCGTGACCAAGTTCGGCCATACACACTGCGTGGGTCGCCCCCAGGTATCCCGTTCCGAACACGGTCATCTTCATGTGTAGTTGGTATGCGTCCGAACTTTCCGAAACGCGTACGCCAGGTGGGCGCGAAACCAACATCGGGCGTACGACGAGTGCGTCGCGCGTGCAACCTATGCTTCTGCCATGCACGTTCTCTTCGTTTGTACGGGAAACATCTGCCGATCACCCACTGGCGAACGCCTTGCACGTGCTTATGCCGCCGAAGCCGGAGTTTCCGGATTCACCGCGTCGAGTGCCGGAACCCGGGCGATGGTCGGACACCCGATCGAGCCGACTGCTGCGAGGGTTCTCGCGGGGCTCGGCGGCGACCCCACGGAGTTTCAAGCCCGACGTATGACAACAGCGCTGGCCTCGGACGCCGACCTCATTCTCACGATGACCGAAAGTCAGCGAGACAAAGTCCTGGCGATGGCTCCGGCGCGGCTCAAGCGCACGTTCACACTTCGAGAAGCCGCACGGTTGGGCTCGCTCGCAGATGCAGCAACTGTCGAGGACCTCGCCGCCGCCAGACCCCGATTTCGTGCCGCCGAACCCGAGGACGTCATGGATCCGATGGGTAAGGAAGAGAACGTGTTTCACGAAATCGGACTTGAGATCGCCGATCTCCTCGGCCCGCTGCTCAGCCGACTTCGCTTCGGTGAGCGCTGAGAGCGGGCACCGCGGTCAACTGCGGTAGCGACTTGTCCGACTCGTAGTAGCAGCTGTACTCGTACGCATTGCGTCCGCGAGACGGCGTCATCGTGATGACAGTGCCCAGGACGTGTGCACCCACACTCTGTAGGTTTCCGACCGCGCGCGCCAGTTGATCGCGCTTCGTGGAGCCGTGTCGGGCGATCACCAGGGCACCGTCCGACATCGCGGCCAGGACCGCGGCATCCGTGACGGGTAGCAACGGCGAGGCGTCGATGATGACGTAGTCGTATCGCGCCCGCAGTTCATCGAGAACATGTTTGGCCGTATCCGTGCCGAGTAGTTCGCTCGGGTTCGGCGGGATCGGTCCGGAGGCGAGCACTGTCAGCCCGTCGAATTCGGTCGGCTGAAGCACATCGTCCAGCGTCGCTTGACCGGAGAGCACCGAACTGACGCCGACGCTTCCGATCAACCCCAGATACTTCGACACTCGCGGCTTCCGGAGGTCGCCTTCCATCAGGCACACTGACTTACCGGCCTCCGCCAAGACAAGAGCGATGTTCACGGCGGTCGTCGTCTTACCCTCGGAGGGAAGCGAACTCGTGACGACAATGACACGCGGTGGATGATCCACCTCGAGGAACTGAAGGTTGGTGCGCAATTCACGGAAGGCTTCGGCACTCACGGAATTTCCGTCACTGAAAGTGATCGCATGGTTGACTTCGACGACTTTGTCGAACGGGATCGTGCCCACCATCGCCGAACCCGCAATCTCTTCCACCGTTCGACGATCCTTCACCGTGTTGTCGAGTCGATCGCGAATCAACGCAAGCGCGATTCCCGACACCAGTCCCGCCACTGCTCCGAGAGCGAGATTGCGCGAAGTCTTGGGCGAAACGGGAACAGACGGCTCTTGGGCCTGTTGCTCGACGACCACACGTGCAGGCGGCGTTCCGCCGTTCTCGGGTGTCTCCAGTTCCTTTGCCAGTGCGACGAATTCGGACGACAGAGTATTTGCGATCTCTCGCGCGAGCTCCGGTGAAGGATCCTTGACTCCGAGGTCGATCAACACAGTGTCGGGCGCCGACGTCGCAGTGACCTTGGAGGCCAACTCTTCAGCCGACATCCCGCCGACCACCCTCGGTCCCAGTTCGTCGATCGTCCGCTGCGCAAGTGTCCGGCCGGTCAGGAGTTTTGTATAGGACAGAACTCGCTGCTGTGAAAGTTGACTGCCCTGCAGTGCCTCGTTGACCGAGGTACCCGCCGACGTCGAAACGAACAGCCTCGTCGAGGCCTGGTAAACGGGCGTCGAAAGAAGAGAAGCGCAAAGGGCTCCCAGGATTCCGAGCACGGTTACAGCAGCGACTATTCGCCATCTGGCTTGCAATATCTTCAGGTAGTCGACAATTTCCATCTTGATGTCTCCTTCGGCTCACGCATGTCCACTGCGGGTCTGAGCGGTCTTTGCCGGTCAGACCGCGAGGGCGAACCGGGTTTTCTCAATTTCGATATCGATCAGCTGCGACGGACGAAACGTCCTGTGCTCACGGGCGTCCCAGTCCGCGGTAGTTCCAACCTGCGCCTCGCCACTCGTCGGGGGAAAAGCAATTGCGCCCGTCGACGATCACCTTCTTGCGAACGACTGCATCGAGATCGGACGGCTGCAACTTCAAAAATTCGGGCCACTCGGTCAACACCAGGACGACATCGGCGCCTTCGCACGCCTCCAACGCATTTGCCGAATAGGTCAACGTCGGGAACAGCGCACGCGAATTGTCCATGGCCTTCGGGTCGTACACGTTCACTGCTGCGCCTTGAAGCTGAATCTGACCCGCGACGTTGAGCGCCGGCGAATCACGAACGTCGTCCGAGTCCGGTTTGAACGCGGCACCCAGAACTGCGACTCTCGCACCGAGAAGCGATCCGCATGCCTCCCGCGCCAGTTCGACCATGCGTGTCCGTCTGCGCATGTTGATGTTGTCGACTTCGCGTAGGAACGTCAGTGCTTGGTCGGCACCGAGTTCACCGGCGCGAGCCATGAAGGCACGGATGTCCTTGGGTAGGCAACCGCCGCCGAAACCAATTCCCGCGTTGAGGAAACGACGTCCGATCCGAACGTCGTACCCGATCGCGTCGGCGAGCACTGTGACGTCGGCGCCAGCAGCCTCGCACACTTCGGAAATCGCGTTGATGAACGAGATTTTCGTGGCCAGGAATGCATTCGCTGACGCTTTGACCAACTCGGCCGTAGCGAGGTCCGTGACGAGAAAGGGAATTCCCTCATCGAGGAGGTCTGCATAAACCTCGCGCGCAGCAGATTCCGCGCGACCGTGTCGACCGCGGTCGACCCCGAGCACCAGACGATCTGGATGCAATGTGTCCTGGACGGCAAACCCCTCGCGCAGAAACTCGGGATTCCATGCGACTTCGACGCCGTCACCAACCGGTGCCAGTTCCCGCGCGCGCTTACCGAGCCGTTCCGCGGTTCCCACCGGCACCGTGGACTTCCCGAAGATGACCGCGGGTTTGGTGAGCAGCGGTGCCAGAGTTTCGATCACGGCATCCACGTAGACCATGTCAGCGGCGAACTCACCCTTCTTCTGCGGCGTACCGACCCCGAGGAAGAACACGTCCGCAAATTCAGCGGCTTCCTCGTAAGACGACGTGAACTTCAGCCTTCCTCGATCGATGTTTCGTCGTAGGACCTCGCCCAAACCTGGCTCGTAGAAAGGAACTTCCCCTGCTGCCAGTTTCTCCAGCTTTGCCGCGTCGACATCCACTCCGAGGACCTCGTGACCGAGTTCGGCCATACACGCCGCGTGTGTCGCGCCCAGGTATCCCGTGCCGAAAACTGCTATGCGAGTGCTCATGTTGCTCGATCTGCTTTCTCGACAGTGTGTGAAGTGTTGATGGGATGGGTAATTCAGGTGCGCACGGCACCGATGTTGTCTCGGTACCACGAGACCGTCGACGCGATTCCCTCGCGCAATCCGATTGTCGGCTGCCATCCGAGTTCACGAATCATGCTCACGTCCAGAAGTTTCTGCATTGTTCCGTCAGGCTTCGAGGTGTCCCACCGCGTCTCGCCGGTGTATCCGACCTCGTCGGCGACCATCGAAGCGATCTCACGAATTGTGCGGTCCTCGCCGGTTCCCACGTTGACGTGCGATGCACCGTCGTAGTTGTCGAGCAGATGCAGACACGCCGACGCCAGATCGTCGACATGCAGAAATTCACGTCGAGGATTGCCACTCCCCCAGTTGACAACCAACGGCACTGCGGATGACTGCGCCTCGTCGTAACGCCGAACGAGGGCGGGAAGTACATGCGATCCACGCGGCGAGAAATTGTCTCCCGGGCCGTACAGGTTGGTGGGCATCGCCGAGATCCAGGATCGACCATGCTGCCGCCTGGCAGCTTGAACATGGAGTATTCCCGCAATCTTTGCTATTGCATAGGCGTCGTTGGTCGGCTCGAGATGCCCGGTGAGCAGGTATTCCTCCTTGATCGGCTGCGGCGCCAATTTCGGGTAGATGCACGATGATCCGAGGAACAGGAGACGCTCGACGCCGTGTGCAAGGGCAGCGTCGAGCACGTTCACCTGGATACGGAGATTCTCCGACAGGAAGTCGACGAGGAACGTGCTGTTCGCCGCAATCCCACCAACTTTTGCTGCTGCAAGGATCACGTTGGTCGGCTTTTCGCGGGCGAAAAAATCGAAAACAGCTTCCCGGTCACGCAGATCGAGTTCGGCGGAGGTCTGTCCGAGCAACCGGGAGAAGCCGGCAGATTCCAGTTTTCGCCACACCGAAGAGCCGACCAAACCTCGGTGTCCAGCCACGTAGAACGGTGCGCCTCGATCGAGTGGTCGCGCTGCGAATGAATCACTCATCGCGTCGCCAACCAGTCGGGAAGTGCCGGAGTGTCGATCCACGGGCGCCCTTCATGTTCGAGCGCTTCGATGTCTGCCTCGACCATGATCCGGGCCAGTTCGGGTGTGTGCACGCCGGCCTTCCAACCGAGTTTGCGCTCGGCATGGCTCGGATCCCCGATCAGTGCGTCCACCTCGGTCGGCCGAAGATACCGTTCGTCGAATCGAACGTGGTTCTCCCAGTTCAGACCTGCATGTTCGAAAGCGACTGTGAGGAAGTCGCGAACCGAGTAGTTGCCACCGGTGGCCAGCACAAAATCCTCAGGCTCGTCGACCTGCAGCATGCGCCACATTCCCTCGACATACTCCGGCGCGTACCCCCAATCGCGTATCGCATCGAGATTACCCATGTACAGATGATCCTCGATCCCGGCCTTGATACGTGCGACTGCCCGCGTGATCTTGCGCGTCACGAACGTCTCACCGCGCCTGGGGGACTCGTGATTGAACAGAATTCCGTTCACCGCGAAGATTCCGTACGCCTCACGGTAGTTCTTGGTGATCCAGTACGAGTACACCTTCGCCGCACCGTAGGGCGAGCGTGGATAGAACGGTGTCTCCTCGTTCTGCGGCGGTGGTGTGGCACCGAACATCTCAGAGCTCGACGCCTGGTAGAACCGGCAGTCGAGTCCGGCCATCCGAACCGCCTCCAGTAGTCGGATCGACCCGACACCTGTCGTGTTCCCCGTGTGTTCGGGTTCGTCGAAGCTGACTCTGACGTGAGACTGCGCAGCGAGGTTGTAGACCTCGTCCGGTTTGATCTGCGCGAGCAGCGTCACCAGGCGCGCTCCGTCACTGAGGTCACCGTAGTGAAGGAAAAGCCGTGCATCCGCATGGTGGGGGTCCACATAGATGTGGTTGATCCTCGAAGTATTGAACGTCGACGATCGACGGATCAGTCCGTGAACTTCGTAGCCTTTGGAGAGCAGCAACTCGGCGAGGTAAGAGCCGTCCTGTCCCGTGATTCCGGTAATCAGTGCGCGTTTCATCCTGCGTTCCTTCCGTTGCGGGACAGCCCGCCTGATAGTTGCGAAACCACGGTTGTGGTCCGTATTCCTCCGAATCGCCCGGCAGTCTTGATCTCGCTCATGTGCGTCCCCCCGAACGGCCGAGGAACTTTCGAATGTCACGCGATGCCAACCGAACGAATGTCGAGTTACCGAACAGGTAGCGCCGCCACAGACGTTTGGGTTCCGATGCAAGTCGATACAGCCACTCGAAACCCGAGTTCTGAACGAAAGATGGTGCCTCCGAGACAGTTCCGGCCAAGAAGTCGAAGGCCGCGCCGACACCGACGGCCACGTAGTCGGTTCGATCCGCTATCGCCTTCGTGACAAAATCCTGCTTCGGAGCTCCCAGGCCGACCCACACGATGTCCGGGGCCGACGGACCGACCTTCGTGATGATGTCATCGACGAACTCCTTGCTGAACGCGGCAAACGGCGGGGCATAAGTGCCAGCCACCTCGATGCCCGGGTATAACTCCTCGACTCGATCCGTCAAGAGGCTCAACGTCTCTTCTGTCGTGCCGACAAAGTGGTGACGAAGGCCGTAGCGGCGCCCCTTGTCCAGGGTGGCCTCGAAGAACGACGGACCCCGGACTGGTCGAACACCGACGTGATCGGAAGCGGTGCCGCCGATCAGGCGCATCACCCAGTTGACCGGGGTTCCGTCTGCGAAGTTCACACCGGGACCCTTCAAAACCGCGGAGTAGTCGCGATCGCTGTGCGCCGCCGACACGCAGTAGGAATTCGACAACCTCACGGAGACTCCGGTTCCCGCTCCCTCTCGTCTGTCGTTGACTACCCAATCGGTAGCTCCCTCGAGATTGGTCGCGGCAAACGGAATGCCACCCACCTCGATGACCTCGAACGGACTGCTCATCTGTCTCACCACTTCTTCGAGTTCGTTTGTTGACGTTCATTGCACTGGCCGTAACTGCGCGACAAGACCGATGTCAACCGAGATCGAGTCCAATCACGCTGCGGTTCAAAGAAAGAAAGTTCTGTCTCGACAACCGATCGAGCGATACGAGAGGCGAGAGTCGAGGCCGGAGCAACCGGGATCGCCACGGCGTTACTACCGGCCAGTGTCGGCACACCGCCGAGATCCAAACAGACCACCGGGAGGCCCACCGCAGCCGCTTCGGCCGCCACCCAGCCGCCCGAATCGTGCATGCTCGGGAAGAGCAGAACGGAGGAGGCCCCCATCTCGCCCACCACTTCCGATCTGTCGAGCCACCCGCGAAGCGTGACCTGACCGCGCCGATACGGAAGCGACTTCTCAATCCGCCCGCGGGCGGGTCCCTCCCCGACAAAGGTCATGGACCACTCGGCGCCCAAATGCTCGAGCGCGTCCAGAATCAGGTCGATTCCTTTGTACTGCAACAGTCTTCCTACGAACAAGAGCCTTCGTTTCGGCCTGGGTACCGCTTGCTTCTCGATTCCGTCGTAGTCCAGAACACAATTGGGTTGGATGACGACGTTGCGTGCCCGCGGTGCGCCACGCCCGCTGTCGGAGTTCATCGCGATGAAAGTGTCGACTCGTCCGGCCATGAAGACATGTGTCAGTGACCGAACGGCTTTCGTCGAGCAGGTTCGAACTGCCGTGGTTGCCAGATACCGCATACCGATGCGCTTGGCGAGCGGCATCGGCGGGTAGGTGTTGCCCCCGGCAGGCCCCCATACGAGTCGTGCGCCGCCGGCTCCACCGAACAGCACCGGTGGTGGCAGCCAGTCGGAGGCGAAAGTTGCATGGTGCAGGACGTCGAAGTTTGCCGCTTCACGCCGAACGAACAGTGAAGTGTGCCAGAGCCATCGGAGGTATCGACCGTACGATCCGGCTTCTTCCGCCGTCAAAGTCGCTATTCGCACGACACGAACTTCGCCACCGAGCTTTTCACACTCCGCTTCCAAAGCAGGAGCCTCACCGGAGCGAGTCACCACCGTGATCGACTCACACAGTTCGGAAGCCGCCGAGAGAAGCGCCCAACCCGCACCGGATTCACTCCCTTGATTCGGATCGCAGGCGTATGCCGTCATCAACAACCGTGTCATCGCGCTACCACCAGCCTCTGTGCGCGCGACTTCCGAGAATCGCGGCGGCTGAATCGCTCTGAGAACCAACCGATGTTGCGTGCACCGTGGTCGAGAACCACGCGTTTGATCCGTGGACTGATCAGGGCAACGGGGATCAACGTCGCCGACGCGAGTACGAGCAGAGCGCGTTTGGCACTCTGAGCCGTCAACAGTGGCAGGTCGAGCTGTCCCTGACAGACCGCGAGGATTCGTCCGTTGTTGACATACCGGGCGAAGAGCCAGGAGTCCCGACGCCGATCCTCGTCGACGGGTTCGTACGCAAGCGCCTCGTCGCACCACAACAACCGGACACCGCCGGCGCTCATCCTGAGCGTGAACTCGGTGTCCTCGCCGCCAGGTAGATCCCAGTCGTCACTGAAGTTCAAGCCGTTCAAAGTCTTCAGGTCCAACAACAGATTTCCAGCGCCTGCAGACGCAACCGGGGTGCCGGTCGAATGGCGAACGCGAGTGTGCAATGGAAGTTCTGAGGCAGGCAGACCCACCGGAATCACAGGACCGGCCACAGCACCTGCGTCGAAATCTGCGGCGCAGGTGAGGAGATTCGACAGCCAGTCGACATCGACGTACTCGTCGTCGTCGACGAAGACGATGTAACGACGATCTCGTGCACGGGCGAGATCGACCAGCGCACGTCGCGCCGGAGATACCCCACCAAATCCGAGATGCAGTCGTTCGATCCCGTCGGCAACATACGTCGGCGTGGTGGATTCCGGATCATTGTCGCCTACTACGACCTGGGCGGAGACACCGGAAGCCTGGATCGATGCCCGGACGCTGTCGATGCATACAGCCAGTTCCGATTCGCGACGGAAGGTCAGAATCGCCACTATGACGCCGCTGGGATTCTTCATGAGAGGTCAACTTTCGGTCGGGCGCCACGGTTCATCGAGACCAGGAGTGCGACGCTCGCGCTGACGCACGCCGACGCGGCCAATGCTCCTGCGACGTGTACGGCGCTGTCGGTCAGTCCCGCCCCGAGAACGATCAGAAACTGCAGAGGCAACAGCAAGGCGCGAAATCTGTTGAGGTTTCCCGTCTTGTCCACGACGCGGATCGACGTGCCGACTCCCAGCAGAATCCCGTTGAACGCCACCGCCAACCCGCACAGCAGAATGACCGGTATCAAGTTCGGAAAGTGCGGCCCGACCAGATGATCCATCAATCGCACTCCCGAGAATCGAATCTCGAGCGTGAGACAGATCAGCGAAACGCAGATGATCGAAACCCAGAAGATCTGCAAGCCCACTCGCCGGCCGAGTGCCATGCACTCGCTCGGGCTCATCGCTTCGACACCACTGCCGAACTTACGCATCAGAATTGGCGAGATGCCCGCGAACATCAAGGACAGTGGACCGAGCAGTGTCTGGGCAGTTCTGATCTCACCGATCATCGAGATCGACGCCACCACGGTGAGTATCAAGAACATCGCCTGCTGCGCAGCTGATCCCATCAATATCTCGATCGCAAACGGCACGGATCTGTATCGGTGAGTGCGCGAGTACCTGATCGACGGCACCGGCGGTACCAGACGCATGGATGCGTGACCGAGAGCGAGCGCCACGAAGACACCGACCGTATAGGTCACGAGTGCAAGTGTCAGATTCTCGACCAGGAAAGCTGCAATAAGGACGAACGAGAGTGTCACGATCTGTATCGACGCAGAGATCCAACTCGCACCGTCGTGCATCAGCATCGTGCGTATCACGTCCAACACCACGAAACCAGCTGCAGCCAAGGCGTATACCGTGAGATTCATCGAGTCCGAGCCGGCGATCACGAACAGTGCCCATACCGATGTCACCGATACCGCCGCCAGCACGATCGTGGGTGCCAACGCCGGTCCACGCTCGTCGGACCCCGCCCCTCGCGACAGCCAGACGTCGACGCCGATCGCTCTCCCCAGTGCCAGTGCCAACAGACCCGCCGATTGAATCACGGCAACCTGGCCGACTTCGATCGGACCACCGAGTCGTGCCACCGAGGTGAGAACGACAAAAGTGAGGACGCTCGAAAGCCCTTGATCGGCCATGAATGTCACATACCGAGTGCGATCGTTCACGATCTCACCTCGTTGATGAGCTCACGCATCGACGTCGCCGCCTTGCGCGATGTGAAGCGATTCGAGTAGTGACGATAAGCGGATCTGCGTATCGCCGATCGGTCGTCCGCTCCGAAGATTCGGTCGAGGGCCTCGCGTATCGACGACTCTTCCAAGGTATGGAGAGGCGTTCCGCCCGGTCCGACGATGTCCGCGAGTGCACCGCTGGTTGCGTAGATGACCGGGGTGCCAACCGACATCGACTCGATCGCAACGCGTCCGAACGGTTCTGCCCACTGAGACGGCACCACGGACGCCGCACTGTCGCGGAGTATCTCGATCACATCTTCGTGTGAAGTGAATCCGGCCAGCGTGACGTTGTCGAGAGCTGCGCTTATGCTGGAGATCTCGCCGTACTGTGGTCCGTCACCGAGAACTGTGAGCGAGGGACTTCCAGCGCCCTGCGGCCAGTTGCGCACCAAGTCCAGGACGCCCTTCTCCGGTGTCAGTCGGCTGACGCACACGACCGTATCAGCGCTCCGGAACTCGGGTTCATTTTCTTCGAATCCGAAGTTCGGACGAACCACGACGCGGCCAGAATCGATCAGTCGTCCCTCGACCAGACGTGCTGTCATCGCGCTCGTTGCGACAAACCTGTGCTGCTTCCACCCCAAGACGCTGATCTTGACCGCCGCAGCGCTCAGGTAGCAGACAAGGCTCTGCAGTCGGCTGTTTCCGTAGCATCCGTTGCGGACACAACTCGTGAAGTAGTTGGTGGAACCGCATTCGGTGCACGTGCCATCTGCGCGCAACTTTGCTGACGGTGTGGCGAGGCGATAGTTCCGAACCGCCTGCAACGTAGGAATTGCGGCGGCTCGTGCGGCCACGAGCAACGAAGCCGAGAACGCCGGCCAGAGATTGTTCACGTAGACGATGTCCGGTCGCTCCGAACGAATGATGCGCAATGCATCGACGAGTACTCGAGGACTGAACACTGCGGTGACTGCCGCCCACGGTCCCCGGGAGATCTTGGAATTCTCGGTGGTGCACTGAACCGTCTCGTATCCGATCGATTTCAGGAGCTTGGATTCGTTCGCGAAGCTCTGCTCCTCACCACCCGGATTCCGATAGATCGCATGGAACATCAAGGCTTTCGGCGGCGTGGATTCACCGGCGGACGTCGGGTTCACTTCAGGCTTCGAACGCGCTACATCGAACGACTTGTACATCTCACTGACCTCCTCTTCGCTCCGGAGCGAACCCGTACGCACGACCCCTACGGATCGACAATTCGGCATTGCCTGCACTGTGAGAGCGGTGCGTCGAGGGTCCGTACGGCGCCAGGAAGACCCATGCGATCAGCCACATGGCGCCGAAGAAGAGCGTCGACTCCGTCAAGTCCATCGAGAAGACGAGAACCATGATCGCGACGACGGCGATGTACTCCGTTCTGCTGCGAGCTCGCCCGAGCGCCGTGTTCAGAAGCAGGTAATAGCCGGCCAACAGCAGCAGGAATCCGATCCAACCGATCTGGAGACGAATGTCGAGCATTCCGTTGTGCGCGCTGGTCGCCGGAAAGGACAGCTTGGACCGGATCATCTGTCCGACAACGCTGTCAGGTGCCCAGACCGAGCCGAAGCCCCAACCGAGCAGGGGCCGCTGTTCGGCGTAGTACTCGGACACCGTCCAGAGATGTAGCCGGCCGGTCAACGTGACATCTCGCGAGAGTAGCGCTGCGACATCGGGTCCGAGCACTTTCATCGCGCCGGATACCCCGATGTACAGCCCGATGATCACCGTCGAGGCGAGGCGAGCGTTAGGTGTCCGTCGAAGGCACTTCAGAGCAAGCACTGTCGCCAGCGCAATCCCTGCAGCGACGAGACTGGTCTGGCTCCGGGCTTCGAACAACACGATGCCGGCGACAGCCAGCGCCGCCACCCATGGAATACGCTTGACGTCGGGAAGCATGAGCATGACAGCAACAAGGACAACTTCGATCGCAGCCATTCGGCCCAAAGTATTCTTGTGCGTGAAGATTCCGCGGTAGGCAACAGCGCGGGTATCCACATCGATGCCGGTCGAGGGATCGAGGACCACGACCATCAGCGACAGCACGAGAAGTACCAGCAAGGTGACGGCCACAGTCCGCACTCGCACCGGGAAGGTCAACTCGCGGGCGACCATGATTCCCGTGATCGCCAGGCACACGATGACGATGCCGGCGACGGCGGAGTTCCGGGGCAACGTCGACCAGTACCAGCTGGTTGCCGGAACGCCGGCCGCGATCAGAAGCGTGAAGACAGGCCAGGACGCGTTGCGTGAGTATCGCCGGTCGAGGAAGTAGACCAACGCGAGTGTCGCCGAGAGAACGGCCGAACCGTGTACGAGCAACGATCCGAGCGCTGTCTTCTGCGTGTAGGCCTGAAAGGCTCCGCTCGCGCCGATGACCGCGATCACCAATGCCGTTCGCAAGATCAGCGGATTGTTCGGTGCCTCATTTTCGCAAGGCGCCGGTGCCGCATTCTTGTCAGTAGGCGCCATCACTTCCCACCACCGCCTTGAGCGTCTTCGCGACGATCATGACGTCACCCATCATCGACCAGTTGTCGACGTAGGAAAGATCAAGGCGGACAGTGTCTTCCCACGAAAGATCAGAACGTCCGCTGACTTGCCACAGGCCGGTGACACCGGGCTTGACCAGTAGCCGGCGACTGACCGCATCGTCGTACATCTCGACCTCGCGCCGAAGCGGTGGCCGAGGTCCGACGACGCTCATCTCGCGCCGAAGAACATTGACGAACTGGGGCAACTCGTCGATCGAGTACCGACGCATGAAGCGACCGACCGTCGTCACACGCGGATCATCTCGCATCTTGAAAAGCACTCCGGCGCCTTCGTTCTCCTTCATCAGCGCCGTGACTTGAGAATCCGCATTCTGGACCATCGAGCGGAACTTGAGCATGGGGAACGGCTGCCCGTCCAACCCCATCCGCTCGGACTTGTACAGAACCGGCCACTTGCTCGTGAGCTTGACTGCGATCGCAGCCGCCAGAAGCACCGGACTGATCACGGCGAGTACCACGGTCGAGAAGACGATGTCGAAGGTCGTCTTCGTGAACTTCTGCGCGCCGTGATAGCGCGGACGCTCGACATGGATCAGCGGAAATCCAGCGACCGGGCGCATCGACAGCCTCGGTCCGGACACATCCAGAATCCCTGGTGCAACAACAAGGTCCACATGATCGCGCTCGAGATCCCAGGCCAACGTGCGCAGCCTTTCCGGTCCGAATCGCTCCGACGCCGTCACTGCCACCGTGTCGGCACCGACCTGTTCGATTGCGTCCGTGACACTGTGCTCATCTCCGAGCACCGGAATGTCCCGACCGTTCACTGTGACAACTTCGCCCACGTCTCCTCCGTAGCCAGGTACGCAGACTCCGACGACTCGGTATCCATGGGCATCGTCGCGCTCGAGGTTGCGTGCAAGATCGACAACCGCCCCTCGCACACCGACCACAAGTACGGCAGTTCGAAATTCACCTCGGGCTCGCTCACGAGCAATCACCCGTCGCCAGATCCAACGACTCGCGATCAAGGCGGTCAATCCCATCGGAAACGCCACGGCGAGGTACAGGCGCGCGATCTCCAGGTGAAGGAGAAGGCTGGCAATCGCAATCAGTCCGAACAGGCGGAGCGTTCCGACAGCGATCAATCGGTACTCTTCAGGGCCGCTTCCGATCACGCGAGGAGATCTGGTGCGAAATATTCTCAACACGGCGAACCAGCCGATAATCAGGGCGAAAGACAGTGCGGTGTAGCTGAAATGGCCGAATGCTTCACCGTCGACGACATCCGCGTCGCTACCGAATCGCCACCATTGAGCCAGAAACACAACTGCCGCAACGATGATCGTGTCGGTGATCGCCAGACGACGAAGATACGCAGATTGCCATTTCCTGCGTGCGGAAACTCCACCAGCCCTCTCCGGCGCTACTCGTCGGTGTTGTTGTGGCCGTTCTTTCGTGGGCGCGGCCATCTCGAGAACCGTCATGTGTTCAGAAACCTTTCCCCATGCACAAAATTCGGCCTGAAGCTGTTCACCGGCCGAGGTCCATCGGACCGCCTTGCCGAATCCCGAAACTTCGACAGCGAAGCAACTGCTCCGCATTGCTGCGTTCAGTGCGAATGGTCGCATTACGTGCGCCTTGCAGTTAACCCGGCGACTGTTGTCAGGCCTCGGCCCAACTGTCGATTATTGCGGCATTGCCGCAGCTCACACCCCATGATTGAAGCAGAGTCCATTAACGACCCAAACACAGGACGATCGGCGATTTCTCCTCGCCCGCTGACGTCGCCAGCCTCGATATTGTCAGGACTCACGTCTTGGCAATTTTTCGGCTAGCTGGTCAGTACCAGTGAGGAGTTTGCCGCATTCCGGACAGTGTGGCAATAGCGCTTTCCGAACTTCTTCCGAACGCCAGCATTGAGGTCAGTTATTCACCCTCTAAGCAGGAGGGTGCGAACATTCCTCACCATTACCATTGCGTACCTATAGTTTTCATCGCCTTGATCAATTGGACTCCACGTTTGGACGGAAACCAGCACGCAGTTGGTAATCGCTCTGCAAACCATACTTTGATGCGTTCGGCGTCGCCTCAGACCTGGACGATTGTCCGGCACTTGGCCTCTGCGCGCTTGACTTTCGACTGGCCGGCAATGCGCGAACCTACGATCGGGCGACACCGAGAATTTAGACATGCGAAAGGAGGAGCCTGGACCGCCACTGACCGTCTATGCGGTGCAGAAAGATTTGCAGCACAATCCAATTCGAGAAGGGGGGAATTGTGCAGCCGTTCGACTACAAAGCGGGGCGACCGCTACCGACGGCTGTGTCCATGGCAAGCGTGCGCGGCCATGGCAAGTGTGCGCGGCCGCGTATAGGTCAACTGACGCTCGACATGCTCGTTGGCGCCCAGTAGCGGAGCGTGTCTCTCGAACAGCCGAGGTTGCGGTCGACTGATCAGCTGGGCGCACGCTCGCGAGTAGACCCCCGCAAACCTCGATGGCCTTGCGTGAACCCACGTTCATCTCGTTGCGGGCAATCAGGACTCGACCGAGGCCCACCGGTTGTGTGGCATACGTGAGCATCTCCTGCAGAGCCGTCGACGCGATACCTTGCCGGCGTTCCGGCGGCCGGACTCCATAGCCGATATGACCACCGAAATCGGCCAAGATCTCGTTCATGCTGTGCGGCATCTGGATAGCACCGAGATACCGGCCGCCGCGAGCGATCCACCAGTTGGTTGCCGGGACAATGTCGGGCCCCGTCCACGACTCTGGCTGCGCCAACAGCTACTGCACCCACTGCCTGAATCCAGCACGGGATGCCAAACCGAGATCTAGACGTTGCGCAACTCCAATCGCCGAACCGTGCTGGTCCGCCTGCGGTCCGCCATACTCGTCACACGACTCCAACAGGAAGCCCACAACGGCTCGTCAGGCGCAACCAGATGAAAGCCACAGCGGCACCGGTCAAGTAGGACAGGTCAGACCGCAGCGTCGCAGACTCAGAGGACCCGACTAGTGAATTGCGTCCGATTCACCACATAGAGAAGGGCCCTCGAGCATTGCTCGAGGGCCCTGTGAGGCGTCGGGATTTAACGTACGACCAGATCAGTTTACTGTCGACGTTACCCTTCGTTCGCCGACTGGATTGCTGTCCACGGAACCTCCCACGGCCACGTCTGCGACAACCGGATCGGAATCGTAGTAGTACTTGTACTCGTAGACACCACGACCGTTCAGCGGGGTCATCGTGATGACAGTGCCGAGAATTGTCGCGCCCACACTGTGGAGATTGCCGACCGCCCTGCTCAGCTGATCCCTCTTCGTCGAGCCGTGACGAGCAATCACGAGCGCACCGTCCGCCAGCGCTGAAAGCACTGCAGCATCCGTAACCGGAAGCAACGGCGAGGCGTCGATGATGACGTAGTCGAACCTTCTGCGGAGATCGGTAAAGACTGCATGGGCAGTGTCAGTCCCCAGCAGTTCGCTCGGGTTCGGGGGAATCGGACCTGAAGCAAGAACCGTCAGGTCAGCGTTGCTCGTGACTTGAAGTACGTCGTCGAGATCCGCTTGCCCAGCCAAGACCGAGCTCAGACCGACGCTTCCGATAAGTCCAAGGTACTTCGAAACGCGAGGCTTACGGAGGTCACCTTCGACGAGACACACCTTCTTGCCTGCCTCGGCCAGCACGAGTGCGATGTTCACCGCAGTTGTGGTCTTTCCCTCGGAGGGAAGAGAACTCGTGACGACGATGACACTCGGTGGACGATCCACGGCCAGGAACTGCAGATTGGTTCGCAGTTCTCGGTACGCCTCGGCACTTGCGGAGTTGCCCTCGTGGAAGTTGATCGCTTGATGAACTTCGCGTTCCTTGTCGAACGGAATTGTTCCCACCATCGCCGCGCCGGCGATGTCTTCGACCACCTTGCGCTCTTTGACGGTGTTGTCCAGGCGATCACGCACGACAGCCAATCCGATCCCCAGCAGAAGCCCGATCGCGGCACCGAGCGCCACGTTCCGCGAAGTCTTCGGCGACACCGGTTCCGCGGGAGTTTGTGCTCGCTGCTCGACAACGACGCGCGCCGGCGCTGTGCCACCATTCGCGGGCGTACCCAGATCTTTGACCATCACGACAAACTCGTCCGACAGCGCATTTGCGATTTCGCGTGCCAGTTCAGGCGACGCATCTTGCACGCTCAAATCGAGAAGTACTGTATCCGGCGCCGATGTGGCGGTCACCTTCGACGAAATCTCCGCCGCGGACAGCCCACCCAATCGATCTGACCCCACTGCATCGATTGTTCGCTGCGCGAGCGTCTCCCCAGTGAGGAGCCTGGCGTAGGAGGTGACCAACTGCTGTGAAAGCTGGTTGCCTTGGTAAGCCTCGTTCACAGTCGTTCCAGTGGAAGTCGACACGAACAGGCGCGTGGAAGCCTGGTAGACCGGTGTCGCAATCAACGAGGCACCCAAAGCGCCCAAGATCACAACCACGGTGACGACAACGACTATTTTCCACCGTGCCTGCAAGATCTTCAGGTAGTCCCGTACATCCATCGTCGAATCTCCTTCGGCTCGAGCACGTAGTACGTATTCGAGTAGTAATCGACAGCCGCTTGTCGAGCCGCTGCACTCAATCCAGGCTGAACGAGGCAGCCAATCTTTTTATCGCGCGTCCCTGCGTCACAGAGAGGTCGATCCCGAAACAGGCAGGGACAAGAAACCTTCGTGGCATCTCACGCATCTCAGTTCGTGGTCCACACTTGACGGCACGACTACATGTTGACGCAGCGGCGAACCTGCGACACGGACATCGGGTCCAGTTCTCTTCGTCAGCCTCATCGGCCGACACCGCCACCTGGAGTTCACTGCACATCGAAGAGAGCGGACGTAACGTGCAGCCAGGCTGAACTCTACTGTGTCGTGGTTCTTTTCACCACCGCAACGCAGCATCGAAACCCCTCGATTTCGCCAGCCGAATGTGCTGACCACGCGAAGATCACACACCCTCAGCCGGCCGTAGGACCAAAGTCCGCGAACATCCAACAACGCCCGCCGCCACCGGAAGCCGGTGCACACCAATCGAACAGGGCAAACACCACTCGCCCCGAAATCGACGGGCGGCGATCGAAGTTTCCACACCGGAATAGTTCATCTACTGACGGACCTTCGTCCCAGACACGCGGGCACTCCCCTCGACGCCGTGCAATAACCATCCCTCACTGAGGGTTTCACCGATCTACGGCCTTCCAAGACCTCGATAGGTCCACCCTGCGTCGCGCCAGGTGGTCGGTTCCAGGCAGTTACGTCCGTCGATGATGACCTTCTTGCGGACGACCGCTTCGAGATCCGACGGCAACAACTTTCGAAACTCGGTCCACTCGGTCAGAACCAAGACGACATCAGCCCCTGCACACGCGTCAAGTGCACTCGAAGTGTAAGTGAGGGTGGGGAACAACGCCTTCGAGTTTCCCATGGCCTTCGGGTCATAGACATTGACGGCAGCGCCTTGGAGCTGAATCTGGCCGGCAACGTTCAGCGCAGGTGAGTCGCGCACGTCGTCGGAGTCAGGCTTGAAGGCTGCACCGAGAACCGCCACATTGGCTCCGAGTAGAGAACCACACGCTTCTCGAGCCAGTTCGACCATCCGAGTACGACGACGCATGTTGATATTGTCGACTTCGCGTAGGAAAGTGAGTGCTTGGTCTGCTCCCAGCTCACCCGCACGTGCCATGAAAGCACGGATGTCCTTAGGTAGGCAGCCACCACCGAAACCGATTCCGGCGTTGAGGAATCGCCTACCAATTCTCTCGTCGTGGCCGATGGCATCGGCAAGAACGGTCACATCCGCGCCCGATGCCTCGCACACCTCCGAGATCGCATTGATGAACGAGATCTTCGTCGCCAGAAATGCATTGGCTGACGCTTTGACCAACTCCGAAGTCGCAAGGTCGGTCACAACGAAGGGAATACCTTCGTTCAAGAGCTGCTCGTACACTTCACGCGCAACCGATTCCGCACGTCCGGGTCGATTACGGTCGACCCCGAGCACAAGCCGGTCCGGGTGAAGCGTGTCTTTCACCGCGTAGCCTTCCCGGAGAAATTCCGGGTTCCACGCCACCTCGACGTCTTGTCCGGCAGGGGCCAGTTCCCTTGCCCGCGAACCCAATCGCTCTGCTGTACCCACTGGCACAGTTGATTTCCCGAAAATGACGGTCGGCCTGGTCAAGAGGGGTGCAAGCGTCTCGATCACCGAATCGACAAAACGCATGTCGGCCGCGAACTCCCCCTTCTTCTGCGGCGTACCGACGCCGAGGAAATGGATATCGGCGAACTCTGCGGCCTCCTCGTAGGAAGCCGTGAATCGAAGACGTCCCGCGGCTATGTTGCGGCGCAGCACTTCCTCGAGGCCCGGTTCGTAGAAGGGAACCTCCCCAGCTTCGAGCATAGCGAGCTTGTTCGGATCAACATCCACCCCGAGAACCTCGTGACCCAACTCGGCCATGCAAGCTGCATGTGTCGCCCCGAGGTAGCCGGTGCCGAATACCGCAATACGAGAAGTCATAACGATGTCTGCCTGTCGAAGTCGGGTTTACGTCGAATAATGCTGTAGTACTTCATGTCCTGATCGAATCGACATTCTGTCGATACCACTCCACGGTCGATGCGATCCCCGCACGAAGATCGATCCTGGGCTGCCACCCCAAATCTCGAAGCTTCCCGATGTCAAGCAACTTCCGCGGCGTCCCGTCAGGTTTCGAGTGATCCCATTCGATCTCGCCGTCGAACCCGATCTCGTCCGCCACGATCGCGGAAATCTCCGCGATACTCTGGTCCTCGCCCGTACCAACATTGACGTGTTCTGCTCCGTCATAGTGGTCGAGCAAATGAAGGCAGGCATCCGCCATGTCGTCGACGTGGAGAAACTCGCGCCTCGGCGTCCCGCTGCCCCAGTTCACGACTGACGCAGCTCCATCACGGCGCGCGTCGTCGAAGCGCCTGATGAGGGCCGGCAGCACATGAGAGCCCTTGGCAGAGAAGTTGTCACCCGGGCCGTAGAGGTTCGTCGGCATCGCGGAGATCCACGGTCGCCCGAACTGCTTGCGAACAGCCTGTACCTGCAGGATTCCCGCGATCTTTGCGATGGCATATGCATCGTTCGTCGGTTCCAGATGACCGGTCAGTAGATACTCTTCGCGAATCGGTTGAGGCGCGAATTTCGGGTAGATGCAGGATGATCCGAGGAATAGAAGGCGATCTACGTCGAATTCGGCCGCCGCGTCCATCACGTTCACCTGGATGCGAAGGTTGTCGGAGATGAAGTCCACCGGCAGTGTGCTGTTCGCCAGTATCCCGCCCACTCTGGCCGCCGCGAGGACCACGTTCTTCGGCCTCTCAGCGGCGAAGAATTCGAACACGGCACCGCGGTCGCGAAGATCGAGTTCGGCGGACGTGCGACCGACAAGGCGATTGAAGCCGTCGGCTTCCAAACGACGCCAAATCGCTGAACCAACGAGTCCACGATGGCCCGCAACGTATACCGCGTCGCTCCGATCGAGGGACTTCTGCGTGTACTCCCCCGTCATCGAGCGTGCTCCCAATCCACCAGGTTCGGACGGTCGATCCAGGGCTTGCCCTCACACGTCAGAGCCTCGATGTCCGCATCGACCATGATTCGAGCCAGCTCCGGGGTATGCACAGTCGCCTTCCAACCGAGCTTCTGCTCCGCCTTACCGGCATCTCCGATCAACGCATCTACTTCCGTCGGCCGCAGATAGCGCTCGTCGAAGCGCACGTGATCTTCCCAGTTCAGGCCGGCGTGCTCGAAGGCCACCGTCAGGAAATCCTTGACCGAGTAGTTACCGCCTGTCGCGAGCACGTAATCGTCCGGTTCGTCGGCCTGAAGCATTCTCCACATTCCCTCCACGTACTCCGGCGCATAGCCCCAGTCGCGGATTGCATCGAGATTGCCCATATACAAATGGCTTTCCAGACCGGCCTTGATCCGCGCCACCGCTCGCGTGATCTTGCGAGTGACGAATGTTTCGCCTCGCCGGGGAGATTCGTGGTTGAACAGAATTCCGTTCACGGCAAAGATCCCGTACGCCTCGCGGTAGTTCTTGGTGATCCAGTACGAGTACACCTTCGCCGCACCGTACGGCGATCGCGGGTAGAAGGGAGTCTGCTCGTCTTGCGGAGGCGGTGTCGCACCGAACATCTCGGAACTGGACGCCTGGTAGAACCTGCATTCGAGACCAGCCATCCGGACTGCTTCGAGCAACCTGATCGACCCGATTCCCGTGGTGTCACCGGTATGTTCTGGCTCGTCGAAGCTCACCCGCACGTGGGACTGCGCTGCGAGGTTGTAGACCTCGTCCGGGCGTATCTGTGCGAGAAGAGTGACCAAACGCGCCCCGTCGCTGAGATCTCCGTAGTGAAGGAACAGTTTTGCATCCGGCGTGTGGGGATCCACATACATGTGATCGATTCGAGCTGTATTGAACGTGGACGACCTACGAATAAGTCCGTGGACCTCGTATCCCTTGCTCAACAACAGCTCGGCCAGGTATGAACCGTCTTGGCCTGTAATTCCGGTAATCAGTGCACGTTTCACTTGAAACTCCGTCCTCGAAGCAGATACTTGTCTGCGAGTAGTCATCGGCCGAATTGTGTTGTGTGGGAGTAACGAACCCACAACCAGAACTGAGAAACCCTCACGGCATTACTGCCCCCTTGATCCGCGATCTCAAATCCTCCAGTTCCGCGGCAGCGGAATCCATTCCGCGAGAGATACGGGTAGATTCGTCATGCCCGAGATTCAAGCTGCCACCCGTCGCATCGTCCATCCAGGAGGCCTGCGGCGCGAGTACCGGTTCCAGCGAATCCCTCAGCTTCGGTACCGAACTGCTGCCCGCCATCACCGGTATCGATCCGCCTCGAGCGCTCAGGATCAAAACATGGAGGCGGTCACTGATGGTTACGGCAGCGCGCTCGTACAGGGCGCGGACAGCGGACTCCTGTTGCCGATGGGTCACGTCATCGTCCCATCCCACGTACTGAATACCCAGCGTTGCAGCAACTTCACGATTGTGGTTGTCGTCCTCGGCAACTTGGCAGCAGGCCACCAGATTCAAGCCGATTGCCTCGACCTGACTGTGGATCGACCGAAGAACCGCGTAGTTCACCGGTCGGTCATGCCGAAGTGAAAGCAAGGCTATTTCTCGGCTCGCAGATTCTCGGCCTGCAGACTTCGCTCCGTCGGATACGCCGGCCCGGAACGCGAGATCGGGATAGAACCGACTCTTGCCTCGCAGGTACTCACACGTCCTTTTGTCACGTGCCGCGTAGACGTCGGCTACGCCGACGAGGATCTTCTCGGGTACTGCCGCCATCGAGCTTCGCACCTCGATCGACCGTCCCAAAACGAGGACTCGTGTACCGAAAATGCGCAGCACCGCAAAGACTGTCACCAACAACGAGTGCTTGACGACGCTTGCTGCTGAAGCCCCCAGAACCGCCGGCCCAGGTGCCATCACGATCACTGCCCGCTTTCGGCGCACCGTATCGGACAAAATCGCTCGCCAGAAGCTGATACCCGAATCCATGACCTCGTCGGTTGGTTCCCAATCGAAGGCATCGACGTACTCCGCGCTCATACTGCCGGAAAAGACAACGGGTTTGAACCCCAGTTCACGCATGTAGTCGACTGCTGTTCGCCGTATCTCGATGTCACCCAGATTGCCCTGAGCTGCTGCGATACTCATGAAGAACCTACGCATGGGGATCCCTCCTCATTGCAACGACAACGACACAGGTCAGCAATGCGGTTTGAAGTACATAGCTGAGCGAGAGCGACCACCCCGCTCCGAGCGCCCCGTAACGGGGGGCAGCAAGCACGATTCCGACGAGGCAGATCAAGGTGCTCACAACCGTTATGTAGGAGACAATTTCAACTCTGCCCGTACCTTGCAGAATCGCATTCAATTGGGACGAGATCGCTGCGAAGATCAAACTGAAGCAGACGACCTGCATTACCGGTACCGCGTCTACGTACGCATCGCCCAAAATCGGTGGAACGAGCACAGGTATGGCAGCTGCGATCACACCGAAGATCACCGCGCTTGCGATGCATACGTACATCGCGGGTCGCAGAATGCCCTGGGTGATTCGCCCGGTCGTCGAGCGCGCCGCCGCCGGCATGAGAACTGCCGCAAATGATGTGGGAATCAGCCGCAACGGCGTGGTGATACGACTCGTCACGCCGTAGATTCCGGAGACGGCCGGCGACGTGACAAGTCCAACCAGCAGTACGTCGAAGTTGCGCGTCTGAGTAGCAACGGAATTCAACCAGAAGTGCGAAGACTTGCCGATGATCGACTTGTACGAGCGTCTCGATCTCACACGAGTGATCGCCGGTCCGAGCCGAATGGCCACGAAGACAGCGATCATCGAAGAGAACGCGAGGCCCACGGAATACCAGAACACTGCGTCGACTCCTGCGAGCCAAGCCGCCGCAACAAAAACGAGAGCAAGTGCTCGCCGGAGGAGCAACGACACCGCGTTCTGCCAGGTATTCCCGTCAGCGAGTGGTAGCGAGAGCAGCGTCTCGACGTAATTGTCCAGAACAACCCAAGCTGTCAACGGCACTACGAACCAAAGCTTCGGCTCGAAGACCGCGGCTACCGCCGCGGTAAATGCCAGCAATGCACCAACGGCCAGGTTGGCGCGGCGCGAGAACTCCAAGGTCGACGCGATGAGGGGGTCCTGGTCACCCAACGCACGGATCCGAACCAGAAATGGGGTGAACCCGAAGTTCAGAATGGTCTGAAGCACCAGTCCGACACCATAAGCCGCAGCGAAGATTCCAAAGCCGGACGGACCGGAGATACGCGCGAGTAGGACCATACTCAGTGCCTGAATCAACGCACCGACAAGACGTCCGCCGGCGATTCCCGTGAACTGAACCACCAGGGGGTTCGTCATCACCTTCATGTTCCACCACCCGGGCACTCGAACGAGTGCGGAACCCCGGCGCAGCGCGGTCGTGCGCCCTTCATGGTCGTCCGATCGACGAAGCCGGGGCGCGGACGATCGAACTCGCCGGAACATCAGATGTAACAAGGCAATTTGCGCCGATAACCGAGTGGTCACCGACCGACGTGCCACGGAGAATTGTGGACCTGGCCGCAATCCACACTCCGTCGCCGATGACGATCGGTCCGTTGTCGAACTCGAAAGTCCGTGACTTTCTGCTGTGACTGCCCGCGCACAGAAAGACGTCCTGCGAGACACAACTGTTCGACCCGATACTCACCGGTTCGAGATTGAGGATCCATGCTCCCTCACCCACCCAAGTGTTATCACCGATCGACAGTTTCCACGGCCAATGGATCTTCACGCCGTGCCGAATCAGGACTGCATCACCGATCTGAGCGCCGAACAGTCTGAGAATGGCAACTCGTATGCGCGCCGGCACGAACCAGGCCCGGAACAGTGGTGCCACCGCGAGCCAGGCGACCTGCACTGATGCCGGACGTCCCTTGTCGTATCCTGCCCCGGTGAATTCACCGAGGGAGAGCTGCGGGTGTGTCATCGCGCTCGGGCTTGCGTCGGTCGAGTCGGCAAACTGTCTCGATTGATGAGTCCGTCGAAGAGGTCACCGAACGCCGTGGTGGCAGAGCCGGGAGACAAGGTTTCGTGCACGTACTCCCCCCCGTTTCGCGCGAGTTGAGTGGCACGGACGGGGTCGGATACCAGCATCTCTATTTCACGTACCAATGCTTCCGGATTTCCGGCGTCAACACGTACTCCCGCCCCGGACAGGGCGATCTCCTCGCCGGAGGCACTGTCCGAAGACGTAGCCGCGACGACGGGTACCCCTGAAGCGAAATACGATGTGAGTTTGCTCGGAACGGCCATACTGCGAAGATCGGCCAACTCGTTGAGAAGTAGTGCGTCCGCTGCTCGCAGCACATCGGTGAAGTCCTCGCCGCCAACAGGATCCATGAATTCGATCCCGGTGCATCCCTCGGACAGCTCTTCGAGATGGGCCCGCTGATTCCCATCACCCATCAGCACGAATTTGATGTCGGACTGCCGCGGCCCAAGTAAACGCGCGGCGTCCACTACGTTCTCGAGCCCTTGCTTGGCACCCATATTGCCGGCATGCAGAACTATCTTCTGTTCCGGCCCCCAGCCCAATCGCTTTCGCGAATCTTCTCGGGTGCAGGCAGACTGGGAGAGATCCAGGTGGGTCCAGTTCCTGATGACTGTGACGCTGCTCGAGTCGACTCCGAGGTTGTCCTGAGCATGCTTCGCGAACCGCGGATGGATCACGACGACGTGATCGGACTTTCGCAAGATCCAGGATTCGGCTCGATCAACGAGAGACGACAGGCCTCCGCTCAGCTGACCGGTCTCGGACGCGCCCAGTCCGTAGAAGTCCTGCACCCACAGCACCACGGGTGTGCGCGACCGAAGGAGCCTGGTCCTGATGACAAATGCCGCCGAGGACAAAAGTGTAGGACTTAAACACAGTATGAGGTCTGCTCGATGGAAAAGAGTCGCCCAGGTCGCTCTCAAAGCGAAACTTGCCTCCATCAGAATTCTTCGCAGGAAGCTGGGATTCCGAGGGATGTAATGACGAAGTCTTTGAACCGTCAGATTTTCCGACTGCTCTACGGAGGACAGACCTGAGAAGCCATCCATCTTTCGCCAGAATGGATAGTGCGGATACCCTGTCACTACCCTGACGTCAGCACCGGCATCCGCTATCGCATTTGCCAAACCCTCCGTGTACGGAGCGATACCGGTTGGCTCAGGAGAATAGTTGATTCCCACGATCAGGATTTTATTTCCCTGATTATCCATCGTGCTCATTTCCCTTTTCAGCTAACTCAGGACGGCAGTCCGTGCACAGCTTGCAGGTGTGCACTTCTCTGCGTGTCACTCTCGAATCGTTCGGCGACTTTCCGTGCCGGAACTCCGACATTCACCGAGAAACTCTCGACGTCGTTCGTCACGACCGAACCGGCTCCGATAACCGCACCGTCACCGATCTTCACACCGCTCAATATCACCGAACAGGCGCCTATCCATACGTCTGTTCCAATTTCGACAGAATCGCGGGCACCAGGCTGACGGTCCCCCACCCACGTCGACGCGAGCATCGGAATACCCACCTCGTCGATCGCGTGGTCTTCGCGCCCCACGATGTAGACGTTCATTCCGATCATGACGTGGGATCCGATGGAGCCGTCTACCTGAATAACGGTTCGGGGTCCGACACTGACATTATCGCCGATATTCAGTCGGTGAGGCGCACTGATGATAGCTCCACGGCCGGCGTTGAAGTCGCGCCCTACTGAAACATTCCCGTTCGATATTGCGAGTCCATTCATAATTCCGCGAAGGGCTCGCCTGACACCTGACGGTAGGCGTGATCGGTTGCTCATCGTACGACCATCTCCTTGGGCCATCCCTCATTGTCGAATTCGACGACCTGACCTCGCAACGCAGCAGAGATCCCCGATGCCATGGTTTCGGCGGAATAGAGATCCCCGACCTTCGCTGAAACTTCCTCCGCTGGAACGGGATTGGAGACAAGATGCAGGAAGTAGTCTCGCAGCGCCGCAGCCAGCGACTCCTCGGTCGTCGGTGAGTAACTCTGCATAGGACCGACAGCAGCAAGTTCGATCTCGGGGGCGTGCGGGGCGTCCTCGGGGTACAGCATCGGGACTCCGAATCCCAAACTCTGAGTGACACTCAACCCGACGTATCCGGGAGAGATCGACATGATTGAGCGTGCGTAGATTTCAGCAAGTTCGATCGGACTTTCAATGCGACCGTGTACCACAACGGACTCTTCCAGACCTAAATCGAGAATTTGCCGTTCTATCGTTTCCACCGCATTGCCGAAACCCACGATTTCCAACACGGCACCCTCGTCTACGAGGCCCGATCGGTGGAAAGCTGGAACCAATTGATCGACGTTCTTCTCGGCAACCAATCGGCCGACATAGACAATTGATCTACGCGATTCGCCGATGTTACCAGCGTTGATGTCAGCGCGTTTGTACAAAGAATTGGGTGCAACCCAAACTGGTTGGCCTGGAACCTCGAGCTTGGCTGGGACCACACTGGCGTACCCGTAAAGAATGGTCCCCTGAGACAAGCGGCGCATCGTTCGCCGAAGGAAAGCCGTCTTCGACGAAGAACCTTGCCTGGGATGCAAATGGCCCCAAAGAAGAGTACGGCGACGCGCTATTCGTCGAAGGACCAAAATACTCCACGATGTGAGACTACGGGGATTCAAATCCAGGATAGTCACGGACGCGGAAAGCGGATTTTTCCAAGAACCCACCTGAAGAAGAACCTTGTCACCGAAGATTCCGATCCGTCGAACGCGGTCGTAGAAATCCTTGTCGATGCCAGTTCGCACCGTGGAATCCAGCCCGTAGTCCGAAGCGAGAATATCGAGATTTCCTTCTTCCATCTCACGCAACACCTCGATGCACGGATTCCGATAGGTTGGAATCACCGCCAAATACATCGAGTATTTTGTTGATGACATCGAGCCTGCTCCCCCAAAGTTCTCATCGAGCACCACCGATTGGCCAGTGTGCATTGCGCAGTTCCCTTACTTCGGATCCCAGGCAGAGTTCGCCGGGAATGGCGAATCGGATTCGCGATACGAATACGAAAGACTGACTGAACGGATCAGTATGCGCCGTCACTAGCCATTACGGCTTTGAGCGTCTTCACGACGATCATCACGTCCCCGACCATCGACCAGTTGTCGACATAGGACAGATCCAGCCGAACGGTTTCTTCCCACGAAAGATCCGAGCGCCCGCTCACCTGCCACAAACCGGTGATACCCGGTTTGACCAGCAGTCGCCTTTTGACGGCCCCGTCGTATGCCTCTACCTCACGCCTCAACGGCGGTCTCGGGCCAACTACGCTCATCTCGCGACGGAGCACATTGACGAACTGAGGCAACTCGTCAATCGAAAACTTTCGAATGACGCGCCCCACCTTGGTAACCCGAGGATCGTCACGCATCTTGAACAGGACGCCGGCGCCCTCGTTATCCGACAGCAGGCTGTCGACCTGCGTATCTGCGTTCTGAACCATCGATCGGAACTTCAGCATCGGAAAGGGAACCCCGTCCAATCCCATTCGCTCCGACCGATAGAGCACAGGACCCCGACTGGTGAACTTGACTGCCAAGGCCGTCACGATCAAAACGGGACTGATCAAAATGAGAATGACAGATGCGAAAACGACGTCGAAGGCTGTCTTGGCGAACCGTTGAGCACCATGGTATCGCGGACGTTCGACGTGAATCAGTGGAAGGCCCGCCACCGGCCGCATCGACAGTCGCGGACCGGAAACATCCAGGATTCCCGGTGCCACAACAAGATCGACGTCCTTACACTCCAGATCCCAGGCCAGTTTCCGCATACCGTCGTAGCCGAGGTGTTCCGTCGCCGTAACCGCCACCGCATCGGCACCGACCAAATCGAGTGCGTCGGTCACGTCGTGCTCGTCGCCTAGGACCGGTATTTCGTTGCCGTCGACCACTATGACTCTGTCGCGACGTCCTAGTTGACTGGGTTGGCAGACGCCCACTACCCGGTACCCGTCACCGGGAGCTCGTTCGAAGGTCTGGGCCATTTTCTTGACTGCAACCGGGCTTCCCACGACCAAGACGGACGTCTGAAAATCGCCGCGAGACCGCTTCCGCGCGATCACCTTTCGCCAGATCCAGCGGCTCGCCATCAGTGCGGTCAGACCGACCGGAAATGCGAAGGCCAGATAGAGCCGTGCGATGTCCAACTGCAACAGCAAGCTGACAATCGCAATGAGACCGAAGAGGCGAACTGTCGCGACGAAGATTCGTCTGTACTCCTCGGGGCCGCTGCCGATCACACGAATCGAGCGAGTGCGGAAGATCCCCAAAGACGATAACCACATCGCCGCCAATGCAATTGACACACCGGTGTAGCTGAGTTGCCCGAGGATTCCGGGGCTTACCGCACGGCCGTCTCCGCCGAATCGTAGCCATTGAGCCAGAAAAACCGTCGCCACGATGATCACCGAATCGCCCAGGAACAGCCTTCTGCGGTATGCCGTTTCCCATTCCCTCCGAGAAGTCGATCCGCGGCGGAGGTCGGGCACTGCGCGGGGAAGCGTGTGCTTGGTCTTGCCCAGTGTGGACACGTCGAGCGCCGTCACGTGATCAGTCCCTTCCTTATTCGTGGAATCCGTGTGTCGTTGAATCCGTGTGTCGTTGACAGGTGTTGAGCGTGATTCACCAGATTTGAGCAATCCACTGGAACAGCAAATTGCTCGCTTCGATCCGAAGAGTGCAATTGTTCGAGAATCGGAACGCTCTCACGCTCCGATTGGATTACATTGCAGCACTGTCCGAGCGCAGGATCAAACGCAAAGTCATCCCAGTTCAGGCCTGTAGCCGCCCACACCCCCACCTATTCCAATATGGCCGCAGCGCAAGCGCTTTGCCTCTCGCCCTTCGGCGGCGGATCGACTGGAACAACTGGACGAGAGATCGATTCAGAAGCAACTATCGCGTTACTTCAACGAAAGTGCGGCAAACGGGAGGACCTTACTCGCCAGTAGGCGGTTGCCAAAGGGCACCGCATTACCGATACCGCCTGAACAGAGGATCATTTCCATTGGTAACCAACGCTATGACTTTCGCCGACAGAAGGTGCCTGCGCCGTTGGGGACCTACGTCCCCGACAGGGATCTTGGTCCCTATTGCCGTTTCGATGTGCAATTCGAAGGCGAATAGCACTACAGCCCTTGCTGATACAGGCATCAACATCAGAACAAGAACAGGTCGCTCGTCCAGTTCGCAACTAACCGGCCCCGAAAAGAAATTTTTCCTTCGTCTCAATATGTGAGATTCTTACCCGGCTTCGGCCATTCCGCATCGGCCGGTGTGCGGATTCGCACCTTGCGATCGATCACGTAAGGTCGACAAAAGTCGGGTTCGCTTACACAACCTCGCTGCAGCCGACACGGCCGGAGTAGACGACCAGTTCGAATAGGACTACATATCTTGAAGATTCGCGACCTACGCACGCAGTCGGGAATTATCCCCCGCCTCACAGTACGTTGGCTGATGATTGCAGCCGCGACAATCTTTGCTTTCTGGCCTACCTGGACCAATTTGTGGAGGAGCACCGCGAGCGGTACCGCCATCGGATACGTTTTTGTCCTCCCCTTGCTCTGCCTGATAGCCGCCGTCGGAACAGATTTGCGGCGAGGCCCGGACCTTCCGATCCACGACCGCGAGACGGACAAGATTGTCGGCGGTATCGGCTTACTTGTCTCTCTGGGTTTACAGGCACTCCTCATGCCACGTTTTGCCGAGAACTATGAACTGATGCATATCGATGTAATCGCGGCTTGGGTATTCGTCTGGAGCGCAGCGGTTCTCATGTTCGGGCTGCGTCCGGTGAACCGCTACTGGGCAATCTGGGTTGTTCCGATCGTCCTGGCGCCGCTCATCTACCGCACGCTGGCGACTGAACTCGGCGGCACTCGATTCGACTACAGCATCATCATGGTGCTGGTCGCTTCGGCCGCAACGACGATCGCCGTCAGTAGGACCTGGAGACGAGGATTCGCCGGGTTCGTCGGCTCGTCCGTCCTGGGTGCCGCCTTGGTCTACTATCTCTCCCGTCAGTACCCGACTGCACCCTTGTTCAGCATCCAGCTGCTACCAGCACTAGGTAGCGCTTTACTGGTAGGCGGGTTCTTCTACCTGTACGAGCGACGTGGAAGGTCATGGAAGCCGTTCGAGCGTCCGCTCCGGAATCCTTCGACGTCGACCAGCAACTGGACGATCCTGGTGGTGTTCGCCGCGGCGATCGTGATGTTCTTTACGCCGGTGCCCACCGCTCAGGGCGTTCCGGTCTCGGTAGGCCCGCCGGCGACTGCTGATCCACGCCTCATCGTCCCCGCTGGTTGGCGTGAAATCTCGACCAACGAATACGATTGGCCGAGAAAATACTTCGGTTCCACTTCGGCACTCACTCGCCAGACGATTCGTGCTGATACGCCCAATCCTGCCTGGGACACCCAGATGCGCCCACGCACTGTCCAAATGGACGTTGTTCAAGTGCGTCGCCCGTCTACTCTGTCTGTCTATCCGAGCAATACAACTTATGATCTCCAGAACGCACGTGTCAGCCCCACCGTACGAGTCGAGTTGAGTCGTGGAGTCGTCGCGGAAATGTACACAGTTGTCGACGACTCCCTCCTACTCACCTGGAGCAACCTCAATTTCGTGTGGACACGCGGCGACGGTGCCGCACAACGCGTCACACTCTTGACAGTGGACAATCATGAACCGAATGCCTTGTTCCCCGAACCGAAACCATCAATGGCTTCGAATGGAAGCAACACCTTGGCCGTTCTACTCAGAGGCCGGATATCGACTGTGGACAGCGAATCTCAGTACAAGGATCTAGGTATGCTCCAGTCACTCGGAAGGCTCGTCGTGGAGGCACAGAAGTGGTAGATCCCGATCTCTCGGTTGAGGGCGAAAGCTCCGAAGAATTCAAACGAGCCGCACTCCACGACGCTGTGAACGGACTGCGTGAACGCAAACCGATTTCATCGGCATCAGTTGCGTTCTATCCGTGGCAGCGCAACATCCTGCTCCTGATTCTCGTGATCACCATGGTGTGTCTGGTCTTCTTCCTTACTCCCACGCTGATCGTTCTCACATTGGCGTGCACTCTCGGTTACGTGTGGGCGATGGTTGATCGACTCGTGCTGTTCACAAGAGGTTTGGATGCTTCCTCGATCATGACGATCAGCGATCAAGAGGCAAGCTCGCTTTCGGACGAAGAACTCCCGCACTACACAATCCTTGTTCCGGCATACAACGAGCCGGAAGTAGTCGGAGACCTGATTTCCGCTATGCGCGCGATCGACTACCCCTCGGACAAATTGCAGGTGCTCTTGCTCCTCGAAGAGGATGACACTGTCACTATCGAAGCTGCGACTGCCGCCGGAGTCGATGCTGTGGTGAGTATCTTGAAGGTCCCTGCTGCAGATCCGCGCACCAAACCCAAAGCCTGTAACTACGGATTGCACTTCTCTACGGGCGAGATAATCACCATCTACGACGCCGAGGACTCTCCGGATCCGCTCCAGTTACGTCGTGTGGTAGCAACTTTCGCAAAACTTCCATCGAATACTGCGTGCGTTCAGGCGAAACTCGCATTTCACAACGGAACTCAGAATTTGTTGACCGCATGGTTCACGGCCGACTACGCCCTCTGGTTCAATTTCATCCTCCCTGGGCTGATGCGCAGTCAGTCACCGATTCCTTTGGGGGGCACGTCCAATCACCTTCGACGAAGTGTGCTCGACGAGATCGGCGCCTGGGATCCCTTCAACGTCACGGAGGACGCAGATCTCGGAGTTCGCATCGCCGAGAGCGGCTACCGGACCGCTGTTCTGAACTCGACGACGCTGGAGGAGGCCAACAGCGACACGATCAACTGGATCCGACAACGCTCACGCTGGTACAAGGGCTACCTGCAGACTTGGCTGGTTCACATGCGTCAACCCGTGAAACTGTGGCGCGGACTCGGCACGGTCGGATTTCTACGCTTCACGATCTTGATGGCGGGTACACCCGTCGTGGCGACGCTGAACATGGCATTCTGGCTGATCAGTCTCGGATGGATCCTCGGCCAGCCTGAGGTCATCCACGACGTATTTCCCAACTACGTCTACTTTCCGGCACTCGTGTCACTCGTCTTCGGTAACGCTGCAGTCCTTTACATGAACTTGGTGGCGTGCCGCGAGACGCGGAATCCCATGCTGCTGATTGCCTGCTTCACCGCTCCGCTCTACTGGGTACTGATGAGCATCGCAGCCATAAAAGGCACCTATCAGTTGATACGCAATCCGTCGTACTGGGAGAAAACCTTCCACGGACTGAACACGTAGCCTCAGTTCCCGATCGGAGATTGTTGCGCCGGTTGAGCTTTGGAGCTCGCGGTCCGATCGCTGTCGGTCGAAAGACACGCAAACGCGAGTACGACCGGTAGCCAGTAGTATGCCTGCTCGAAAAATGCCGATGTCAGAGCGAACGTCATCATCGAGACCAGAACGCCGGCCGCGGCGGCGTTCTTGCCGGACTTCATCGATCTGAACGCAACCAATGCCGACGCGCAGATGATCAGTGCCACAGCCAGGGCAAGCACCACCCCGCCTTGGTACCAGGATCGTAGAAACACATTGTGGACGACTGTGACGTTGTCGAACGAGGCCGCATTGGCCGCGTTCAAACCCACCCCGGACAGCGGATGCGCACGAATAGCGTCCCAAGCGAATCCGTAAGTATCGTTACGGATCTCTAGAGTGCTGACGGCCTTGGTCTGCCCTGTGACCTGAAGGTATCGATCGGCCGGCGTCTCCAGGTGCTTTCCGAACTCGGTGTAGGTGATTGCGATCCAGAAGAGGACGGAGGCACCGACAAAACTCTTGACGATGGTGGCGATCTTCACTCGCGAAGAAATCGCCACCACGATCAATCCGATCGCGCACGCCGACAACGAACTCAAGCTACCGGTTGCCAGCAGTCCCACCGCGTTCACAATCGAGATCAGCACCAGAACGACCCGATTTCCGACCTTTTGCACTGCAGCCCCCAGGCACAGAATCAGCGCAAGTGAGGACATGATGCCCAGAACGTTCGGGTGACCTGCCAGACCTGGAGCACGACCGTTCACAACACCGAAACCGAAGACGGATGAACCTGCCAATTGGATAGCGGCGACCAGAGCAGAAACCGATTGGCTTGCTATGAACGCAATACATACACGCCTGACAAATTCCGGATCGCGCCGGACATTGGCGACCATCACAAATATTCCGAGCCCGAGAACAATGAAGAGTTGGATTCCAACGTAGAGATTTCCGGTGACGTCACTGCCACGCGTTGCTGTTACCGTGGCGACAAGAGCGGCGTAGCCGGCGATCAACCAGACGCCGACAAACTGCGGCCGAGCAACTCGTCCCAGTGCTACTGACGCCACGATGACCGCAAGCACTGCCATCGCCCACAACTGCGTGACGGCGCCGGGCAACGAGCGGTATATCGGAACTACGACCGCGATCGCCATCCAGACGGCGGTAGTCGGCGACAAAGGAATTCTGCCTGTTCGCCCTGCCGTCGGAGCGGCATCATCCCGAAGGCCTTCAGGTCTGATTTGACTCGGCGTTGTCATTGAGTTCCTGCTTCCGACAATCGAATTTTATGCATTTCACCCTCAATTTCACCCTTCGCCAACGCCGGGCTGAATAATCCCCGCTCAGCGCAGAAGTCAGCCTCAGTCGGCGACGTCGCGTAACTGCAAATAAGCGAATCGTCGACGTAAAACTTTGCCACGACATGGCAGATATCCAATTGTCCTCGACTCGTGGCCGAAAGGAAGTGGCATATACCTCTCGGCTCAGGCAATATGACCGCTATGAGTGGTTTCTCCGCATGGGTCGAGAATCAACTGGAACTTCGCTCGTTCGGCGACATCCAGGAAGCTGCGCGTGCGCTGAAGATTCGACCTTCCGAGCTGAGTCGATGGCTGTCGGCCAAGCGCCCTCCCACGCAGGACACGATGCGGACGGCATGTCAGGTCTTCGACGCTCCGATCATGGAGGTCCTCGTAGCCGCCGGTTATCTGACCTCTGAGGAGGCGGAGCCTGGAACGACTCCACCGTCGGTCGTCGCGACGATTGCGACACAGTCCCTGGTGGACGAACTCACCCGACGCGGTATCGACAAACGCAGCGAATGAATCCGGGCTACCGACATTCACATACGCACTAACCGAAAATGGTGCGGATTCTCTTGCACCAAAACATATTCCGATCTCAGCTGTCAAGGACGGCATTCTTCAGTACGTCAACTGCGGATCCGGCTGATCCAATCGTTCCTTGAGCCAGACTCGCAACTCCGGACCGTACTCGGTGCGACTGAGCGCATGGTCGAGAGATGCTCGCAGAAAGCCTCCCGGGTTACCCAGATCGTGGCGGGTTCCGTGATGGACGACGACGTGAACCGGATGCCCCTCCGCGATCAACAGCGCTATCGCATCCGTCAGCTGCAGCTCACCACCTTGCCCAGGCAAGATTCGCCGGAGCGCATCGAACACGGCGCGATCGAGCAGATAGCGTCCGGCTGCGGCGAGGGTGGACGGAGCATCCGCCGGGTCCGGCTTCTCCACCATGCCGACGACCGCGAGCACATCGGGGTCATCGCCTTCCTCAGGCGCTTGGACGTCGAATACTCCGTACGCACCCACACGATCGGGCGCGACGTCGAACGCGCACAGCACAGAACCACCACGCTCGGCACGGACCTTCGCCATAGCATCGAGAACGCCGCAGGGGTGAACCAGGTCGTCGGGAAGCAGCACCGCGAACGAGTCCTCGTCGGCATCCAACACCGACTCGACAAGACCGACGGCATGACCCAAGCCGAGCGGGGTTTCTTGGACGACAGGCTTCACCGATATGAGGCCAGGTGCTCGACGCACACGCTCGAGCAGATGGTGCTTTCCACTCGCGGCGAGCTTGCCCTCGAGCACCAGGTCCTCGACGAAGTGACCGATCACCGATGCCTTGCCTGGCGCGGTGACGATCACCAAGCGTTCTGCACCGGCCTGAGCCGCTTCGCTGGCAACCAGTTCTATCCCGGGCGTATCCACGACGGGGAGTAGCTCTTTCGGGATCGTCTTGGTGGCCGGAAGGAAGCGGGTCCCCATCCCGGCAGCCGGTACCACCGCAGTCCTGAAAGGCCGTTCAGAGTATCCAGTCATCGTTCACCTCTCCGCTCACGCGATGCTCCACACACTTACCGTTACGCGCATGCAGCGGTCGTCCCCTCATTTCGACGACCGAAAGCTCACATCGCATGTACAGCCTGCGCACAAGGTCTACCGGGCAGCCGATGCCGTCGCAAGTCGACTCGAACTCGGAATTCGTTGCGCGCGAGAGCTACACACCACCCCACATTGTCACTTCCGCGAGGGCCGCACCGAACTCCGCTCACTACCCGTTACCGTGGCGAACGGTCGTGCCCGCATTTCGACGTCAATCGGAAAGGGACTGCTCTGTCAACCAAAGGGGCAGGTACAGCGCAACTTCCGTTGCCGGCGTCTCGATTGGACCGTCCTCGCACAACCGGACGTAGGTCCTGCGGGTGCCACGTCGATAGTCCTGCTTGGTCCCGCGGGCCTTCAAGTTCGGTTATCCGCAGGTGAATGCCACTGAATACCATTGGATGCAAACGAAATACGGTCATCACGTCACAACGCCAGGTTCAGGTTGTTATCAGATCGTGACCATACTCCCACTGGGCGGAACTCCTAGTGGACTACCAGCAGTGTCCTAACTTGCCAGTGAAGCGATCACGTCGAAGAGTGGATCGTCGGGCCCGATGTCCATTGTGCACTCGTTCGGCCGCGGATCCGGTACGAAGGCCCACAGGAGAGCTCCGGCCGTGCCGGCCGCCTTCTGCCCCGTCAGCTTCGTCTCGATATTCGTGGCTCGGGTTGCCAATGATTCACAACTGCCCGCCAATTCGCCTGTCTCAGCGACCAACAACGGCTTCGAGACGTTCGTGGCCTGTTCGATGCGACGCGCCAGTCCGTTCCACTGGTCGCCCGGAAGCGGAACCCCGTCTGCTCCGTAGTCGTGATACTGCAGAATGTCGACGAAGTCGGACTCGCTCACGTATTGGTAGTCGTCACCAGCAGTGCCGCACTGACCGCCCCCGACGTATCCCGCCGTGATCAGGGTGTTCGGATCGATCGCCCGAAGTTCGGCGCCTGCCGTGTCGAAGAACTCCCGCAACACCTGCGCGGAATCAGACGGGCACGTTCTTGTCCACCAATTGCAGGCGGCGTCGGTACACAGGCTCGGTTCCGGCTCCCCCACCAATTCCCACGCCGCGACGGAAGGCTCGTTCTTCCAACGGTCGACGGCGGTGTGCATCCAGTCCTGAAAGCTCATGGTGGCTCGACCTGGGATCAGGTTCGCAACCTTCCAGTCGTCGGTGTACCAGTCCCTGGATTTGAACAGCCCGTCATCACACCCGCTGTCCTGTGGTGAGAGCACCGGAATCGTGAACTGGTTGTGTCGCGCCGCAGCGTCGAACACCGCGTCCATCGGTCCGAAATCCATCTCCCCGGACACCTTGTTCACCGCGAGCGCTTGGAAGGCGTTGAAACGCGTGACGGAATTCGGTGGCAGAGAACCGAAGTAGGCATCGAGATCGACCATCGCGCCACAGCCGAAGTTCACCGACCAATCAGTGGCCAGTTGATAAGCATTGAGCCCGGTGGGCCACCACGGCTGTCCGTCGAGTGTCAGTCCGCTCGACGACGCTCCGACCCGAACCGTCTTGGGCGAATCGGCAACCACCGGCGTCGTGAACATTCCTGTCACGACCGCGACGGTTGCAAAGCTGACTACAGCGGCAGCGATACGGCGACGCACTGTGCCACGCACACGCGGACGCGCTTCTTCAGAAGACATCTACAACCATCCACGTCATACGGACAATCCTCCCACACGAATTCCCTCATCGACCCGTTTGACGTTCACCGGTCACGCGATACAAACGCCAGGCCGAAGGGTCCATGCCGCCGTCGTTGGGCACCTCGAGCACCAGTGCTCCCACACCGCCGGCACCGGTGTCGTACATCGTCGGATAACGCCGATTGACCGCGTCCGACACACCGCGACCGGTGTTCGGAACCGACAGGATGTACTCGACGTGATGTTCGGCCGGGTTGTTCAGTACGCGCACGAAGTCCGCATCGGAAGGCACGACGAATTGCCGAGGGTTGTTCGACGACGCCACGACGGCATAGCTCTGTACGGTGTCGAGCAGAACCGACCCCTCCGGCAGAGCCAAGTCGTCCAGGTACCTGGCGATGCGACGCTCGGCCGCAAACGTGCGTAGATTCGTCTGCTCCTCCAGGTTCTGGCGGCCCGGAATGATCGCGCTGGCAATGGAATGCTCGAGCACTGCGATCCGCGCACTACCCATCGCGACAAACGTGACCAGCGTCGAACCGACCAGCAAGCACAGGGAGATCACAAGAGGTAGAGACGGTCCCGCCTGCTCGGGGTACGTCGACACCGAGCGCGACGCAGCAGCCCCTGGTCGACGCGTGATGACCGGCGCTCCGCGAGGAGCGATCAGGACGACCAATACGAAACACAGCGGAATGATCGAAATGTAGAAGCGCAGAAGAGGAAACGTCGATCCCATCAGGTAGAGCAACGTCTGCGCTCCAAGGATGGCGCCGAACAGCACAAGAGGCACCACCACTTCGGTGTCGCGCCGCCGAAGTGCGCAGATGACTGCCAGAACCACGAACACCGGGAGCGCCGGCCCGAGTACGGCCATTTCGGTAATCGAGAACGCAAGGCGGGCAACCGGTGAGTCGGTTCCGGCACCAGCCTGTTCCAGGATGGAACTGTTCCCGTACACCGACGAGAACTGTTGGAACGCTTGACCCGTGATGAGCCAACTGGCAAACGACCACAAGGCGAAGGCCAGGAATCCCGGCATCAGCACGACGGCACCGTCGAGCGCTGCTGCCCAGAGCCGCAAGCCAGGTCCTGCGCCCTCGCCCCGCTCCTCCGCTGTCGGTTGAAAACGAAGCCAACTCACCACGGTCACCAGCACCACCGCGACAAACAGGGGTGCCAATGCGTCGTATCGAGTGAGGTACGCCAGAGCGAACGCGAGGCCCGCACCGATGAGGTCGTGTACGTCGTCGCTGCGCATCCACCGAATCAGTCGACGTGTCGCCCACAGAACGAAGAAAAGGAACGGAGCTTCGCTCATTCCGCTCGCCGCGTACATGACGATCATCGGATTGACAGCGAACAGCACGGTAAGGACGACGGTGACCCATCGCGGACACCCACGGTCGCGGCTGATCCCGCGTATCTGAATCACCGCGCCAGCCATGAAGGCCGCGGACATCACGACCGCAGTGATGTTCCACCGCAGCAGATCCGGCCACCAATGACCCATCAGGCCCATCGGAATCTGGACTGCCGCCGTCAACGGGGTGAACACGAATCCGATCGCCGCGAAGTGCGGATCACGGCTGAGCAGCATCGCCGACACCGCGGCGACACGACTGAGCGAATCGGTGAAGATGAACCCGATACCCGCGTTCATCCATACGCCCAACGCGGTGTAGATCGCGAAGAGCACGACGAACATCCGCCATGGCTTCCGGCCCGGTAGATCGTGGACCGCGACGGACAGGGCCGGGCGATCGGTGACGGTCACTGTCCGCGACGCCGAGCCACGAGCACACCACCGACGGCAACAGCGATCAGAACCACGGTCCCGAATCCGATCCAGCCGATCGTGACCGCGCTCAGTCCGGTCTCTTCTTCGGCCGAGGTCGCAGTGCCCAACGGGGCGACGTCGACTCCGACGTCGAACGGCTCACCTCCGCGAGGTGCGACCAGTAGATCGCCGGTCAGTTCTGCGAACCGGTCTTTCCCACCTTCCAACCAGTTGAGCAGACCGTCGGCATCGGCCGCATCACCCTCAGACGTCAGCGCCACTACTTCGTTGTGCGAACCCGAAGCCACCTGCAAGGCACCGTATTGTCCACCGAATTCCAGACCCTGCAAGCGCAGGAGACCTTGATCTGCCGTGTCCATGGGTAGAGCCACCGGAGTGGGCAGCGTCCCGTCCGCCGCGATCAACAACGCCGGCAGCGAACTGGTCGCCGCGTCGCCGAACGGGAGCACGCGCGGTTGCAGCGGCAGATAGCTCAACCGCTGCATCGCGACAACGAGGCGCTGGGCTCGAACGAGATCTGCGAAATCACCGTGACTCAAACCGACATCGAGTGTGGGCAGCATCGACTGAGGCAAGGACTGGAATCCTCCAGGCGTCGGCGGGAATCCGGTAGTGGACGTGATGGTGCTGGCCGGATCCACAGTGAGCGAAGAAGGGCTACTGGTGCCGCACTGGAAGTCGCCGGTCACATCCATCGAGACCTCGAACGTCAAGTCGCGACGCAGGAGTTCGTTCGGAACATCGACGCCGATGTCGAAGCGCCCTGTCTCGTTAACCGTCTGCGAGGCGAGTCGTCTATCCCCGAGTGAGATCGACAGTTCTCCGTTACGCGAATTCGGTAGCGGGACATAGGAACCAATCATTCGCACCGAGACATCCTTCATCGGACGCCCCAGTTGCGACTGACTGAACGGGACGCCGACCTCGATGTGATTGAGACCGGAAGCCGTCAGCGTTCCGAGCTTCAGCTCACCGACGGTGATGGCGTCCTGGGAAATCTGGGCAACCGCGTTGTCCGGTGACGCCAGCGCTCTGCTCGCCGCCCAGTAGCCGTCGAAGTTCGCCGCCAAGAGACTGACCTGAGGAACGAGCATCTTGTCGTCCCCTGAAATCCGCAGCACGGGTGAACCATTCGGCGCCGTCGCGAGATCGATGCCGGCGTCCCCACTGTTACCGAGCACTACAGCTCTCTCGAACAGTCCCGGCTCAGCGGAGGGCAGACTCTGGCCGTTCGGCAGCTGCTCCACCACCACGGCACCAGGCTGACTTCCGTACTTGTTGACAATCGCTGCACTCAGTTGCAAAGCCGCACTCTGCTGCGCCCCTGACGAACCATCCGTGACGTAGATGGTTGCCTTCCTCAAAATCGGTGGGAAGAAGGTTGCAACAGTTGTGGGCTGTCGCTCTGCACCGTCGTAGGCGACAAAGGCATCCCGGAGCGCGAGGGGCTGGTATCTCGTTCGGTCGTAGCAGCGGTCGTCGACGGGAACTAGGTGAGCGATCATCGACACGGTCACACTACGGTCGACCACTTCGAGACCTTGCAAGGGAACCGAAATCGGTAACCCGGCCCCGGCCTGCCCGGCGTCGAAGTCGACGCGGCTCACCAATCTGCCGTCCGAAGTCACTTCGAGCCAGCCCCTACTGAAGTCGGTCGGGGCGGTCAGGATTCCGGTCACGGCTGTTGCGGTGAGTCCGTCCGGCACCGGCACGGTCACCAACACTGGTGCGTCATCGGAAGAGAACACGATGTCCGTTCCTCGGCCGAGTTCGGTGAAGGAGATCGGAGTTGTGGCTGCGGCGACCACCGAAGTATCTGCGTCGTCCTCGAAATCCTGGGCCGAGGCGACACTGCCGAGAGGAAGCAACAAAGTCACCGCGACAGCCACCGGCATTGCCAGCGCGCGCGTCAGCCAGGTTCGAGAGTGGCCCATCAGCGTGTCTCCTCGACATTTCTTGTTTCCGCGCAATCACCAAACACAAATCACGAGTAGCAATCTCGCCAGTTCGCGACGGTCGCAGGTCCGATCGCACCGTTACGGACAAACGAACCATAACGACCAATTTGTGCGTTTGGCTAATTATCCCGACCGGCGAGACTTTTGTTACGGCGCGTCACATGATTAGCAATCGCTGCCGCTGGGAAGCCGAAAGAAACCGTCCGCAAGCCCGTCAACACGCCTGAACGTCCGTCCAGTCTGGGCGCTTCGGGGGGCGGAGAATTCTCAGACAAGGAAGCTGTGACGCTCAATTCGATCATCCCCGCCGGCAAGAGCGCGATCGGAAAGCTGGTCGGCGCACCGTTCCACTTCGCATCATCGCTGCGCATGGCCAGGGTTTTTCACCCGCACGGGATCGAACTGAAGGGAACATTGAAGCCGGCCACCCCGTGGTGGCCGGTAACGGAGTCGTCGACGATTACCGTCACCGCTCGAATGTCGAAAGCACTCGGAATTCCGGGAGACCTACCCGACATACTTGGCCTGGCGCTTCGGTTGCACGATGTCGGCGCAAATGAAAACCCGTGGGACATTCTTCTCGCAACATCAGGACTTTCTACCTTCTCGAAAATGTTTCCAGCTCCGGCTTTCTCGTGGAACGGCGCGAGATACAGCACACTGGTTCCTTACTCACGCGCGGGCGGGGCCGCGGCGTGGCTGATCGTGACACCGCGCGGCGTCCACCCGGCCGGCACTTCTTTGTCTGCATTAAAAGCTGCGGTCGATCATTCCCCGCTGCACTTCTCCGTGTACCTCGCGAGAATTCAACTTCAGTTGATACCGATCGGCCCCCCCCCCCCCCCCCCCGAAACTCATTCAGCTTGTGAACTTGTCCTTGATATCCGAGACCTTGTCACTGACAGTGTCGCCGGCCTTCTTGACCTTTGCCTCGCCCTGATCGGCAACACCTTCGGCAGCCAGATCGTCATTGCCCGTGGCATTTCCGATCTTTTCCTTGGCTTCGCCGATGAGATCCTCAGCGCGGTGCTTTGCCTTGTCGATGAAGTCAGACATGTGTTTCTCCTTCTTGAATTCGGTGTGGATTCGGTCGTGCGTTCGGCCGTGGGATTCGGCCGTGGGATTCAGTCGAACTCGAACTGCGTGGACAAATGTGTCAGCGCTTTCCGGTGACTGCCTTGACCAGGAACAGCAAGATGACTGCACCGAGAAGGCAAGTGAGGAAGCTGAAGATCCAGCCTGCACCCTCGACATCGACGCCGAAGACTCGAAGCAGGAAACCACCGATCAGGCCGCCGATCACACCGACAACGATGTTGAGGAAGATCCCCTGCTGCGCATCGGTTTTCATGATCTTACTGCCGATCCAACCCGCCAGCCCACCGATGATGATCCAGGCGATGATACCGAGAGGAAGCATTTGAACTCCTTAGAGTAAAGAGGGACGGCGCAATGAGTGACTGCCGGTGAAGGGAGAGTTCCGAGCGATCGGCCCGCGCAACTAGACCGTGATCGCGGGTTGTGTTTGCACACAACCGGACTCTCCGCCGCACGACGCGGGGGATCGTGCACTCAGTAGCAGCCACATTGTCTGCTTACCTTTCTATCAGGTGTTCACGACAGAACCAAAATGACTGGCGATTCACCACATACGAGAAACGACACTCACCGACGCGCACATGATCAGCGTCACTACGATCGCGATCGCCATCGAAGTGACGGTCGCAAGGAGCACCGTGACACACAGTGCCACAGCAACATCCATGACTCTGTGCACGATCGGGAGGTCTACCAATACCCGGTCACCGGGAGGCTCAAACCTCGATTGATCAGAGAGTTCTCGGCTCATCGCGTTTCGCGCTTTCCACGGCGATGTGAGTTCTGGTCGCGACGGATGGATCACCGACCATCGACTCGACTTGATCCCCCGTGTCAGTGACGCGAGAAATCAACTCGGACAACGTTTCCGATCCGGATACGACGCTACGTCTCAATGTCACTCGCAAATCGATCGTGCGAACTCCACGATCGAGCAACGCTTTTCCTCGGACACGCGACACTTCGTCGAAGTCCTCCAGTGATGCGCTCGCCCCTTCCGCCACCGCACCCAGATCCGCGGTGATGGAATTGTGTGAGTTCGACCCAGGGACCGTGATCTCCTTCACCCGACGCAGCGGCACATGCGCGATCAACCACCGCAACGCGAGGAGGACTAGCAATACTCCCCCAGCTCCGACAGCCCATGGCCACCACGAGTGATCGACAAGATCTTCAGCCCACGGGATCTCGATACGCGCCGGGAAATCCTTGATCGCGTCGAGATTCCACAGGATCGCTGCAACTCCCAGCGCTACCGCGAGCATCCCCACCACGCATGTCGCCACGCGATCCATCGCCGTCGCCGTCCGAGTCATGACATCGATCCCGTCTGGATACGAACCTTGATTCGCGGCGATGGTGACAGCGACCCGGCCAAGTCCCCCAGCACCGCACGGATCTCCGATTCAGCGGTCGCGGCTCCATCGGGCGTGACCGAGGCCTTCACTTCCAGCTTGCGCCGGGTCGCGTGTGACGAAGCGGATCGAACCTGGGCCAGTGACTCGACGCGAACAGACGCTATCGCCGCTACATCGGCGGGATCGATCCATGTATTCGCGACTCCGACCAAGGCATTGGCAGTCTTTCGTCGCGGTTTGAGTCCGAGGATGACGAACCACAGGCCGAGAACGACGGCTGCGATCCCCGCCGGCAACATCCAACCCTGGTACGCGAGCCCGTCCACATATGCGGCAGCACTTGGTATCCACTGCGACCCGGTGATCACGCCGGTATCCACCAGCGCGTCGCGGACGCCGACCACGCCGAGCGCAAGTAGCGCCGCGGCGATGAGGAATCCCGTGACGGCCGATCCGGGCGCTGCAAGGGGAACAGGAGCAGCAGCCCTCGAGGCAGTGGGTGGTGCGACCTTGTCGGCGGTCATCGCACTTTCCTTCCCGCGTCACGCTTGGTCGATGCCGGGAGAACGCTCACGATCGCCACGTCCACGCCGTCTACGTCCAGGCCCGATACAGACTGCAACTGGGTTGTCACGTTCTCTCGCACCGCGGTACCGATGACCGACAAGGATCCGGGCCACTCGATCGCGATGTCCACCTTGGCCCGTACCCGCTTGCCGGATACCAGCACTCGCGCCCTCGGCAATTCGCGCCCGGTCAGTTTGTCCATGCCGGCGGCGTGATGGCGCACCCCCGGGGTTCCGCGCGTCGCCTCGAGAACCAACTTCTGCGCGACTCTGTCTCGAATCGTCAGCGTTCCGCGATCGCCCGGCTCACCAAGCACAGACGACTCCGGTCGAGCTGTCTCAGCCACGTCCGCGACCCTTCAGCATCACACCGAGATCGAACTCGCCGTCACGCTGACCACCGACGAGGTATCCAATCACACCGAGAACCAGAGCGATGAGGAATCCGGTGAAACCGCCTGCAGCAGCTGCGACTCCGAGAAGTAGTCCTGCCAGTAGGCCGACAGTCGAGGTGGTCATGTGAATCCTCCGTTGTGGATGATGTTCGATGGTGCCTGTCAGATCTCGGTGTAGGTCTTTGCACCCGGAAACCGAGCGCGCACCCGCGTGTACTGGGCCCGAACGGGTTTGGCTATCTGTCGCATCGTGCCGCGCAGCGACGTGCGCACAACCACACCGATCGGGGATGCGAAGTCCCGGTCGACGCGTTCGAGTGCTCGATTGAGCGCGTCGGCAGATCCGCCCACGTCGGGGTGGTAGTTCCTGATCGCCTCTCGGCGTGCGGATCGTCGATCGGGAACTGAACCCCGAGAGTGCTCAGGCATCGCGTCCACGACCGACTACGTCTTCCACTGTCACGTTCACGGGGCCTGTAACGAGTCCTGAAACCGCTTGGCGGATACGTAAAGCCGTGTCTCGAACGGCGGCGTCGGCGAAGATGCACACATGGATGTCTGTCGACGACTCCGTCACCCGCACGCCGACGACGCGGCGACCGGGGAGGTACGTGCCAACCTCGCCGAACATTCCGGCATGAAGCGAGGCGACCCCAGGTACCCCCGTCACAGCCGCCGCGATGGTGTCAGCGATTTCGGAACTCACTGCACCCGTGCAGTCTTGGGCTCGCCGGTTTCGTCGTCGCTGCCCTCGTCGAGGTGGACGTCGTGAACTGTGATGTTCACCTCGGTCACTTCGAGACCCGTCATCCGTTCGAGCGCCGCAATGACGTTGCGGCGAATGCCGGTGGCCAGATCGGCGAGCGATACGCCGTACTCGGCCACGATGTCGATGTCGACCGCTGCCTGCTTTTCGCCGACCTCGACCGATACTCCCTGGGAGTGGTTGACACTCGCGCCGGGGATCCGCTCGCGCAGTGCCCCGACAACCCGGGACGCTCCGCCGCCGACGTCGTACACACCGCTCACCTCTCGCGTGGCGATGCCGGCAATCTTCGAGACAACGGTGTCGGCGATCGACGTCTTTCCTTGAGAGCTCACGAGAGCCGAGTCGTTCGATGATGCAACATCCTTCGTAGATGCTGTCGCAACCTGTGTGCTGACCATTGTCATCTCCTCCTGTTGATCGATCTACCTGTGTAGTCGTCACTCGAAGGCAAAACCGAATGCCCCAGTCAGGTGACGTGCATCACTGACACTTGTTAGTTACTGTCCGTAACATTCAACGCCCCGGCCGGGCGAACAATCTTCGAACGCAGCCGAGTTTTCCGCATTTCCGCGAGAGGAGCGACTGTGGCGTTACCGCACACACAGGGGCTCACCGAAGCACCTGACGGCTTGGACACCGCAACGGTGGACGCTGCGATACTCGGCGACCGAGAAGCATTCGAGTCACTGGTGCACTACTACGGACCTGCACTTCACCGCTATGCGCGTCGAATGCTCGCAGATGAAGGCGACATTCTCGAGGTAGTCCAGGACACCTTCGTGGCCGCGTGGCGCCGACTCGATTCATTTCGTGGCGAATCGTCGATGCGAACATGGCTTTTCGCGATCTGTTCCCGAAAGATCGTGGACAGCTATCGAATCAAGAGAGCGCAACCGATCGACGACAAGCTGCTGGATCCTCTCGTGCCGTCTCCCGAGGCCGGCCCGTTCGACACGACCTCGAACGCCGCGTTCCTGGAGGCACTGGAAGAAGCGTTGGGTGAATTGCCTTATCGCCAGCGTGCGGCCTGGACGCTGCGAGAGGTGGAGATGCTCACGTTCGTTCAAATCGGCAAGATTCTGAGACTCACTCCGGATGCAGTGCGAGGGCATCACCATCGTGCACGGGCTAACCTGAGTGAACGAATGACGAGGTGGCGATGACTGAATCACGAACCGACGCATTGATGGCGCACGCATCCGACGTCCTGCGGAACGCTCCCGAGCCAGGCTGGGATCGAATCAGCGACAAGGTGATCCGGGCGCTACGGTCGACCTCGGCGTCCGGTTGGCCGCTCGACGCACACGCGTCCGAAGGTCCACGTCTAGGCACGGTGTCGGTGAGCGATCACGTACTCCGCACCCATTTGGCCGCCGAGATACGTTCTCGACACCACTGCTCGCCGAGCAGTATCGAGTTCTTCGTCGACGGCCACGAAATACGTTCACTACGTATCGAACTGGCAGCGCCATACGGAGTGGATCTGGCCGAACTGTCGGACCGGGTTCGATTCACCGTCGTCGATGTCGTTCACCTGATCCTCGGTGACATGGACCCACCCGTCTCTGCAGAGAGCGTCCACATCGCCGTAGTCGACATCGTGGATGATCTACCTGCCGAGGAGAACACCAAAAGCCACTCCGAGCACTAGGTGTTTGTTCGGCAAGTGTTTGGGAACCCGGCACTCATGACCACGCCCCCACCACCGGATCCGGGCCCCGTCCCCGATCCGGGGTCGCCGACACCACCCGCGCCGGCACCACCCGATCCGCTGAATCCCCCGCCCGTGCCACCGACTCCGACGCCACCGAACCCGTATCCCCCGGATCCGATCCCGCAGATCTGAAGTCAGCTGCCCCGAACTTCAGACTTCAGCCGCCGAGTTCGGCGATCATCTCGCTCAACGATTCTGCGGCGATACGTAGTTCACCTTCGTCGGGGTTGTCGGGCGAGGACGGTAGGCGCTCGGCCAACTGCTCGCGAGTGACAAGCGAGATACCATCGAGGCCGAACCCTTCTTCATCGGGGACGTAGATCTCGATCTCACCCCCAACCGCTACCAATTCCGAATGGGGCCCGCTGCCCAGCAGTGCACGCAGGTGTTCGGTCGTCACGGTCATATGGTTCACGTGAAATCTCCTGCTTCGGTGACAGCTGACTTTGCCGGTATGGCTCGACGTGACGTACTGACTCGACGTGACGTACTACCCCTATTGAGTACCCCTCGCGGGTGAGCAAGAAACGACAAGTACATGAACACCAACCTTCAGAGAGACGCAGCCACCATGAGTGAACGAAATTCCACCGACCGCACTGATCAGACGGACGAGCCGCAGACCACCGGCACCGACCACGGTCCCGGAACCGGGGCCGATGCCGCACACAAGGACGTTCAGACCGATCCGTCGGGCGAGCGTACGTGGGCCGACGAGGGTGGAGCCTCGAGTACCGGCCCGGCAACCGACACCGACTGATCGCGCAAGAGCTCAGTCATCGGGACCAAGGTCCCGTGGACCGACGCTCACGGGTCCTTGAAATCCTTACGGATCTAACGCTTTTCACCTGGGTTTTCGCGATGCGGTAAGGTAGGCACTCAGCACGGTTGAGTACCCAGCCGTTGAAGACGAGCACGGTTCGTGCGTTGCTTCCCGTGCCGTTTCCCGGTTTCGAACGAAACCGTTTCGAACCAGACCGTTCGAACGAACCGTTTCGAGCAATCCGTCAGGAGTTTCGATGAACGAGTTTTCGAGAACTACAGATGAGCGTACGGACAGTCCCCCCACATTCACCACGACGTGTGCGGAAAACATTCAATCACTCGTGGTCAGCGGCGAGATCGACGTCCGGTCCCGAGCTGATTTCGCTGCCTGCGTCGACGACCTGATCGGTGAGCGTCACCCGTTCGTACTCGACTGCTCGGACGTCCAGTTCATCTCCGTCGGAGGTCTTTCCATCATCGAGACTCTGTCGGCCAAGGCACGAAGGCTCGGCGTTCCTTGGACGCTCGTCGCAGCGCACCCCGTCAGGCGCCCGCTGTCTCTTCTGAAGATGGACGCAGACATCGTGTTCACCGACTCGACAGCCGAGGCGGTCACATACCTGTCCTCGACCACCGTGCTGGACGAGACCCTGGCGGAGCCGATGTCGGCGTGAGTACCGATCTCGAAAAGCTCTCCGAATTCGTCGTCGTCGCAAACCGACTACCCGTCGATCTCGAAACCGACGAGGACGGTGGCAAGAACTGGAAGCGAAGTCCGGGTGGACTCGTCACTGCTCTCGAACCCATCCTGCGACAGCGAGACGGCGCTTGGGTCGGCTGGCCGGGCGTCGCGGACGAGAAGGTAGATCCCATAGTGGTTGACGGCCTTCGTCTGTTTCCCGTCGAGCTGACCTCTCAGGACCTCGCCGAGTACTACGAGGGGTTCTCCAACGACACGCTGTGGCCGCTCTACCACGACGTCCTGGTGGCACCGACGTTCGAACGGTCGTGGTGGCACACGTACGTCGCGGTCAACCAGCGGTTCGCCGAGGAAACCGCCCGTTGCGCCGCGGACGGAGCCACCGTCTGGGTGCAGGACTATCAATTGCAACTCGTGCCGGCAATGCTGCGCGAACTGCGCCCGGACCTGACGATCGGGTTCTTCCTTCACATTCCGTTTCCTCCGGTCGAGCTCTTCATGCAGCTTCCGTGGCGCAAGGAGATCGTCAAGGGAATGCTGGGCGCCGATCTGATCGGCTTCCACTTGCCTGGTGGCGCAAACAATTTCCTGTTTTTGGCCCGAAAACTACTCGGACTCAAGACAACGACCGCAGGCGTCGGTGTTCGAAGTGCGCTCGGGCATGTGGATTTCGACTCTCGCGTCGTCAAGGTGGGGGCATTTCCCATCTCCGTCGATTCGGCCGAGCTGGAGCGCCAGTCGAAGAGCGAATCGGTCCTGCGCCGCGCACGCGAATTGAAGGAAGAGCTCGGAAATCCCGAAAAAATCCTGCTGGGAGTCGACCGCCTGGACTACACCAAGGGCATCGACCTGCGACTGCAAGCCCTCAAGGAACTCCTCGACGAGGGCCGCTTGGATCCGGAGAAGTACACGATGGTGCAGCTCGCCACGCCCAGTCGCGAACGCGTGCAACACTATATCGACCTTCGCAGTGTCATCGAGGAACAGGTGGGCCGCATCAACGGCGACCACAGTCAGATCGGCCGCCCCGTAGTTCACTACCTGTATCAGCCGGTCGACCGCGAAGAACTGATCGCACTGTTCGTCGCTGCCGACGTCATGCTCGTGACGCCGATGCGTGACGGGATGAATCTGGTGGCCAAGGAGTACGTGGCCTGCCGAGGCGACCTCGGAGGCGCTCTCGTTCTCAGCGAATTCACCGGTGCTGCAATGGAATTACGACAGTCATACCTGGTCAACCCGCACGATTTGGACGGCGTGAAGAATACAATCCTGACCGCAGTTCATCAGGATCCGAAGGAGGGCCGTCGCCGTATGGCTGCGCTGCATCGCCAGGTCATGACGCATGATGTGCATCAGTGGGCCGAGTCGTTCCTGACTGCACTTTCGCCGCCCGAACCGCGCCCGGACAATCAGTTCGTCACGGAGCGCGAGTCTGACTTTGCACGCAACAACTGACCCCGTGGGCTTGCGTCAAGGGTGAGCGGAGACTCGAGCTAGGATTGGTTTCAGTTCATCGTCAAGCAGCGGCTGCGAACTGATCTCCTCAACATAGCCGTGCAATGCTGCATCGGCCCAGAAAGACAGGCCGACCATGCCCCTCACGGTGAAGTACTCCGAAACCTACAACGACGCTCTCATCGCGCTCGCTGCTGCTACTCATCGGCCGGCCAATGTGGTGAACCTGTTCGGCGAGTACGCCATTCGTGTCGATCTCGAATACAACCGTTATCTTCTGGCGACCAATACCGCGGCCGGACTCTCCGATCGACCCGACAACGGAGAATCGTGGCTGGTGCGGTTCTTCCAATCCGAAAACACCGACACACCGGATCGCCTCCTCGCGGAAGCGTCGCATCAATGGTTGGTCGATGCTTTGGACGCCGCGCTCGAACAGATCGAAGCGGCAGGCAACAAGATCTCCGCCGACGCGGACTTCGGCGACCCTACCCGCACCGAAACTCCATCCTGAACGGCATCGTATGGAGCAACGCTACTAGTCACCCTCGGCGGTCAACTGGCTGATTCGAGCCGCTAAGACTGCATTTTCGGCCTCCAGGGACAGAATCAGACGGATACCGACCAGATTGACTCCGTCGTCGATCAGCGCGGTGATTCGTCCGAGCGTATCCAGGTCGGCCTCGCTGTAACGGCGTGTACCGCCATCCGTGCGGGTTGGTGTGAGCAGGCCCCTTCGCTCGTAAAGGCGCAGCGTCTGAGGTCCTACCCCGGACAGTTCTGACATCACTGAGATCCCGTATACGCCGCGCAGCGCCCGGGTCTGGGATTCCGACGTCACTGGAACCTCCTAGTTCGGTGTCGGCTGTCTCAATCGGCGTCATCCGACCTTAGCATCATCACGCAGTGAATCTGACGCCCAGGACATAGATTCAAGCGTGTCCAGGGCCACTCATGACAAAAATCGTCGAGCCGAGAAGGCATGTAATGGCAGATCAAAGCCGATTTCGGCAAGATCGCACAGGGAGCTTCCCTTAGCCGTCGAATCGAAGTAGCCTTGCCAATTATCTACATCGGCTGATATAGATTTTGTAGCACTTGAAAGCGCCATAACCGGCACTCGAAGGTGTAGAACACCCAGACGTCGGAGTCGGTGGTTCAGCCGACTCCCTCACGGCACACTCTTCACCGGGAGCAAGATGACGACGATCGACATCCCGCCCACACAGGGCGAGAGCACCACCGGCATCGGAATCACTGTTGCAAGCGCGACTTTGACAACCGAAGAGGTCAAGCGCCGAATCGCGATGATGTACGGCGACCCGGTGACAGAGGAGCCAGTAGCACTCGCGCACTGAACCTGACCGACACGCGATCCGATTGACGATGGCGCGAGACCGCCCCGTTCGCGGGCGATCCCCATCAAGACGAGAGGAAAACATATGTCCGAGTTCACCGTACCGGGACTGAGCAGCGCAGACGGTTCGTCCGTCGCCGATATTCTGCAGGAACGCCTCAGCGCCTACAACGACCTTCATCTGACGCTCAAGCACGTCCACTGGAACGTCGTCGGACCCAACTTCATTGGCGTGCACGAGATGATCGACCCACAGGTGGAGCTGGTTCGCGGCTACGCCGATGATGTGGCGGAACGTATCGCGGCACTGGGCAACTCCCCCAAGGGCACAGCGGGAGCGATCGAGCGCGATCGGACTTGGGACGACTACTCCGTCGGCCGCGACGACGCTCGCGCCCATCTGGCTGCGCTCGACCTCGTCTACACCGGGGTCATCACCGACAGCCGCACTGCAATCGACAACGTCGGCAAGATCGATCCGATCACAGAAGACATGCTGATCGGCCAAACGGCACAGTTGGAGAAGTTCCAGTGGTTCGTTCGTGCGCACCTCGAGAACTCCGGCGGCAGCCTCGTACACGAAGGCGCGTCCACCGAGCAGGATGCCGCAAACGAGGCGCGTCAGAACTGGGCCGAAATCGCGATCCCCACAACAGGAAAGGGCAAGAGCATGTCTGCGGACTCGCGCGGCACGTCGGCACAAACGCGTCGCGAGTATCAGATGTTCGTGTTGCAACAGCGTTTGTTGTTCGGATCGATCGTGGCAGGCACCGCCCTTGGAGTTCTCGCGATCAATTACTTCTGAAATATCAGGGGCCGCAGCCGTCGAAGACAGGACAGAAACGACACAATCATGAGTTCGAGCACTCTCCGCTCGATCGTTCGAAGCGATCGATTTGCGGCAAGCACTTCTTCTCTTCTGCTCGTGGACAGCGATTTCCGTATCCAGGGCGCAAACGACGAATACCTTGCCGTGTCCGGCCGCAGCCTCGATCAGTTGCACGGAGTGGAAGTGTTCGAAGCCTTCCCCGACAATCCCGACGACTCGTTTGCCGACGGAATCTTCTCGTTGACAGCGTCATTCGAGCGCACGATGCACTCCAGAACTCGGGACGCACTGCCGACTCAGCGTTACGACGTGCGCGATGAGCGAGGTAGTGGGCTGTTTGTCACGCGCTATTGGAATACGGTCAATTCCGCCGTCACCGATGATGACGGCAGGGTGATCGGAGTGCTTCATCGTGTGTACGAGGTTCAACGACCCCAGGCTCAGCAGTCCAGTTCAGCGTCAGACGTCCTCACCCGCCTTCGCGCGGAAAACGACGAACTGAGAAGAGCTTTGGATTCTCGGCCCGTGATCGAGCAGGCCAAGGGATTACTGATGGCCGAGCGCGAGTGCTCGGCCGACCAAGCCTTCGACCTTCTGGTCGAGATGTCGCAGGAATGGAACGTCAAGGTGCGCGACATCGCCGGTGGTCTTGTCGCCGCAGCAGAGAGACGTGCCGTCGATCAAAAGAATTCCTGACGACCGGGATTCAAAGGTTGTACGGCTGGGTAATGACCGACCAGAGGTACCCCCGAAATCTTCCCCTCGAGGGAGGAGCCTCGAAGGTCCCGCCGGTTCAGGCCGGCGGGACCGAGCTTTGCCTTAACACCCGACCCGGATCCCCGATCCGAGTCGAGTTCGTCACGCAGCGAAGGGAACGTCCATGTTCATGCGCTCCTACACATCTCCCAGGCCCCTTGCCGACGAGTGGGATTGGCAGCTGTCCGGCACCTGCCGCGACACCGACCCCGCCCTGTTCTACGACGACACGAACGAGCGCGGCTCCAGGCGAGCGAAACGCGAGAGTTCGGCGAAGCTGGTGTGCGCCAGGTGTCCTGTCGTGCAGAGATGCCTCGTGCACGCCATCCAGACCGGGGAACCCCACGGTATCTGGGGCGGCATGACCGCGACCGAACGAGAATCGTTGCGTAAAGGTCGAACTGAACCACTGATCAGTGCCGCTGCGAACTCACCGGAGTAGGTGGCAACCTCAAGGCCTGGCCTCGTGATGCCGTAAACCGTGCGTGCGGCGTCGCTCCTTCATCTCGGCTTCGAAGAGGTGCGGCACTCCGCCGGCCAGCTTGTCACGCACCACCTGTTCGCATTCGCGAAAGAAGGACCAGTAGTTTTCGTCGAACTCCTCGACCAGCTGGAAGGTCCAGCGCCCTTCGACCACGTTCCGGCCCATCAACTCTTTCTCGACCTGATCGGCCAGCTCGTCGTTACCGCTGGTTCGAAGTAGCTCTACGACCTCGTCGAGCATCAGATCTGCATGTCCGATCAGCTGATGGAAGTCGTACAGAGCGCCGCGCGCCCGCTCCACCGTTTCGAGGGCGTTCGACAACACCCCCGCTGCCTTGACCTCGTCGTCCGTGACACCTTCCGGTCGTGTGTGTACGGGGATCTGCCTGTCCGCCTGAGTGCCCATGAAGCGGACGTACCCGAACGGGTCACAAATGAAAGATGGGATTCGGTACGAGCGCACCACAGGTGATGTGTCTCACAATTCATCCTCTAGTTCGGGTAAAGAGGATTACTTCGCCGGGCGAAGGGTAATCGAAGGCCATGAATACTTCCGGGGTAGAGATGGCTGGCACGCATGGCCGGTACCGTTCCTTGCCTCGGTCCGCCGGAATTACGCCACATCTACCTACAGGAAGCCCCTTGATTCCTCTGTCGAGTCCGACCGAAGCCGAACTTACTCACGACTCCATTGCCTCGCTCCGCGTCCGAGCGTCGTACTCCCAACTGCCGACTCTGCGCGGAATCACCCGCACGGTTGCCAACAACACCGGATTGGACGTCGACGGGACAGCCGACCTTGCTCTGGCGATGGACGAAGTCGCGAGCATCCTCATCGGCCATGCGATACCGTCCAGCGACTTGACCTGCCGATTCGAGACCTACGGTCGCACTCTTCGGATCGTCGTCTCGGTGATCGCGCACTCCGAAATACCCGACAAGTCCCACAGCTTCGGATGGTTCGTTCTCGAAGCACTGGTCGACTCGGTCCGTTTGGAGCAATCGGAAATCGACGCGGACGGTCACATCACCCTGACGATGACGCTTGAAAAGGGCTTGCTCCAGGAGCGTGCGTGACCGCTGTCCCACCGGACGATACTGTCCCACCGGGCAAGGCTGTACCACCGGACGATACTGTCCCACCGGGCAAGGCTGTACCACCGGACAAGAAGGACCAGTACGAACTAGCTGTCGAATTGTTCGTCTCGATGGCGTCGCTTCCGCCGGATGATCCGACCCGAGAAAAGATCACCAACTCGATCATCGAACTGTGCCTACCGCTCGCCACCCACGTTGCACGTCGCTACCAGGGGCGCGGCCAGCCTTTCGAGGACTTGGAACAAGTTGCGCGCGTGGGGTTGGTACAGGCTGTGCAGCGATTCGACGTAGACAAAGGATCGGATTTCCTGTCGTTCGCAGTCCCCACCGTAATGGGTGAGGTACGCAAGCATTTTCGCGATCACGGCTGGTCCGTACGCGTACCTCGCAGCCTTCAGGAACGACATCTTGCCCTCAACCGGGCGCTCACGTCGTTGTCGCAGACGCTCGGCCGTGCACCGACGGTAGCGGAACTTGCGACGGAGCTCGACATCGAGCCGGACGAGGTCGAACAGGGGTTGACCGCCGGAAATTCGTATCGAACCACACCGCTCGACACCGCGTCAGCCGGCGACGGGAGCGGACTGACTCTGATCGATACTTTGGGACAGTACGACGAAGCGATCAGTCGGATCGACAATCACGAAACCCTGCGACCCGCGCTCCTTGCACTACCGGAGCGCGAGCGCACGATCGTGGTTCTCAGATTCTTCGGTCATCTCACCCAGTCCCAGATTGCCGAAAAGATCGGCATCTCTCAGATGCATGTATCCAGAATCCTCACTCAGACACTGAAGCAGCTGCGCACCGAGATGGGTGAAATCTTCTGAAGTAGGTCCCCAGGATCAGATGTATTCCTGCGCAAGACGTTCCATCTCGTCTCGGTCAATGAGCCCGGGCTGGCCGATGTCGAGAGCCTCGAGATACTTGTTGGCGAGACGGTAATCGTGCCCCCACCGGCCGTGCTCGCCGTCCTGCTCGGTGCGCTGAACACTGGAACCGGGCGGAACCTCGTCCTGCAGACCGTTGGTCTCCGCGCCGATCAGTGTGTCGAGCTTGGTCGAGATGGCCGTGAGTGCATCGCGGTCGTTCATCTGAAATCCCTTCGTCAGGTGGCGCTGATCCCCAACCATACCGAAGTGTCGAGCCAAAAACATTGCACCGCTTAATGTTCGACTACAAGCCTGGACCGATCCAAGCCCTCGAGCTACACTGAGCGATACCGAGGTTGAGAATACAGCCGGGGCTGAAGCCGCTGGCGCTCGGTTCGCATCAGGACTCTGGATTCAGGTCACAACTTCCTGCGTACATCCATTGGGCTCAATGCTTTCCACACCTGGACTCTTCCACTTTCCGTGCCGCCAGGTCGGTCGTCAGCCTTTCGACGAAAAGCACACAGACCGGATCTGCCATGAATCTGAATGAACTCGACCACACAGCGATCGATTTCGTCGATCCCTCAACACAATTGGGTCCGATCGTGGACACACAAGGCTTCGCAGCCTGGCGGATAACGCCCTCGACAGTCCTGATTCAGGTCGACGTCGACCTCGATAAACTGTCCGCCCCAGAACTGAGAGAACTTCTCAACTCGTACGCTGCGGAGTGGTCCCGCGTCATTCTCGACCTGTCCAACTCACTGTTCGTCGGTGCGGTCTGCCTCGAACTGTTCGCCGAACTGAACTCCCGTTCACGAGCGCACGACTTCCAGTGGTCCGTCATCGGGTCACACCCGCTTCGACGCTTGCTTCGGGCCGCACGGGCGGAAGAGGAATTTCCGGTCACCAACTCTGTCGAGGGAGCAATGCGCGCGCTCGCCGAAGCAGAAAAGTCACTCGAAGCCTCCTGACGCCAAGCCTGCACCGGCGTCGAGCGCCGCGCGCTCGCAGCGACTAAGGTTCGTCGGGCTGTCCGACGAGCTGAGAGAGACCGAGAATGACAATCGCCAAGCGCCTCGATGCCTTGCAACAGAAGCATCCGGCCCTGGGGTTCCCGATAGCGGTCCTCTACAAGTTCCTCGACGATCAAGGTGTTTATCTCGCCGCGCTGATCGCGTACTACGGCTTCGTCTCACTCTTCCCTCTTCTTCTGTTGCTCTCGACCATTCTCGGCTTCGTGCTCTCTGGCAACCCCGAGCTTCAGCAACAAATCTTGGACTCCGCTCTGCATCAGTTTCCGGTGATCGGTGACGATCTGGGCAATGCGCAACAGATCGGCGGCGGTGTCACAGGGCTGGTGATCGGAATCGTCGGTGGTCTCTACGGTGGCCTCGGTGTCGCTCTGGCTTGCCAGAATGCGATGAACACGGTGTGGTCGGTGCCCCGAAACATGCGACCGGATCCCATCCGCGGGCGTCTTCAAGGGTTACTGCTCCTGGGCACCATCGGTCTCGCGATCTTGGGGACCACCGCTGTCTCCAACATCGGCGGTGCGCTTCATCTGGGCGGTTCGTTCAGCTTCCTGTTGACCCTTGCGGTAGTCGTCTTGAATGCAGGCATCTTCATCGTCGCTTTCCGGCTCACCTGCGCCCGCCCGCTCTCGGTAGCCGATGTGGCGCCTGGAGCGATCGCCGCTGCTGTTCTCTGGCAAGCACTTCAGTCCTTCGGTGCCCTCTACGTGACCTCCGTGGTGCGGGGTGCCTCCACCACCAATGGCGTCTTTGCCATCGTTCTGGGTTTGTTGGCCTTCTTGTTCCTCGCTGCCGCCTCGATCGTCATGTGCGCGGAAATCAACGTCGTGCGAGTCGACAAACTCCATCCGCGGGCGTTGTTGGCTCCGTTCACCGACAACACCGAACTCATCGAAGGCGATCGGCGTACCTTCGCCGATCAAGCAAAAGCCCAACGCGCGGTTCCCCACGAGAACATCCATGTGACGTTCGACGGGCACACCAAACCCGACGATTCGGACTGATCTCGCCCCCGATCGAGTTGGGTATTTGGTCCCCTCCTGGGTATCAGGGTGGCATTCTGCGCCGCGAATCCAGATTTAACACAGGTGTTGTCATTTCGCGCTACATCGAAGCGACGAATACATCACAGCAGGTAAACGTGCATAGTTGAACAATCACCTGCTTCCGACGGGGTCCAGGAACGGGACAAACCCGTCAAATACTGCAACTCGCCATGCATGTAATTGGAGACAGAAAAAGAAGAGCATGGCAGGATCAGGTGTGAGACCGGACTCTCGATGGGAGGGCTCGGCTCGATGGATCCAGGAGAATTTGGTTATGGCTCAGGGCAGTGTCAAGTGGTTCAACGGTGAAAAGGGCTTCGGATTCATCGAGCAGGAAGGTGGCGGACCGGATGTGTTCGTTCACTACTCGGAGATCCAGGGCAGCGGCTACAAGTCCCTCGACGAGGGCCAGAAGGTCGAGTTCGAGATCGGACAGGGCCAGAAGGGCCCCCAGGCTCAGAACGTTCGCGCCATCTGAGTTCGATCCCAGTCTGACTTCAGACTGAAAAGGCTGGACGCTGCACCGCACGGTGCCGGCATCCAGCCTTTTCTTGGTTTCAGGGCCGTCTTGGTTTACGGGTCCGGCTCGTTCCGAGTTGGCCCCGGTTACGTCGCTCGCGCCCGCTTCTTCTTGTGGGAGCTGTCGCAGAACGGCGCGATGCCGGTCCGCCCGCATCGACACAAAGCAACCGTAGAGCGCTTGTTCTCTATCGGAGTGCCGTCGTCACGGAGCAACTCGAAGTCACCACGCACCAGCAGCGGGCCGTCCGAGCAGGCGGTTATGGTGGTGTTGTTACCGGCAACACTCGGTGTTTCGGCAGATGACGATTCGGGAAACGCGGTCATATGTCCTCTTCACTTCTCGATTCGGCCACTGGCGTGCCCACTTCCATGCCTGTTCCACAGGCTCGCGGCCCATTGAGCGCCACTCTCGTTTCCATTCTGCGCTCCTCGGCCGATCCGAGGGAGCTTACGGCTGCCGCTGACGCGTACGAGGTTGCACGGTCCATCGACCCCACCTACGACATTCTTCGAGACGACGACGCTCAGTTGACTCTGACGCTCCTCTACGAGCTTCATTTGCAGGGAATCGAGAACGTCTCGGACGCGTGGGAGTGGAATCTGGACCTGCTCGCGGCGAGGTCGCGTCTCGAGACGCATTTCGAGGCCGCCATCGTGGAACTCGTGGGAAAGGTTCCGTCGTCCGGTGACGTCGTAGCCGATTTGTGGGCGATGACGGCTCCCAGTGCAGGCCCCGGTCTGGCGTCCTTTATGGCGAAGGACGCCACAATCGATCAGTTCGCGGAGGTGCTGATTCACCGTTCGCTCAATCAGCTGCGTGAAGCGGATGTGCACACCCTTGGAATTTCGCGCCTCTCCGGTGCCGTCAAAGCAGCCCTCGTCGAAGTGCAGAGCGACGAGTACGGAGGGGGCAGCGCAGAGCGAATGCATTCGCGTCTTTTTGCCGACACCATGCGGGCTGTCGGCCTTTCGGACCGCTACGGCCACTACATCGATGCTGTTCCCGCGGTAACCTTGGCGTCGTTGAATGCTCTCTCGCTCTTCGGCTTTCATCGCCGACATCTCGGAGCGCTGGTCGGGCACCTGTGCGCCGTCGAGACCACGTCGGCGCTGCCGAGCAAACGGTACAGTGCCGGCTTGCGCCGACTCGGATTCGGTTCGGACGCGACACTGTTCTACGACGAGCACGTGGAAGCGGATTCCGTTCACGAACAGATCGCCGTTCGGGAACTTGCCGGCGGTCTTGCTTCTTCGCACCCGCACCGCACTGATGACATCTTGTTCGGCGCTGCAACGTGCCTCGCGTTCGACGACCTTCTCGGCGATCACCTCACATCGAGTTGGGAGAAGGGCGAGACTTCGTTGCGCGAATGATCACGAGTTGTTCGATTTCCTGACCGGTGGTGATCAACCCTCGTGCCTCGAGCATGGTGCGCCTCTCGCGCATCACGGGCCCGAAGGGAATGTACTTCCGGGCCGAGATCTCCACGGCCATACCGTGTTCCTCGAGTATCGCCTCGGTCTTGTCGACCCCACACAGTACCGACTGCAGAAGAAGTAGTGTGCCGCCGGGGACGAGTACTTCGTGAACGGTGGCCGCGATCCTGTCGATGAGGGCGCGTCCGTCCTTGCCTGCGTCCCAAGCCCGTTCGATTCCAGCGGTAGGTAGATCGTCTGCCAGTGCAGGGACGTACGGCGGGTTGGAGATCACCAGATCGAAGAGTTCGCCGTGTACCGCCTCGGTGAGGTCGCCGCGACGGGAATCGATCAAGGTTCCGTTGAGGATTCCGTTGAGACGAGCATTGGCGCACGCTCGGCGAGATATGTCGACCGCGACGACGTGGCCTGCACCAGCCGCCGATGCCGCGACGGCGAGGGCGCCGGTCCCCGTGCACAGATCCAGGACCCGGCTGCGAGCGGTGAGGTGCTCGAACAGCAGCGCATCCGCCAGTAACGACGTGTCGTGTTGCGGTCGATACACACCAGGTAGACGCAGGATCATCATCGGCTCCTCTTTTTCAGGCGACATCGCACATCGCTGCGTGCGGCTACCCAGGAACCTCGGATTTCATGCGAACATCGCAGCATCGACTGCCCGGAACGGTTACATCGTCGCAGTTTGCGGAGTAGACCTGAGTCATGACAGGCAATGCGGACGCTCCTCAGGTAGCCGCGGCGTTTGCTTCCGCAGCAGATTCGCTCGACACACTCGCCGAAGCGATTGCCGGACTCCGGTCCAATCTGAACACGGACGAGCATCTCGACTCCATGCTCCAACGTCTGGCCGAGACCGCGGTCAAAGCACTGCCTGACGCCGATGCTGTCAGCGTGACGGTGTTGTCCACCGATGGCCCACGAACTGCTGCGTCCACCGCGGACTACCTTTCAGAGATAGATGACGCCCAGCACTCCGCTGATCGTGGTCCGTGCGTTGACGCCGCGCGCACGGTGTCCTCGGTTCGGGCAAAGGTGGGTGATCACGTCGACGAATGGCCGGAATTCACCGACGAAGCCCGCAAACAAGGCGTCCGGTCCTACTTGTCCGTGCCGATCACCATGGGCGAAGGGAACGCCGAACTGCTCGGCGCTTTCAACGTCTACGGATTCGCCTCGACAGAGTTCAAGGCCTTCGACGAAGAGTTGATGAAATTGTTCACCGCCGGTGCGGGCGCGGCGATCGCAGATTCACGACGCTGGCGTCAAGCACACGAGCACATCGAACAGTTGCACTGCGCCATGGAATCTCGGGCCGAGATCGAACAAGCCAAAGGTGTCCTGATCGCCGTCCACGGCATCGACGCCGAGGAAGCATTCAGCCGTCTTGTGCAGCAATCGCAGAACACCAACGTGAAACTGCACGAGGTTGCCCGGATGCTCATCGATTCGGTGCGCCACCGCCGGCTCTGAAGATTCTTCGGTGCAAAACCCCGTTTTGCACCTTAAAGCACAGTCGCAAAACCCCGTCTTGTACCCCGAAGTCACAGTTCCCAAACGCATCCAGAGATGTTTCACCGAAACAGTTTTCGACCTGCGTGACTGCTGGCGGTCGAGCGGCGGCACTCGTCCGAAATGTGGTTATCTGTTGAGAACCGGGACGAAAGAAGACCCGACCGTACCAGGGTGAGGAAAGGATCGTCACTGTGCCAATCGACCAGGTTCTTGTCGTAGTTCCCGCCCACAACGAAGCCGAAGACCTCCCCAGTTGCCTTCGCGCACTCGCAACAGCGGCGTCGGCTTGCGTTGTTCCCGTCCGACTGGTTGCCGTCCTCGACAACTGTTCGGACGGGACCGCCGGGGTCATCCCCGACGGGGTCGAAGTACTTCGCGTCGAGCACCAGAACGTCGGACGTTCGCGAGCGACGGGCTTTTCCGAGTTCGGCCGAGAGTTGGGAGCTTCGGCGTGGTTCACCACCACCGATGCAGATTCGGTGGTCGGCCCCACCTGGATTGCGCGCCAATTGGAGTATGCGCGTACTGCGGACGTCGTCGCGGGAACCGTACGCATCGCGGATTGGGAAGGCCATCCACACTCCGTTCGTGAACGATACGAACGTATGTACCACGCACATCCATATGGCCGACACGGTCACGTCCACGGGGCCAACCTCGGTGTCCGCGCGGATATGTACTGGAGCGTCGGAGGATTCTCCGATCTCGAAGAAGACGAGGACGTCGATCTCGTCCGGCGGTTGAGCGAGGCTGGTGCCTGTATCGCGTGGGCAGAAGACATTGCGGTCACCACGTCTGCGCGTCTCGACGGCCGAACTCCGGGCGGCTTTGCCGGACATATCCGTAACCTGGGTTGTACGACCGCCGATAACGAAGAAGCGGAGCTGGCACGATGAAACGACTACACACACTCCTGGACGCAGGTGGACTGTACTTGCCGCTTCCCGGCGGCGGCGCGACAGCCGCGCGGTGGACCTCCCTGGCAGAGCTCACGCGCGAGAATGTGGTTCTCGGGCGGATGGCTGAGGCTCACACCGATGCCGTCGCGATACTCACCGAACTCGACGGGCCGGATCCCGAACCCGGGCAGCTGTGGGGAGTGTGGGCGGCCGAGCCACCCGAACCTGTGGTGAATGCGTCTGAGCACGTAGGGATCTGGACGCTCACCGGCCGCAAATTGTGGTGTTCCGGTGCCAACACCTGCACGCATGCACTGATCACCGCCTTGGTCGACGGAGTACCCTCACTCTTCGCAGTTGAGCTCGGACTACCTGGGGTGCATCCCGTTCCCGATTCGTGGAAGGCCGTCGGTATGGCCGAAAGCGACTCCAGCGCGGTCGACTTCGACATGGTTCCGGCGATACCGGTCGGGACGGCAGGCGACTACCTGAGCAGGCCGGGGTTCTGGCACGGCGCGATAGGCGTGGCTGCATGTTGGTACGGCGGTGCCTGCGGCGTTGCAGATCCGTTGTACGACAAGGCTGCAAGCAGCGACGATCCCTACCTACTCGCCCACCTCGGCGCGGTCGATGCGGCGCTGGCCGCAGCGCGCAACGCGCTCGCAGTCGCGGCGGCGGAGATCGACGCCGGTCCTTTCGACGAAAATGCCGAGGCCATGCAGCGGGCACTCCGTGTGCGGGCAATTGTCGAGCGCGCCGCCACCGAGACCCTGGATCGGGTGGGACGCGCTCTCGGCGCCGCACCGCTCTGCATGGACGCCGAGCATGCCGCGCGGGTAGCCGACCTCACCGTCTACTTGCGGCAGAGCCACGCCGAGAAGGATCTCGCCGAACTGGGCCGGATTGCGGCCAAGGGGAAACGGCCGTGGTGAACTCGAAACTGTTCGCGCAGAAGCCTGTCGACGATGGCGGCACTGCCGAATCGACTTGGCAGAAGTGGGGACGCAGCTTTCCGGAACTGGATCTCACCGGGTGCTCGCGATTGATCGTCGTCGCTCCCCATCCGGACGACGAAATACTCGGACTGGGTGGAACTGCTCTTCTCGCAACGCTTTCCGGCATCGACGTTCACGTGGTGTCTGTCACCGACGGTGGAGCCTCACATCCCGATTCACCAACAGTGACTCAGCCTGAGATGGAACATCTCAGGCGGTCCGAGTCGGATCGAGCAGCGCGTGTACTCGGAATTCCCGCACCGGTTCGATTGAGCCTTCCAGACGGGAAGATCAGCGAGAACCGACAGGAGTTGACCGACCGTCTCAGCTCGATTCTCGGTAATTCCTCGACGGGTACCTGGTGCGCCTCGACGTGGCGCGGGGACGGCCACCCCGACCATGAAGCCACCGGGGAGGCAGCGGCGAAGGCCTGCGCGGACACTGGATCACGATTGATCGAGTACCCCATCTGGGCGTGGCATTGGGCTGAGCCGGATCATGCAGCAGTCCCGTGGGAAAGGGCCAGAAGAGTGGCCTTGCCCTCCGACGTTCAGGCTGCAAAATCCGCTGCTGCCAATGAGTTCACTTCACAGATCGCCCCGCTTTCCGACCATCCCGCGGATGCCCCCATCCTCCCCCGACATGCGATGGAACGACTACTGCGACCGTACGAAACGGTGTTCGTATGACCGATCGTGAGCTTCCCGCGGACTACTTCGCCAAGATGTATGCGGCGCAATCCGATCCGTGGGACTTCGAATCCCGGTGGTACGAGCAGCGAAAGTACGCGCTCAGCGCCGCGATGCTCCCCAAACCTCGATACCGTCGCGCATTCGAACCGGGATGCTCGATCGGGGTTCTCACCGAGAAGTTGGCAGAGCGCTGCGACAGCGTTCTCGCCACCGACATCGTCCCGGCCGCACTCGAGAGCGCCCGTGCGCGGCTTACCGGGCGTGATGCCGAATTTCGTCTGTGGGCGTTGGGTGACGACTGGCCCGACGAGACCTTCGACCTCGTCGTCATCAGCGAAGTCGGCTATTACCTGACCTTCGAAAAGCTGATCGAGGCAATGCTGCACGTCGTCGAGCATCTCGAGCCTGGTGGAACACTGCTGTGCGGTTGAGGAGTGTGGGGACTCCTCAACCGCGCACAGGGGTCAGTCTCGCTTCTCCAACGCGAGGTCCGTATCCGAGTGCAGTTCACCGACTTCGGTCTTGAGGATCCGCATCGACCTGCCAAGGCCGCGGGCCGCGTCGGGCAGCTTCTTCGAACCGAACAGCACCACGAGCACTACTGCGACGATTGCCCAGTGGGTCGGGCTGAGCGCGCCCATCAGGCGGGTTCCTTGCCATCGGGGTACACCGCGTCGACCTCTACCTCGACGAGCCAACCGGCAACGGGCAGTCCGGCAACCTCGAGGGCGAAGCGGGTGGGCCGAGCGCTGTTGCGCTCGATCGGAGCGATCGGCTCGGCAGTGCCCATCGGCACCAGCTCCGTATCACCGGTGTCGAGATTGGTATTGGCGAAGAACTGACGGTACGCGCGATTCCATCCTGTGTAGTCGGCCTTGTCCGACCCCGGCGCGTTGTCCAGGAAGACGCGCATCGTCACGACGTCTTCGAGACTCAATCCCTGGGCTTCGAGGTTGTCGCGGATCTTCTTGAGTACGTTGATGCCCTGCGCCTCGGTGACGGTGACCCCGGCAGGCAGAACTCCGCCGGAGAACTGGCCGTCGATGTACGACTCCGGCGAACCTTCCGGCGCCGCCTTGTTTCCTGCCGACGGGCCGATGCCGCTGGTCTTGTAGATCGCGGTGTCGCCGCCGATCGCGACACCCTGAGCGATCATCGGGTTTGCCTGCCCCGCTTCGAGAATCGATTTGGAGACGAACGAACTCGATGTGGTCTCGGCGTCCGCCTCATCAGACGAGCAGGCCGTGGCGAAGCCCAGTAGCGCGGTGGCGGCGAATGCCGCTGCAAGGACCTTGGTGCTGCGAGATTTCATGATGTGACCTCCAGAGAAAGTGATGGAAAACGAAGCACGTCAGGCAGTTTGCGCAACACGCTGATGCAGATGGGTGACGACGTCCTGCGCGGACGTGAAGGCCCCGTGCTGCCAGGCGATGGCGTTGGAGAGGTGATCGCCGGCGAAGTAGATCCGGTCGACGGGTTCGAGCAGCTTGGTGTACTCGGGAGTTGCCATGCCGCCGTGGGAATCTCCCGCGCCGGCCCATGATGCCCAGGCGGATTCCGAATACTTGGTGCGACGCCAGCTTCCGGAGAAGGACGACGAGATGTCGCGAGTGTATTTGTCGCCGTGGATTTCTGCGCCTTCGGCGATGGCCTTTGCCAGCCGCTGACGGTGGGTGAGCGATTCGAAAGCCTGTTGACGCTTACCCGAGCTGTAGTACGCGACCACGACGCCGCGGTCGGAGTTGTAGTGGTCGTAGGGGAACATGATCTGGGAGATGTCGCGGTCGGTGTTCGACGCGCCTCCGTAGATGCGGTCCTCCGTCTCCCACCACCGACGCGAGTATTCGATACCGAGCTTGCCCGACGACGACGGCTTGGCTGCATCCAACGCGAGCAGGATGTCGGAGGGCAGGTTGTTGTTCAGCCGCTTGATCAGGTGCGGTGGGATCGTGCAGATTGCGTAGTCGGCGGTGATCGACTTGGTTTTGCCATCGACGACGTAGTCGACGGTGACGCCTTCCGGCACGTTCTTCATGCCGCTGACCTCGGCGCCGAACTCGATGTTGTCCATCCCGATCGCGTCCTGGAACTTGTAGTAGATCCGGTCCATGCCGCCGACGGGGGTCATCATCGTCATGGCCTGGTCGTAACCGAACTCGAAGGAGAATGCACGTCCGATGCCGCCCTGGATGACATCGCTCATCCCGAATGGTTCGATCTCGGTTCCGAAGTTGAGGCCGGCGCCCGGCTCGGCGGAGTGTCCTCGACGCGAGGATCCGACGTAGCGGCCGTCGCTGGAGAGATCACCGAAGTCGGTGAGGAAGGACGAGAGTGCTTCTTTGTCTTCCTTGCTCAAGACCTGGTCGAGAGCGCCCTGATTGGTGGCCTTCTGCAGCAGCTCGGACATGTATCCGTAGGTGTCGGCTTTGGCTGCTCGGTAGGTGATCGACTGATTCGCCAGCGGCTTGTTGCCGGTGTAGTTGACGAAGGTGTTCGCATTCTGGTTTCCGAACATCTGCAGTTCGACGCCCAGTTCGCGGCAGTAGTCGATGGTGTTGTGATTTTGCGGAATACGCGTCGCACCGAGGTTGTAGAAGTGCCCCTCGGAGAACGTACAGGTCTGTGTCTCACCGTTCAGGTCGGTTTCTTCGGTGCCGTTGCGGATCGACCACACCCGACCACCCGGCCGGTTGCGCGCTTCGAGGACAGTGACCTTGTATCCGGCCTTCTGCAGTTCGTAGGCGGAGCACAGACCGGACGGTCCACCGCCGAGGATCACGACGGAGTGATTTCCCTTGACCTTTCCGATCAGGTCACCCGCGACAGGTGCCTGAAATCGCCTCGGCGTCGACGCCACCGCCGGCGCCAGGCCGATGGACGACATAGCACCGAGTGCCAGGCCAGCGCCGCCGGTGATTCCCAGACTGCGCATGAAAGATCTACGTGTGTATGGCATTCGAGCTCCCCAGTGTGCTCCCGGTGACCCGGGTGGTTGGTGTTGAACACAGACTTCAGGAGCGTTGGGTCCGGAACTTGACGCGCAGGAAACAGTCAGTGGGGACCGAGTGAGAAACCTGCGAGCATCAGCATCGGGCTCTCTCACCCGAGTGCGATCAGCGGAAGCATGTCCGCAATATCCGCGTTACAGAACCGGACTAGCGTGACGCGACATGTCCGCTCTCACCGAAGCTATCGCGCGGTCCTTCACCACGCGCGAGAAGCAGCCCCCGGCGCGATCACCGCTGCGCGCGTTGGGCCGTCGGCAACTCTCGGGCGCCGAAGTGCTGGCCCAGTCGGTGGCAACCACCGCCCCTGCTGTGTCGATGGTCGTTCTGCCCGTCACCATGCTGACACACGGCCGATTGTTGAGCGGGATGATCACCATCATCGCGGCCACCGTGCTGGTGACGCTCATCGCTTTCTGCGTTTCGCAGTTCACGCGCCGAATGGCAGCATCGGGCGGGCTGCACAGCTTCGTCTTTCGTGGCCTGGGCACCCGGGCAGCATTGACCACCGGCATCGCCATGCTGGTCAAGTACGTCGGCAGCGCGGTGATGACGCTCTATCACGGAGGACAGGCCGCAATCGCTTTGCTCGGCTTCGCGGGTGTGCACGTGGACAAGACTTTTCACGTCATCGCGCTCTATCTGGGGATAGCCCTGCTGATTCTCGGTGCCCTCGTTCGAAGTGTCAGATTTGCTGCTCTCGCGATCCTCGTCGTCGAAAGCTGTTCACTTCTGTTCATCGTCGGGCTCATGATTGTGGGCGGTTCCGGAAGTCAACAAGCACAGATCGTTCCGCCTACCTCCGGCCACGGGCTGTTACTCACCGCCCTGGCTGCCGTGTTCGCTCTCGCCGGATTCGAGAGCGCGGCCTTCTTCGGCCCCGAAGCTCGTCGTCCGCTGGTAACCGTCACCCGCACAGTCCTTCTCACCCCGATCATCTGTGGATCGCTCTTCATCTTTGCGGGCTGGGCCGCTTGGTCGGGACGTAGCGACACCCTCGTCAACGCCTATCTCCACGGAACAGCGACGGGTGTGAGTCCAGGTGTCGTCATCGCGCTCAACGTCGGTCTGGGGTGCTCGTGGCTGGCGTCGTCGATGGCGTCGTCCAATGCTGCGTCGCGACTGGTCTACTCGTTCGGCGTCGAACGCCTACTCCCCCGCCGGTTCGCCTCGGTTCACAGCGCATTTCGCACGCCCTACTTCGCGCTGACCGTCGTCGTCTGCACAGTTCTGGTGGGCGGCGGAGCCTTTGCCATCCTTGGACGCGGAGAGATTTTCGACGACGTTCGACTGACGGTTCGCGGTGCCGTCATCGTTGCCTATGCACTGGTGGCGATCGCATCGGTTGTCTTCCTGACGCGTATCGGAGAGCACACTCCCGGCGTTCTCGCAGCCGCGTCGTGTGGAAGTGGTGCCGGTGCGATAGTTCTCGGTTACCTCGTTTACGCCAACACGATCGACCATGCGTACGTTGCACCGATCGCTGTGCTCGTGATCCTGACCTCGGGCACGCTCTGGCAGTTCTACCTGCGACGCCGAAGCCCCAAGAGCCTGCTGCACGTCGGCGCGTTCGACAGTCCCGAAACCGAGGACGTACTACCAGGAGCTGGGGTGTTCGCCACCGACGCAGCCGGAAACATCGTGCTGGTGGGCGAGCCGACTGCCGGCGCCCGCTGATGGTGGGCCGACCACGCGACCTCGGTGGGCACGAACCCCGAGCGGTTCAGCGCGCCCTTGCCCTCCTCGAGTCGGCGGCCAGGCTCGGATCGGGAGCCACCGCCAAGGACATTGCCGCCCTTGCCGACATCCCACCTGCCACTGCGTATCGGTTGCTCAACATCCTTGTCGCCGACGGTTACCTGGTTCGGATCGCCGACCTCTCCGGCTTCGCGCTGGGTCGACGCACCCGTGAATTGGCCGGGGCTGCCGCCGAACCCACCCCCGTCGACAATTCGGTGCTCCTCGAAGAACTCCGCGAACAGCTACGGTTCGGCGTCTACCTCGCGTCGTTTGCAGAGAACAGAATTCGACTGGTCGATCGCGATCCAGACCACGAGCTCAGCGGCGAACGGACGCTGGTCACAGCCGTTCACGCGTCGGCTATCGGGAAGCTGCTCCTCGCCAGCCGACCCGAATTGGCCGAGGCCCCATTGCGAAAGGTCACCGCACACACCATCACCGACGGCGACCAGTTGGAACTCGAACTCTCTCGGATCCGGCGCGGCGAGCCCGCCTGTGAGGTCGACGAGATTCGTGTCGGACGCTCCGCCGTCGCCGTCCCGATCCACGACGCGGAAAGGTGTGTCGTCGGTGCCTTGGCTGCGATAGGTCCGACCGGCAGACTTTCCGTCGACGACGTAGACCTGGTGGCACTGTTGCGGGAGTACGCGGAACGCATCGTCGCACCGACGATGTCGAAGGCAAGCTGAAAATCAGAGACCGAACACGCGTTTGGCAAAGCCGAGGTGCTCGTCGGCCCAGCCGATGACGCCGAGCGTGGAATCGAGATTCTGCGGCGGAGTGCGCACCAAGGTGTCGCGTCGGACGAGTCGGTCGAAATCGACCTGAGCGCGGTCAAACTGGACCCCGGCCGTGACCATGATGTTCGCCAGTTCTTGCGCCATCACCCCGTACGCGACTGTCGTGGGATGAACGCCGTCGAGCGAGAAGAGGCCGCCCGAAGCGCGGCCGCCGCGACCGTCGGCGGAGAGGAACAGCGAGTCCGGCACGGGTTGCAAGTCGGTCAGTGCTTTGGGGAGGGGGTAGGGCGTCCACCATGACGGCCGCGCATTGACGTCGGTGACGTAGCGCCGTGAGGCCACGCGCTCGAGCAACCCGGCAATATCGCAGAGGTACCAGTCCTTCCCCACCCGACGGGCATTCGCGACGGCTTGCTCGATTCCGTCGTTGTACATGTCGATTGCGGTATCGACGGCCCACGCCTGCGCGCCGGTGATGTGTTGATCGCGCTGTGGGTCGAAGTCTGTGTCGCGCACCCACGGTCGCGCGTAGTACGGGAAATAGCGGGATCCGATTTCGATCTTGCCGCCGAGCCCGTGGGCGATCGGTGCGATGGTCACGTGTGGGACGGTGCAGAGGATGACGTGCTGGGCGTTGATCTTGCGGATCGCGGCCAGCACCTCGGCGTACTCCGACGCGAAGTGCTCGGGCTGCCACACCGTGTATTCGCGCTTGCCGTCCGGGTCACGGAAGTTGTTGCCGCTCCACTCGACTCGGAGTTCGGTGACGGTGCGGAGCGCATTGTTGGCCCCGAGAAAGACGATCAGAGTTTCGATGCCTTCCTTGCCCAGTTCCGCTGCCGCGTCGAACGCCGTCATGCGCTTCTCTGCCTCGGAGCCTCGCGGCAGAACTCTCAGTGCGGCGCGTTCGCCGTTGTTCTCGACGATCTGGCTGATCAGGTCGTCGTGCGGTTCGTGCAGGGCTGCCTCACACCCATGCGCGGTCTTGGTCAGAGCGTCACGAAGATCCCACCCGTAGACCGAAAGGTTGTGATTGATCGCCGAGAACGTCGGCGCCACGCTGCCCGGCCCACGCTCCCAGTAGTCCTCCACCTGATCCATGAACCCGCGTGCAGCAAAGAGTGCGAGCGGAACCTCCCAGAGGTCGAGCCGTGGGCCGAAGCGCTCTTCGAGGGTGCGGAGCAGCAGTTCGATGTTGAGTGGGAGCCCGCCCGGACCGCCGTATCGGGGAAAGCGGAACCGATCGAGCCAGCCCAACTGGTGAGCAATGATCGACGGATACGACAGCTCGGCATTGAAGACCGCCCCGCTCTGAAATCCCTGCGACAGCGAGTCGCCGATGACCACCAACCGGTGTGGAGCATCTCCCGCAGGCGGAACTACCGGAATCCCGACTGTGGGATCGAACTGCGGAATCCTGGGTCCTCCGGCGGCTGCGGCCACGACGTCGTCGGGAGTATCGGATGGAAGTTCCACGCCCACTCACCTCCGGAAAGTCCAGCTGGTCAGCTGATCAGTGGTGGCTTACGCCGATCGGCATTGTCCTGATCCGATTGCTTCTCTATCGACCTGACAACCTCGTCGGCCCACTGTTGATTTCGGCCGTCGAATTCTGCGCGGTCCCGGCGCGCGATACCGCGTCCGACCAGGATGGCAATCGGAATGGAACACACGACCCATACGAGTAGTACGCCTCCGACAATCCACCACATACTCAGTAATTGTGCCCGATTCGCCGACCGTTGTGCTCCAGGTCGAAACTTCTGTCCGAATCGTGGCGTTCAATTGAGGTGAGCTCGCAGGTCAGTAACGATCGGCGTCGACGGTTTCGCGGACCTTACGGACCTGATTCCAACCACGAGCGGCGATGCCGAAGGCAACAAGCGACATCAGATCCGAGACCGTCAGACCGTGTTCTCGATTCAACGACCACAAGACCTGACCTTCCAGCGGGCCGTTGAAGAAGAGCCACGCCACTCCTGCGCAGACGGTCGCAACAACACTGGCCTTCGACGGCTTCATCAAGCACACGGTGCTGGTCACGAACAACAAGTTCATGAACACCAGACCGTAGAAAATTCCGATCATGCCACTCCCCCCGAAGTTGGTTCGTTCAGCTGCGGTTGAAGTTCAGGTACGCCTTCGACGGAGTCGGGCCGCGCTGGCCCTGGTACTTGGATCCGGCCTCGGAGCTTCCGTAGGGGAACTCTGCAGCGCTCGACAGCTTGAGCAGGCAGAGCTGCCCGATCTTCATTCCCGGCCACAGCGTGATCGGCAGGTTTGCGACGTTGGACAGCTCCAGTGTGATGTGGCCGCTGAAACCCGGGTCGATGAAGCCGGCAGTGGAGTGCGTCAAAAGGCCCAGGCGCCCGAGGCTCGACTTACCTTCGAGGCGGCCGGCCAGGTCGTTCGGCAGTGAGCACACTTCGAGAGTCGAGCCGAGAACGAACTCGCCGGGATGCAGTACAAACGGCTCGCCCTCTGCCGGTTCGACCAGGCTGGTCAGCTCGTCCTGGCGCAGTGCCGGGTCGATGTGCGTGTACCGCGTGTTGTTGAAAACCCGAAAAAGACCGTCCAGGCGCACGTCGACGCTCGACGGTTGCACCATGGAATCGTCGAAAGGGTCGATACCCAGACGTCCAACGGAGATTTCGGCACGGATGTCACGATCGGAGAGCAGCACAGGTAGAGGTTACCGGTTCTGCGGGCAGTGCCGACCCATCGATGGGTGCGATCACACTGTGGCTACCGAACACGATGCGCGGGTTCTGGACTCCCACGGCAGAGCCCAGACCCACCTGTCTCAAGTTCTCCATGCCGAAAGGCTTTCCCGCGCAGAACTTGTGGGCAAATCATTCACCGATGGCGCCGACTTCCACACGCCTGTGTTGATCAATGACGGCCGGGGACACCGCTGCTTGAAAGCTCGTCTGATAATGTTCGGAAAGCACGTTGATCGGCGGTGAAAACACGTCCGGTCGGCTGCGACGCCGATGTAGTTCAATGGTAGAACATCAGCTTCCCAAGCTGAATACGCGGGTTCGATTCCCGTCATCGGCTCCACCGATTCTCCGCAGTTCAGAGCCCTTTTGGGGCAGGCGAACTTCGCTTGTTTGGGCCCCAAATCCTGTGACAGCTACACGGCAGGTACACAACCTCCTCCATTCAGTGATCAGTCAACATGCATCCAACGCAAATCGGGGTGCTAGCCTCAATCTTTCATGAGAGGCCCCTGGTCGACCCGTGTGCAGTCGGGATGCTGCCAGATTCCACTTCTCCGGAGTCGTGTTCTTTCCGCTCGTGCCAACAAGATTCACCGTGATTTAGGTCGGTGCCGGCAACGCCTCCAGCCTTGCCAACGCTGCCGTGATCAGTCCGGACCACGGCGCCCGCTCCGATAGGCGCAGGCGCGTTTTCCGAGCATGGCGGGCGAGGCGCCCGGCAATCGAAAACAGTCGCAAGCGGAGTCGTTTCGGTTCCCACCGCCGTGCATCACTGCTGGCCAACGCCAATATCTGCATACATGCTGTCAACTCGGAAGCGAGCGTGACGATCGCCAACCAGATCGCATTCTGCGCGAAACCGTGCAACGGCAAGTTCGTCGAACCCGTGTCCTTGGCTGTGCGGATTCGGTCTTCCCAGCGAGCCCGACGACGGTGCCGCAGCTCCAAGGTTTGCAGGCTCCCGACGACTGTATTGGTCACGAACGCGGTCAACCGCAGACCGTTACGGTCGGTCAGCAGTTGAGCGCCGGGATGGGGTCGTTCTTTACGCACGATGAGCCGCATTCCTGCAGGCCAGCCCGGCAAGTGGACGAGCCCGATCAGTTCTGCGACCCGGCTCCGTCTCGGATGCCGCTACCCGAATCGAGTGCCGGTATCCACAGATCTTCGGGAATGTCATCAACCGCCTCTGCCATCGCGTCGGTCAAGGTGAACCCGACCGAATACGACAATCGCCGGGCGGTCAAATATTCGAGGAAGGCATGGGTGCCGCCTGCACCGTCGGTGCGGATCAGCACTTTCTTCCCGACGCCGCCGCTGGTTCGGAACGGCAACTGCGCCAATGCTTGTCGGGTCACTTGAATGTGGTCGGCAGCGGTATTGGAACCGGCGTTGCCTGGCCGCAGCAGGAAACTCAAGGGTTCACCTGTGCCGTGTTCACCGTGGTCGACGAACGCCAAAAGAGGATGGAGACCGTAGCCCCGCTTGAAATTCGGCGCAGTTTTCTCTTTCTCCGAATGGGAGGTCACGAGGGTGGCATCGAGGTCGATGATCGATCTGCCGTAGCGCACCCGGACGCCGGGAACCACAACTCACGCAAGAATGCAGGTCTTCTCACAATCACAACTGTGAAAATACCCAAGTCCGTCAAAAATCACCTTCGAAAAGCATCAAGTACGTATTCTTCCTCAGTATCGGACAGCCCTAACCGTAAGTCCCAATGCACGACCATCGGCCTGCACATTAAAAACCCTCACCGACCTACATCTTGTGCCTGCTCGGATCATCCGTGGTTCGACTCATACACTCCGGATCCGAAAGAGCCGGATAAAGCTCGAAGAAATACCCCAGTTTGGAGGACTGTCACATTAGCGCCGCGCTACCTCCCGAAGATCTTAAAAACCGGCAGGTTGGCCCCAATTCGATAGAAGGCCGTAGGTGCCCAGAGTCGAAACCTTATTCCTCGCAAGCACTGCAGCGTCTTCCTTGGTTATGACGTTCGGAGCTACGGCTTCTCACGCAACTCCCAAACCGGGCAACTTTGGCGGAGGCGATTCTGGTGGACCTTGGTTGGTGGACTACAACTCCTCGAATGGCCTCGGATATATCAGGACAGTCACCTCATTCGGTCCAGGCTCGCCCGCTTACATTGCAGGTCCCAATTTCGATAGCAGGACCTCTGCCCTGTATGCAGTAGCGAATGCTGCCGGGCCCTAGACGGAGAGAGGAGGTGAATTTGAAATGAATAACGTCCTCTTTGCTATCGTCAACGTGATCGTGGCGATGGCGAACGGTTCCACGATCCCCTTCTCAGTAGAAGGCGCAGGGCCACTAACCGCACCCGACTTGTAGAAAAGATCGGCCGACCGCATGTGGATGACAGTTTCAGCTCTGCCTGAAACTTGCATATCAGCAGATGCGTGGATCGTGCGGTGGTCACAAACACAATCTCCCCTAACTGTCCAGGAAGGGGAGATTGTGTTTGACAGGTCCCAAATAGTCGGTGGAGGCCGCCCCGAATAGGATCAGCAACCAAATGTCACAGCGACGCCGGTTTGATCACGCGAGTATGCACCGTGAGCAGAATTCACACAGAGGTCGATTTAATGTGCATCTGCTCAAACAGCATTCTCAGCTCCAGGTGATCGAATACGTCTGCTGGCGCGAGTGCCCTTGCCACGTTGAGGCAGCTACCGATCTCGGACGCGAGCGGGAGCTGTCTCCGATGTTGACCACGATGGACCTGTACCTAGTTGGCACCGATAAATTTAGTCGTCGACCAGGTAGCCGGTGGAAACGCTTCGGTCTTCGGCCTGATTACGGGCGGCCGCACTATTTGGTGAGGATCGGTCGGTCGCCTCTTGAAATGTAATTGGCGAATCGTTCAATTCCTGCTTGTGAGAAGCTCCCTCGGCCTGCGCGTTTCAGTGCGGCTTCGACGAATGCGAGCGGTTTCCTGCGGTATGTGCGGTAGATGCTGTCGAGTACTGGTTGCAGTGCCCGGCGTGCGAGGTCTGCTGTTTCCGGGTCTGAACCCCCGAACTTCACTGTCACATTCGGCATAAATACCCCTGTTGGTCGAGTGTCCGATTCCCTGGTCGGAAGCGTACGTATCGGGATTGCGAATCAGTACAGAAACACCAAAACGGGGCGCTAAGTCCCTACTTGCGGTGGATGCGATTCCGTCTTTGGGTTGACGAAAGGGGCCCGACCGCGGCGTGCGGTCCGGCTTCTGTTCTACGACTCCGGGTTACGCCCCGAAGCCGAGGCTGCGGTTTGGCCTGCTTCACGTTGGGTGGCGAACTGCCGATGCTGACGGGTGTTTGCGTCAACGCATAGCAAACTCCCCAAGCTACAACGCCCATGCAGAATGACCCCCGCGACATAGTTGCCGTCATCGAAGAGGTGGCCGAATTCATTGAGGCGATAACTACCGGCCACCCGAAGGTGCCCCGTCCCGTGGTCGACCACCTAGATCGGCGGTTCCACGGTTCCCCAGAAGCTCAATGCCTGTGCGCAGCGCCCCGGGGATCTGGAAGTCGTAGCTGGTCTGCATCCAAGCTGTTCCATCAGCCTCTGCGATGAATATCCCGATGGGTAGCGCTCGGAGACCCAAGGCATCGGTGCCAGATTCCGCGATCTCATTGCCAACATGCCCCACGACGTTCTATGGTTCATTACATGAGTAATGAACCAGTGAACACCGGGCGTCGATCATCGTGATCGACGACGGACGACCACTGTTCCAGCAGATCGCCGAGCAGATCGAAGGCTCGATCATCGACGGCTCACTGCCGGAAGACGGGCAGGTGCCCTCAACCAACGAACTGGCGGCGTTCCACCGAATCAATCCGGCGACGGCAGCCAAGGGCCTCAATCAACTCGTAGGCGAGGGGCTCCTCTACAAGAAACGGGGAATCGGAATGTTCGTCACCGTCGGCGCCCGCGACGCACTCAGGTTCAGGCGACGAGAAGCGTTCGCGCGCCAATACATCGAGCCGTTGGTCATGGAGGCCGACCGCCTTCAGATTTCCCTCGACGAACTCAAATCCATGCTGGACGACAGGAAGGCGGACCGATGAACTCAAGCACGACAACGACCAAGTCGCACGTCAGGCGTTTCGACGAAACTGAACTCGTCGCCTCGATGCGAGCAGTGAACAGAAGCTACGGGGACGTCGATGCGCTCTCGGACGTCTCGTTCGAGATCGGCCAGAACAAAATCTACGGCCTGCTCGGACGTAACGGCGCAGGCAAGACCACGATCATGCAGATACTGACCGGACAGGACCTGCACACCAGCGGCCACGTCGAGGTATTCGGCGCTGCCCCTTTCGAAAATGCCGACGTCTTGGCGAACGTGTGCTTCGTCAAGGAAAGCCAGACGTACCCCGAGGACCTCAAGGTCAAGCATGTACTCGTCGCCGCCGGCCATCTGCTCCCGAATTGGGACCACGCGTTCGCCGAGACACTGCTCGACGATTTCCAACTTCCACTGTGCCGCAAGGTGAAGAAGCTCTCGCGCGGCATGCGGTCAGCGTTGGGAGTGATCATCGGACTTGCCTCCCGTGCACCGCTCACGCTCTTCGACGAGCCGTATCTCGGCCTCGATGCCGTTGCACGCCAACTCTTCTACGATCGTCTGCTTGCCGATTATGCCGAACATCCTCGCACTGTAGTGCTTTCGACTCACCTTATCGACGAGGTAGCCAATCTGCTCGAGCACGTGATCGTCGTAGACAGCGGCCGGATTGTCGTCGACGAGGACGCAGACGCACTGCGAGGTCGCGCCGTAGTGGTATCCGGCCCCCTTGATGCGGTGGATGCTGTTGCCGCGTCCGGCAGGGTCCTGCGCCGGGAGACACTAGGCTCCCACAGCCGAATCATGTTGCAGGCCGATGTGACCGAGACCGAGCGAATCCGACTGCGGGAGGCGGGAGTCCAAGTGGAACCGGCATCTTTGCAGGAACTTGTCATCGCGACTTCGACGCAGCGCAAGGAGATCACCGCATGAGCATCGCAACGACAGCGCCCCGGACGGTCCCGAAGGCGCCCACCCGGTCCAGGATCGGTTCCGTCCTCCAACTGCACACGGTCGCGTGGCCGTTGCTGATCGCCTGGCCGGTGGGCATCCTTTTGATCTCTTTCCTCATCAGCTTCACCATCTACGCGATCGTCGGAAACGAGCAGGGTGAGGGATTCACCGGCAGTGTGTTCTCCGTTTACGGTTTCGTGCTGGCGTTCTACCTCCAGTCGATGACCCAGACGTTCCCGTTCGCGCTCGGGCTGAGCGTGACTCGCCGCGAGTTCTTCACTGCCACCACGATAATGGCGTTGGCACAGTCCGCAATCTTCGCAATCGCGCTACAACTGCTGTCAGTGGTGGAGTCCGCCACCAACGGCTGGGGTGTGCACATGCGCATGTTCGGCATCGCACGCTATTTCACCGACAGCGCAGCCGTTCAGTTGCTCGCGCTGTTCGCGACGCTGCTGCTGACCAGTTCGATCGCAATGCTGACAGGTGCGATCTACCAGCGATGGAGGACCACCGGTCTGCTCGCCTCTCTCACCGGTCTCTTCGGTGTGCTCGGCCTGTCAGCGATCGTAATCACCTGGGCCAGCTGGTGGCCGGCGATCGGTTCGTGGTTTGCCGATACTTCCCGAGTGGTGCCGATGGCACTACTTCCATTGGCCCTGGCCATCGCCTGCATAGCCGGAGCCTGGGTCATTTTACGTCGAGCAACGCCCTGACCGAGTAATCATGTGCGACGCCAGATGTCGCACCGTGTCCGAGTGCCCCTCGGATCGACACCGTCCAGGCAGTTCGGCCCCTTCCTCAGCCCAGGGAGGGGCCGAACTTCACAACAGGGATATCGCGTCCCCGGGGTCCCCTCTACTGCCGAGCCACTCGCTCGACAAAACTCGAAGCACGCAGCACCAGTTCATCTTTCCGGTCCTGGCGCGCAGCGGCGGCATCGTAGCCGGCATACGGGAGCGGGGGGTCGTTACGAACATTGGCCGAGCACTGGAAGTCTCGGCAGATCAGTGTTCCGACTGTGCTGCCACGTCGACCAGCGGGCCCGGCCAACTTGGCGCCGTAGAAGACGACCTCGTTGGGAAGGCGCGTGTCACGGCACCAGGAACACTGGGCACGCGACCGTGGAGTGGCTTGCGCTTGAACGAGCAAGACTCCGATGATCTCCCCGTCGAGTGTCGGGACGATCGCGTAGGCGCGTCGGCCCATTTTGGGATCTCGCCAGCCCAGATAGTCGAGAGCGTCGAAGTCGATGGCGTCGAAGCCATCCGGCAGGGTGAGGTCGGACTTCTCCTTACGACTTGCGTTGACGAGGCTGGAACGAACAGATGTATCGGTCAAAATGATCATGGGTGTATGCCAATCGTGGATCGGTGAAGGTGGGTACAGCTCATGGCCCGACCAGCACCTAGTGCTGTCGGGTCCGAAATGCGCTATCTGCTGCCGGCGAATACGACGCCGACAACCTCCTCACGCCCATGGGGCATCACGATGTCCACACCCCGATGGTAGCCACAGGTCCTCGACACGGGCCACTCGATTTATCGACGCACTTCATGCGTGAAATGGCGCGAATCAGTCACGCCAGACCGCCGTGAACTCGTACCAAGGTCCGCCGAGGTGCTTTGCGGAGAAATCGTCGAACCCCGTAGGTGCGCCGCTGGGCGAGTACACCCATCCACTCGTGGTGGTGAACATGCTGTCGTTGTCGATGAAGTAGACCTCATCGGGACGTACGACATGGGCACTGCTGATCTCGAACTGGCCGATCTCGAGCTCTTCCACAGTCGATCCAGGCTGCTCTAGGAGAGCAATCGCGATGGTCTCGAACTCTCCGCTCTTGTCGAGGAAAGTTGCCGGCGGCATCAACAACACCGCAGCGACCGCGGCGATAACGGCAACCGGAGAGGGCAGGATCCACCACGACCACCGTCGGTCCTGGCCGAGAACGTAGAGCGTACGAACCGCCCACACCAGACCAACAACGATCAAGGTGAGCAGAGCCGCAGCGCTGACGAGGAGAGGATCGAACCACCTGAAGTCACCGAATGGCGAAGGCCACCACCCGTAATGCCGGCAGACCAACGCAATAAGCGGAACAACGGTGAATGCCAAAAGAATCGGCCCCGGTGGCTTGGACGACTCCGGAGGGGCAGCTACCAACCATTCACCCAGCGACTTCGGCCTTCTCATCACCCCACCGTATCTGCAGGTCATGGCAAACTCAGCTACACGGCGAATACCTTTGCAGTACAAGCACTCTCGTTCCACTCACAACAACCAACGCAGCGATCGGCACTCTCGGCGCAACCGACACAGATGGACAAACCTCACAATCCGCAGATTCAACGTGCCGATCATGCGACAATCGGACGGTGAACGAGACCGCGAGTGGAGTTTCGCACCCGTACCGATCGCGACTGTCGACCGTCGGCATCCTCTTCGCCGCCGGCCTGCTGTGGTCCACTCCCCTCTCCGCAGCCACGCCCACCGAAACCGGGCCGGCCAGTTGCGTACCATTCGGAACCGCCCAACTGCCACCCGGCGCACCCTCGGGAGGCGGACGAGTCGGGTTGGAAAACCTTCCGTTGTTCAACGGCACGGCCACCCCGTCTTCCATCGAGATGCGCACGCCAACAACCCAATTCAATCGATTCTGGGACTTTGCACTGGTCGACCACGACTTACTCGCTCGTCCGCGGGCACCCGGCGAACCAACGACCGAGCCATGGCGTTTCGTGCCGATGCCCGAATGCCTACGTGGACGACTGGTCGGGATATCACTGGACGACGACGAACTCGTCGCAGTCAACGACAACGGCTGGGTTTACACGATGGACAACGCCTCCCAGGACCCGCTCGTGTGGAACTGGACTTCCGCGTGGGGCGCGCCCCTCTGGAGTGGTCCAGGCCGACAACTTCCGGGAGACCGGCCGAACGGGTGGGCGCTGAGCGTCTCGTCGCCCTGGGACAATCAAACTTTCACCGACATCGCAGGACGGATTCACTTCGTCGGACTCGCCAAGATGACGATGATCCCCACGCTGACCGCGGACGGCAGCCGAATAACTTACGCAGACCCGTGGCTGCCCAACGACGACAGCTACGAGATCGGCGGCCCGCTCGGCGGGCGATTCCAGGCGGACTCGCTGTCGGCGGCCGGATCAACCACTTTCGTGATGAACAAGTACGGCGACATGTACACCCGCACATTTGATTTCGATTCTTCGGGATCGGACTCGATCTTCTTCCGCTACAGCTGGGAAGATCAGTCGGACAAGCCGTCGGCACCCAACCTCGTGGCCGAAACGCTGGACCGCAGCACCGCCGCGATCCAACTTCCGGCACCGGACTGGGTGCACCAGCCCAAGATTCCCGGTGAAGTCACATCCGCGATCAGTGTGCACTCACTCGGCCCTGGCCCGAACCGGCGGGAGTTGCGTGTCGAGGGCCGCCGCGGCGCCGAATCCGGTTTCTGGCACAAGGATCTCGTCGGGGATGCTTGGGAGTTCACGCCGACTGGCGCGTCCCTTCTCGGCACACTGATCGAAAACGCGCCGACAGACCGGTCGACGGATACCCTGTCCCCCGCTGCCCCCTGGCACTTGTCCACGACCTTGCCCGCCCGCGACGGCGCCATCGACGGTCAGACTCTGATCGACATCGGGTTTCCGTACTCTGTGGTGGATCCGCGCATGCTGGACGCGATCGGCCAGTACGCACAACCGTCCGGATACCGACTGGACGTGGACCATTTCGACCCGGTCGCCACCACCCGGACCGCGACCGTGACTGCACCGGATGGCACGGTTCTTCCGGTCGTCCTGCACACCGCCGACGGACTACGGATGACTCCCCGCGCATCCGGCCTCGATGCCGATCCGCGCCACCTCGTCGGGGCAATCGAGATCCCGTCGGACGCGTACGCGGATCGGGCATCGAACCCCGCTCTGAACGCGTTCGTGCAGGACTGGATGCGCGGAAACCCCATTGCCGCGATCACGCTCAGCGCCACCGACCACGACTTGGTGATCCGCTAGCCGAAACCAGCGCCGTCCACCGTGTCGCCTCGATTAGGCTCAGCAGATGGTCGACACCACACCCGACGTGCCGATATCACCCGTCGACGCTGCGAGCTTCCAGCTCGGTGTGGATGTCCAGCCGTACCTGGTCACTATTGCCGGTCTGCTCTCTCCGGGCGGCTTTGTCGACAGCGACGGTCGACCGGATCTAGCGCATCTTCACCGAACACTCGCCGCGCAGATCGCGCAGGAACCGTTGTTGCGGCAACGACCGATTGTGCGGCATGGGTCATGGTGGTGGACGGAAAGCAACATAGAGGTCGACCTCCATGTCTCACTGGAGGAACGCGGTCCCACCGAACCCGACTTCGAAGCGGTTTGTGGTCGACTTGTGATGCAACCCCTTGACACCACCCGACCGTTGTGGCACATCGCATTGATTCCTGTAGCTCGAACTGGTCAGTGCGGCATCGTCATTCGAGTGCATCATGCGGTTCTCGACGGCGCCGGTGCCAGCGACCTTTTCGAGCGCTTGTTCGCCTCGCCTGATTCGAAAAAACCCGACCCAGGGGCGCCACCAACGGCGAAAACCGGCCACTCCCCCGAGCCACACATCCCCCAGAAGGCCAGTTCCCTGGACCTCCTCCGATTTCGAATCGGGACGTTCCTACATCGGCCGATCCGATCACGGGTACTGCTCGGCACAATCGGCACCACGAGATCCATCGCTTCCGTCAGCACCCGGACCGCTCCGGTCGTGCGCGGTGCGCAAAGTGTGGGAGGCACATTGAACGATGCCTACCTCGTTGCAGCGGGCACCGGACTGCGATTCATCCTCGAAGATCGTGGCGAGTCCATTCCGAAAACGATCGCCGTATCGGTCCCCGTCGCAGTCACAGCGATCGGAGACGCACGCAACGCCGTCGGATTCATGATCATCGACCTCCCACTTCAAGAAACAGACCTGGAACGTGCCGTCGCAATCGTCGCGAAGCAAACTGCGGCCGCAAAACCGTCCGCACGTGCGGCAGGAACAACATTTCGGTCGCCGCGTGTAGCCGGCATCTTCGACAAATTCGCGAAGCGACAGCACATGATCGGTGCAGTGGTGTCCAATGTTCACGGACCACGCGGTCCGCTCACGCTCGACGGGGCAGCGCTCGTCCAACTCTGGCCGCTCGGCCCGTTGGCGGGCAATGTTCGAATCGGCTTCACAGCAGCGTCCTACAACGACAAATTCTGGATCGGAATCCAGACCGATGCCGAGCATCTCCCTCCGGCAAGCAAGATCGCGCAAACCGTAGAACGAGCTCTCGACGAAATAGCCAGCACCACAAGCTGACTGGTACTTCATCACACTCGTTCGAGGCGGATCGAACCGAGGCATCTGCGGATTCTTGAACCCAGGTGTCCTGATCCAGCAGGACTCGAGTGATCGCGTGATCACCGAACAGCCACGCCCCCCAGATGCTCCCGAAAATCTAGCCGAAGTTCAGTCGAAGAATCTGGCACTCAAGGTTGCAGAGTGCCAGATCGGTTGGTTATCATGTTCTCGCACAGTGAGTTCGGTCGCCGTCGAGGTGACGGTGGCCTTTCTTAGACGATACGGGAGGTGTGTTGCTGTGCTTCGTTTCGATCCCTTCACCGACATCGACGCGATCACCAAGTCCTTGCTTGCTACCGAAACCGGCAGCAACCGAAGTCCACGTTTCATGCCGATGGACCTCTACAAGATCGATGATCACTACGTCCTTCACGCCGATCTTCCCGGCGTCGACCCGGGATCGGTGGACGTACAGGTAGATGGCTCGACCCTGACCTTGACCGCGCACCGCAGTGCTCTCTCCGAAGATGGAGTGACGTGGCTGGCCAGTGAGCGTTTCACGGGAACGTATAGAAGGCAGCTGTCCATCAGTGAGGACATCGACTCCGAGCGGATCGTCGCCTCGTACGACAACGGCGTGTTGACCGTGAGCTTGCCGATCGCAGAGAAGGCGAAACCGCGGCGGATCGAAATCGCGTCGGGGCCGCCGTCCAGCACTGCCAACTCCGAGGCAGAAACTCAGGGACAGATCGAAGCCTGACCTGAACGGCTTGGCACGAAATCGACTGTACAAGAACCTTTCATCCAGGAGGTCCACTATGCCCGCGCCAATCATGGCCCCCGCCGCAGCTCTGGCTGAACCGGTCGTCTGGAACGAAGATCCGCAGCGACAAAGGTGGTGGACGCGCATACTCGCGGCCGGCTCGCCGGAGAATTCATCCAACGACGAATTTCAACCCTGACAAGACCCGACCGCGATCGCCGAGTGCGTTCACCCGCAACTGAATTGAGGTCTTCCGTCCGCCTATTCGGGCGGACGGAAGGCCGTATTCAGTCGTCAAGCCCGGGCGAAGCCTGAGGATCGTTCCACGACGCAAGCCGAAGATTCACCAACCTCAGCTAGATGAAGAATCGCCCGAAATGGGCGGAGCGGGACGAAACACTCACACAACAGAGACGAAGCGCGCCGACACCGGCCACCCGTGACACGTACGGTTACAACGCATACACACATCGTATAGCCGGAATGTCCGGATTCATTGGGCCCACCGCAGTGTTTGATGCCAGAAAGTGACAACAGCCTGACGAATTTGGGAGCGCAGCATTTGTCATTGCCATCACAGCTTTGATTCGCGCTCGCCACTGTCATCGAGGATCAAGAACTCGATCTTCGCCCGCTCCCCGTCCGCATCGAAGACGTTGTCGCGGTCTGAGACACGCGCGATCAGTTCCGTCAGTGCCGCATGGATCGTCGTGTACAGAAATGCACGCGGGTCGGACACCCCCATCACGTCGTCAGTGTTCATCTGAACCTGCGCCGTAGCGGTACGCCTGCCCAGAAACACACGCGGAAGCCGGATCCCGGTCGGATCGGTCACCACGGTGATGTCGCCACCAACGACAACAAACAGATCGAAGTCGTACTGCATCGCGATGCCCCTCAGCCGGTGTCTGAGCCGACTCAACTCCTCAATGAAGTCGAGCGGCACCGACGGTCCACCGAATACTGTTCTGAACGTGACCCCGCGAGTCATCGATCTGCCCCCTTTACGAATCATCCATTTCAGGATCGAGGGCCATACCCTCTGTGTCCCCCACGCCGAGTGCTCGGGCATATCGACCGGCATACCGCTCCAGTGCGACTGCTGAATCAGCCTCACCTGCCCATTGATCCGGAATCGCGGTGCCGTCACATGTTGTTCGCGACACTCGCGCCTCGGAGAACTCGACAGCGGTCCGGGTGAAGGAACAGCGCACAAAACTCGTGGCCGCCGAGAATCGTGCGCCGCCGAAAGTGCACTCCACGAAAGAGGTATCGGCGAACTGCGCACCAGGCAGGTCTGTGTCGTCGAATGCACATCGTTCGAACACAGTATTGGGCACGGAGCGGAGCCCGCGTGCTTTGGCTCCAGTGAAATCGCAATCGACGACCCTCGGTCCGAGCGCCAGACGCGAGAGCGTGGCACCCCGGAAACTGCACCGTTCGAATCGGCGATTGAAACGGGTCTGTCCGGTCAGTGCCACGAAATCGAAACGACAGTCGAATAATTCGGATTCGAAGACGGAGATCGCACCCCGAGCGAAACTCAGATCAATCCGTTCCAACGTGAGATACCGGATGTCCAATCCACCGCTACCCGCTGTCAGGCCACGCACGTCGATCAGCCCGTCATCGGTCTCCGCCCAGGGGGAGACGAGAGTGTGGGGCGGCTTGACGATCCGCGACTGATCGAGCAGCTGCGCCCGTAAATTGTCGACGCCCTCATCTGACCAACGTCGACGTAGGGAGGTGATCGCGGACCGGTTCACGGGCTCAATAGTATCGGCAAGATCCCCCGCGATTGGCCGTGGCTGCCCAAGAAGCGAACCGCCACGCATCAGCACTTCGGTAGGAATCACTTCTCGGAGCGCGCAAACAGCCGGACCGTGAAATACACGGCCCGGCTGCAGCGCTCACACGCACCAACTGGAACTCGGAGTTAACTCGGGTACTGGAACCGGTCGTATACGAATCTTTGACTCACCCCAGGATCAGTATCGAATTATCCACTCTCACAGATTGACTACGTCGCCCACAAAGATCTGGTCGGGATCGGCGATCTGTGGATTGATGTCCCACAGCTGCTGCCAGGTGAGACCTCGTTCTGCAGCGAGGCCGAACAATGTATCACCGGCCGCAACGACTACCTCTTCGCCAGACGCTGGAGCCTTCGACTCCGGAATGCTCTCTACCGGTGCAGATTCGGCTGCCTCAGAGTAGACGACGGGAACTGGCGCCGGTTCCGGTGCGGATTCGGGTGCTACTTCCGGTGCCGGCACGGGCGCGGGTGCGGGCACGATGCTCGACCCGGTATCGCACGCCCCGATCGAACTCAGGAAGGACATGGGATCGACGGCGCCACCACTGTGAATGCGGAGGTGCAGATGTGGACCGGTGGAGCTACCGGTGTTACCCGTTGCCCCGATCTGGTCGCCTACCTCGACGTGCTGCCCCACACCGACCCAGGTTTCGGAGAGGTGGCCCATCTGAATCTGCTCGCCACTGTCCGCTTCCAACTGGATGTACGTTCCGTATCCACCCGGATCATTGGGTCCGGCAACAGAAATCGTGCCCGATGTCGGCGCGTGAAGCGCGGTGCCGACGTTGACAGCGAAGTCGACTCCGTCATGTCCCGCGTGGTAACCCTGCGAAAGTGATCCGCTTACCGGCCACTCCCAACTGCAACTCGCCGACCAGCCCTGCGCACCGGCGGTACCTGCATTGACAACTGCTCCGGCCCCCACAAGGGCGCCCAGTCCTGCAGTTACGGCGATGAATCGTTTTGTGCTGGAAGGCTTGTGTTTTCTGTGCTTACTCATATTTTCCTTGACTGATGTGCTCGGAGCCGGCGCAGGCTCTACCGCCAGACAGCACTCAGTACGTGCTGAGCTACGCGGTGCATCGCACCGAGACTCCGTTGGAGTGAAATTTTCGGATTGCGCCATGGAGAGAAGTACGGTGACCACTCTCGAACGCGATCGCGCGCATAGACCCGCAGGTCTGTATCTCCTGGTGACAGCACAGGAGATACGGGTTTTACATCGAGGCAGTGCCTGAATCGATCGTTGATCGAGGGCTACGAATGCCGGACCGAACTGAGGGCATTTCGTTCGAAGATCGACAGGGTGGGTGTCTACCCGGATGGTCGGAAATGGGGTGGAACATGGAGATCCTTGCGTTGCGGATGAGGAATCACCTCATACGCTGTCGCTTCACGACGCTCCACGCCACGGTTGAATTACCTGGGTAAGTACCTGTTTTTGCGCTTTCGACCCGACCGGTCGATATCAGGCGCCACTTCATTCCACGGCATCTGGTGAAAAAATCAGTGCCTCACATCACTTCTGGAGACGATACCGCGCCTCGGTCACCCGGCACGTCAGCGTTACCGAGATGGGACATACAGCTGGCATTGCTGCTACACGCCGAACGGGAGACCAGTGCACGTTCCGGCATCGGAAACGCGCGCTGATCTCCCGTCAGGTCGATCTACTAGCTAGTGCATCTACGGTTTGAGCTACTTCTCTGCTGCGTGATGGGCCGCGATGTATCCGTAAACCAGCCCCTGGCCGATCGTCGCGCCGGCGCCTGGGTAGGTGTGACCGAATGCGTTGGCCGCGGTATTGCCGATCGCGTACAGGCCGTCGATGACGCTGCCGTCCTCACGAAGCACGCGTGCATGCTCGTCCGCCTGCACACCGCCGCAGGTGCCCAGGTCGCTGAGCGTCATCTTCACCGCGTAGAGGGCGCTCTTGTCGAGCTGGCGCAGATTCGGGTTCGGAGACACTGTCGGGTCGCCGTAGTACCGATCGTATGCACTGCCGCCGCGACCGAACTCCGCATCGCTACCTGCAGCAGCGGCCTCGTTGAACTTCTGGAAGGACTCGGCAAACGCATCCTCGGGGAGACCGACCTTGCGGGCGAGTTCGGCCGGACTGCTCGCCTGGTGCGCGATGCCCGACTCGAAGAACGCCTGCGGAAGCGGCTGACGGGGGAAGATACCGCCTGCGAACACGTAGCTGTTGCGGTACTCCTGGTCGAAAACAAACCACATCGACTCGGCCGGATCGCCAGCCTTTTCCCGTTCGAGCACGCGCTGGCCGAACGACATGTAGTCCGTCGCCTCGTTCACGAATCGACGACCGGTCTGGTCGACGATGAAAGAGCCGGGCAGCGCACGCTCTGCGAGCATCACCATCGGCGGGCGGCCCTTGATGCTTGCCACCGCGGGGAACCACCAGGACTGATCCATCGATCCGATACCTGCACCGAGCTCTTGTGCTGCCTCGATCGCTTCGCCGGTGTTGCCCTCTGCGCCCAGGCTCTCATGCTCACCGAGGCTCTCCGACTGGTACTTGTGGCGCCACTCCATGTTGTGGTCGAACCCGCCGGCTGCCAGGACGACACCGCGCCGAGCGGTCACCGTCACTTCACGTCCGTCTTGCACCACAACTGCACCCGTTACGCGGCCGTCTTCGGTGATGAGCCGAACCAACGACGTTTCCGTCCACACCGGGATACCGGCCTGGACCACACCGGCGAACAGTCCGGCGGCGAGCGCCTGACCGCCCGCGATGTATTCACGCTTGAGGACGTACTTGCCGTAAACGCCTTGCGCCAGGCGGCGGATGATGCGGGGAAAAGCCTTGCTCGGCTTCTTCACCATCAGATTCATCCACTTGTAATCCGCACCCGTCACCGGCATCGGCAGTCCGGCTTCCATCAAACCGGGGCGCAGGCGACCGCGTTCCGCTCCCAGTACCGACGCGTCGAACGGCAGGCACTCGCAGGTACGTCCGGCGGCGCTACCGCCCGGCAGTTCGGGGTGGTAATCGGAGTATTCCTTGGCCCAGAAGAACTTCATGGGCGTCGTGCGGTAGAGCATGTCGACAGTGGCCGCACCGTTGTCGACGAAGGCTTCTCCTCGTTGGGCAGGGGCAGTATCACCGACCACCGAACGCACGTATGTCTTCGCTCGCTCAACGGTGTCGCCCGCACCGGCTTTCGCCAAGATCGGGTTGGCAGGCATCCAGAACGCACCACCGGACCGCGCCGTCGAACCGCCGACGTACTGCGTCTTCTCCACGATCAGCGTGGACAAGCCGAGTTCGTTCGCGGTGAGGGCGGCAGCCATGCCGGTACCGGACCCGATCACCAGTAGATCGACAACGATGTCCTTGGCTTGTGTCGCGGGGGGTGCCTGATTCTTAGCCATTGAACAAATCCCTTCACGTGGTTATCGACGTAGAACGCTAAGGCAGTCGCGGCGCAGAAGGTTCCGGATGCCCAGTCAGCGGGACATTGCGAGTGGATTGGCGAAAAACAGCTCTTGCCACGGTTCGGGCCTAGTGGCCGTCTCAGCAGAATCACGCCTTGACCTCGTCGACCTTTAGGCTGCTCTCGTGACGACAGACTCCGGCATCGTTCGAGCCTGACACCGTACGCGGCATGCTGCCCCGCCTACGCCACGTCTTCGACCAGCACGAGGCTCTTCATCGTCTGGCTGTCGAAGCGATTGTCAACGAATTCAGCGAAGAAGCTCCGTCACGAGGCGAAGTGATCGATGCACTGCGCGATTTGGTGCTCGAGTCCGTCGAGGTCTTTCCCGACAACTGCGATCCTCGTCTCGGACTATCTGCTGACGTTCCTCGGCACCGATGAAGAATAATCATCTACATGAAATGGAACACCCCTACAGAGACCGGCTGGTTCGTGAACCTTGCCGAAGGTGGTTCGGCCGTATCGATATTCGATCCGTCGGGGAGCGTCCAAGGCGAACTGATTCCCGCACCCGACGACGAATTGGAGACCGTTTCCGGCGGGCGGAAGAGGAAATCGTCAACAGCCGAGCAGGATCGACCAAGGCTCACATTCCGCAAGGGCCGACCTGCATCACTTCGATTGTCCGACGGAACGATCGGGACTCTGATCGACCAGAGACCCAAGGCCATGCGCCGCAAGAACAAGCTGTGCGAAGTCGATATCGCGGGCAGAAGATACCTCTTCGTTCATTCATCGGGCCGAAAGGCAACAGCCCGGCGTGACGGAATCGCATTGGCTCACATGGAACGTGGGCGATGGTCCGGTAGAAGTATCGTCACCAGAAGAACCCTCACGGCAACGGACACCCTTGACGAATGTGTCCTGACACTGTTTCAGAAGGTAGTGACACCTGGACGTACCGGCGCCTTCGATCAGGTACTGACCGACCTCAGCAACATATGACGTGCGACACATTCGGTGGATCTCAACCGCACTCGAGATACTAACTTTCAACTCTTAGGTCCACGGACATGCCTTGGACACAATGAGTTTCACATCTCGGATCGGAAGGCTGAAGCCAGATCATGGTCAATGTCGACGCTTTGAACACGCTCGCCCGACGATTGTCGCCGGGTGCGATGATCACAGATCCAGATCTACTCCAGTCCTATCGTCAGGACTGGAGTTTCGATCCCGCAGCCGGCACTCCGATCGCCGTCGTACGTGCTTCGACGACGGCAGATGTCCAGGAGACCTTGCGCTTCGCCAACAGTCACAATGTCCCGGTCATTCCACGGGGCGCCGGCACGAGCGTCGTCGGCGGATCCACCGCCGTCGACGGCGCTATCACCCTCAGCCTCGAGCGAATGAAATCTATTCGAGTGGACGTCTCGTCACGAACCGCGATCGTCGAATCAGGGGCAATCACCAATGACGTCAAGGCTGTTGCCGCGCGCGAAGGTTTGTACTATCCACCAGACCCGTCGTCTTATGAAATCTGTTCCATCGGCGGTAATGCCGCCACCAACGCAGGCGGACCGTGCTGCATAAAATACGGCGTCACCAGTGATTACATCCTGGGTATGACGGTTGTGCTGCCTGATGGATCCGTCGCCGAACTGGGCGGAAAACGGATCAAAGACACCCCAGGGCTTGCGTTGACCAAGCTATTCGTCGGCAGTGAAGGAACGCTCGGTGTGATAACCGAACTGTCGCTGCGACTCATCCCTCAGCCTCCGACTCCCCACACATTGGTGGCCTTCTTTCCACTCATGGCCGACGCAGTTGCCGCTGCCCGAGATATCACAAGTTCTATACGCCCTTCAGAACTCGAAATCCTCGACAACGCAGCCATCAAGGTGGCGGAAGAATTCCTCAACATGGAACTGGACACCGATGCCGGAGCACTCCTGATCGGGCGATCCGACGCCGGTAACGGCGCAGAGACAGAGATGAATTTGATGAGCACTCTCTGCGAAAAGCATCGAGCCACAGCTACATACGCTACCGACGACCCTCACGAAGGCGAACTGTTCATCCGCCCCCGCTATGCCGTTTACGAAGCCTTCGAGCAGAAAGGGGTGGTCATCGGCGACGACGTCGCGGTACCCATCGACAGACTGCCCGAGCTCACCGACGGTATAGCCGACATCGCGAAGCGCTACAGCACCACCATCGTCAGCTACACCCACGCAGCCGACGAGCTCACGCACCCAGTCCTCAACTACCCCATCGGAGACGTGGCCGCCGCTGAATCCGCCTCCGCGGCACGACAAGAAATCTATCAACTCGTGAGCACTCTGGGCGGATTCGCAGCAACAGAATATGGTGTAGGACAAGACAAACGAGATCGCGTGTCGAACTCGCTCGATCCCGTCGTCAGCAAACTGAACAGGACCATCAAGAACGCTGTCGACCCCAACAACATCTTGAATCCGCGCGTTCTGATCCCCTCGAGCGGTTCGACGGACGGCATCTGAGGCCGCTACAGGTATCGAATAGCGACGAGTACCTGAATTCTCCTGTGCAATCGGATATGGTGAGGCTGCCGTCTTCAATGCGGCGGTGCAAGAAGGGAAGTTACGACCAAGACGTTATGTCGGGGAATAAGCAAATCGCCTGGATATGGCTGGAGGCCTCCGTGATGAATCTCGTTCGCCGACTGAGCGTCTGCACATCCGTCGTGATCACGTCGGCTCTGACGTCGGTAGCGCTCGCATCCGCTGCGGTGACCATTCCATTCCAGATCAACCCTGCGCCGTACGGCAACCCGAACGGCAGCTTCGACGCGCCGGCGGTCCGCTGCGTAGCTGTAGTCGGCGAACTACCCGGCACAGTGACGATCACTGGGGGCAAGGAAGACCGCTGGGGATGCCTGCTCTCGTCCGAAGTGCGCTGGCTGAACCTTTCGACCGGGGTCTCCGGCTCCGCTCGTCTCTCGGACGGTCTGAACGGAGTCCCGGCAGGGGCGATCGTGCAGACCGGGACCGGTCAAGTCGCTGTCGCCGTGACGTCTGTGGCCGGATCCATCATCACCCCAGGTGTCGCATCGTTCTACGTGCCGTAGCACCAGAACTCCGCATCGCGGACGCGGTGGGGCCTAAGGTCCTGTTTACCGACCCGTCATCCCGGTTAGCCTGAAAAGACGCTACCGAGAGGACTCTCATGACCTCGTCAGTGCACGAAACGATCGCAGTGGATCTGGATTTGATCGACCTGTACAAAGACCTCCACGGCAACCCGGAACTTGGATTTCACGAGCATCGAACGTCCAGTCTGGTGGAAGGACATTTGACAGCACTGGGATTCGACACGACTACCGGCGTCGGGACAACCGGAGTCGTCGGAGTCCTGAAGAACGGAGCGGGCCCCACAGCGCTGCTGCGTGCGGACATGGACGCCCTCCCGGTTCGGGAAGAAACCGGATTGGACTACGCCAGCACCGTGACAACGACCGACGATCAGGGGAAGACCGTCTCGGTCAGCCACGCGTGCGGCCATGACCTGCATACGACCTGCTTACTCGGTGCAGCCCGGATCCTCTCGCAGGACACGACGACCTGGTCCGGCACTCTTGTCCTCGTCTTCCAACCGGCGGAGGAACTTGGCGCGGGTGCGCAAGCCATGGTCGACGACGGACTGTTCGAGCGATTCCCGAAGCCCGACATCGTTCTCGGCCAACACGTATCGCCGCTACCGGCAGGCACGATCGCCGGGCACGCCGGCCCCTCGTATGCGGGATCGGACTCACTTCGTGTGAGACTGGTCGGAAAGGGCGCCCACGGATCTATGCCGGAGAACTCGGTCGATCCCGTGGTCATGGCGGCCGAAACCGTGTTGCGTTTGCAAACTGTCATCTCACGCGAGGTCCCGAGTACTGCAACAGCTGTCCTCACCGTCGGCTCCATCCATGCTGGAGATGCCGCCAACGTCATTCCCGGCGAAGCAGAACTGCAACTCAACATCCGCAGCTACGACGCAGTTGTGCGTCAGCGCATCCTGGATAGCGTCGACCGCATCGTCCAGGGCGAAGCGGCCACCGCCGGCGCTCCCACCCCACCGATCATCACCGAGACGGAGCACTTTCCGATCGTCGTCAATGACCCGGCGGCGCTGGACAAGACACTTGATGCGTTTGCCGAATGGTTGGGGACGAACAAGATTCTCGATCCCGGCGCAGGAGCAGGTAGTGAAGACGTCGGCATTCTCGCGACCAGTGCCGGTGCGCCACTGTCGTACTGGTTGTTGGGCGGTACCGACCCTTCACTGTTCACGACAGGTGACATGACCGATCCGGCTTTGCGAACCGTGCCGTCGAACCACTCCCCGCACTACGCTCCCGTGATCGAGCCGACCCTGACCATCGGTGTGAACGCCTTGGTCGTCGCGGCCAGGACGTGGCTCCCAACTCCCTAGGGTGTTGCGGGTCCGCAATCGATCGACCGTCCACACGATCAAGGCTGCAAACGCGTAGGCGCCGCCGAGAATACTTGCAGCGCCCCACCCTGCCGCGTCGAAAACCATAGTGGTGGAAACCGCCCCAGCCGCGCTGCCCAACGAATAGAACACCATGTAACTACCGATGGTCCGCCCGGCCGATTCCGGTTCATCCGCGACGATCAGGTTCTGGCTCGAGACATGAACAGCCTGCACGGCGAAGTCCAACGCAACAACACCGACTACGACTAACACCAGCGAGTGCGTCGCCTGCGCGTTGAAAACCCAAGACAGCAAGAGAACGACCAACGACGCCCCGGTGACGCGTTGGGCTTTGCCTTGATCGGCCCAACGTCCGGCACCGATCGCGCCCAATGCTCCGACGCATCCGGCGATTCCGAAGAGCCCGATCTGTGTGGTCGACAATCGCCATGGCTCCTCGCTCAGTGGTAATGCCATACCGCTCCAGAGCGCACCGAAGGACGCGAACAGGAACAGGGTGATCAGAGCCCTCGTGCGAAATAGTCGGTTCGTAAGAGTCAATGTCACGACCGATCCCATGGCACGCGCATACGAACCCCGATCCGAGTGCGAACGAAGGTCTTTCGGCAGCATCGCCAACGCGAGCGCCGCGATGAGGACCGAAATCAAGGTGGATCCGGCGTAGACCGCCCGCCAGCCTGCCAGATCCGCAACTGCGCCGGCGACAGTTCGAGCGAGGATGATGCCGACAACAACGCCGCTGGTGATCACACCGATGTTTGCGCCGCGCTCATCTGGGTCGCTGATTGCCGCAGCGTAGGCGACTACGACTTGAACGACGACCGAGAACGTGCCTGCGACAGCCATCCCGATCAGCAGTTGCAGATTCGTGGTGGCAAGAGCAACAAGCATCGTTCCTGTTGCAGCAGAGACGATCTGGATTGCGATCAATTTTTTGCGATTCACGAGATCGCTCAGTGGCACCAACACGATCAACCCCACCACGTAACCCATTTGGGCGAGTGCGACTACGAAGCCGAGGCCGGCCGGAGGGATGGAAAGATCTGAACCGATTTGCCCGAGGAGCGGCTGTGCGTAGTAGATATTGGCTACCGAGACACCGCAGAGCACCGCGAGCAACAGGCGAAGTCCACGAGGCATTTTGAACTTGTCCCGTGTGTTCTCGACAGCATGACGTGCAGTCACTTCCACCTCAATTTGGTTGCGTTTTGATACCATTTGAAGACTATGTCAATACAGTTTCAAAACGCAACCAATGAGGAACCCGATGCCTGATCGCACGCAATGGACGGACCCGCACTGCCCGACGGCCCGAGCGGCCGACATCATCGGCGACAGATGGTCGCTGTTGATCGTGCGAGACGCCTTCGACGGATCGTCGAGATTCAGTCAGTTTCAGCGAAACCTGGGCATCGCAAAGAATATCTTGACGTACAGGCTGAAAACCCTTGTCGAGCAAGGAATTTTCGAAGTCCGGCCGAACGAGCAAGGTACCCGCAACGAGTACATCCTGACCGGACGCGGTATGGATCTGTTCATCGTGATCACGAGCCTGCGGCAATGGGGAGAGCGCCACGCCTTCGATGACGATGAGCCACACTCGATCTTGATCGACGACACCACGGGCGATCCGGTGCCCAGGCTTCGACTGATCAACGCACGGAATATCGACCTGGACCCGGCAAGTACACATGTGGAGAAGATCGAGGAAGGTTGACCCGCAACTCGCCAGATCGGTAGATGGGCGCACAGGATTCGAAGTTCGCGCATACTCCGATCATGACTGTCGATCTCGAGTTTTCCTGGCCGCAGTTTCTCTGGATTGCATTCATCTTCGTCGGCGTGCCCACAACTATCGGCGCGAGCATCATCTGGACAATCTGGCGTTCGGAACGAACTGGCGTGGAGCACTCCACGACCGCCCTCGACGCCGGGCGCACGGGATCGGGCCCACTCGGACTGTGGCGCACCGGCCTGTTGGCCTTTGCGCTGGGCCTTCTGTCTTGTGTGGGCTGGCTCAGCTGGTCAGCCGACTACAAAGGCGGATTCCGCGGCCCCGGCCTGCCTGCCCCGACGCAGTTTCCTCCCTGGCAGGTGTTTGCCTGCGGATTAACGGTGATCCTCGCGTGTTTCGTTTCCGCACATCGGTCGCGATGGATGAAGGCAGGCGGCCTGACTGCAGCTGCCGGCACGGCTGCGGGATTCACCACAGCATTCAGTATCGACGCCAGTACTGATGTCACCGGACAGGCAGGCGTGGGCGTCGCACTGTCCACGATCGGATGGGGCCTCACCCTTACCGCACTGATGCTTCTGCGCGGCAAGTGGTCGCGACGAGGATGAATCTATTGCTCAGTGCGGTTCACCCGCGGCGCGTTTCAGTGGCGCGGGCAGTGTCGTCGAGGTGGCAGTCGAATCTTGACGGAGGAATTGACGTGATGCCCAGGCGGATCAGTATCGCGAATAGTGCTGCATCTCCTCACGATCGGCAGCGCAGATGCACTTTCGATCGAGACCGCGGTCGGCTGTCACTGCGCAGAACCGAACGCCGAGCGGATCGTGGGATTCCATACTGTGCTGACACGCAGGGCAGATGGACGGCGTTTTCTGATCCGCGTCTGTCGACTCGGCTTGCCCTGGTGCATTCGACACATCGGACGGGTTCGACGCCATACAGGCGCTCCAGTTCTCGGCCGTTCGACCACAGACCGGGTTGGCGTCGAGGACGACATGGCTTGACCGCGCATATACGAATGACCCTCGACGTACCCCCACGCTACTCGCTTCGGCGCACCGGTTTGTACCAATTTCTGCCACGCGACAATCACCGTCGAGCAGGATAGAACTACAGCACGCACCATTTCCGTGCAGCGTTCGAATCCGTGCAGCATCCGAAGCGAAAGGGCTTCTTGTGAACACTTTCCAACGTGTATCCGCCGCCGTCAACGTAGTGGTCCAACCACTGATCGGCGCTCCGATCGTGGGCAAATTACTCGGCCGTTCAATGACCGTCATCACCTACGTCGGCCGCAAATCGGGACGTACCTTCAGCGCGCCCGTGTCCTACAAAAGAAAAGGCGACCATGTGACGATCGGAGTTGCCATGCCGGACAAGAAAAGCTGGTGGCGCAATTTCTATCCGGAACAAGGCCCCATCGTTCTCCAACTGGACGGTATCGATCGTCCTGGCGAAGCCCTCGCACATCGAAAAGGCAAGGGAGTTTACGTTTCGGTCGAACTCGCGCCTACGGACTGAAACGATCGAAACGGCACCGGCGCAATCACATTCACTTCACACTGATCGCCTAGCCGTACCTCGGTGATCCATATCTCGTCGCGATCGGGACCTTTGACTCTGTGCAATCGACACTCGGTCTCGCACCGTTCGACGCGGGTTTTTTGTCGACCGTTTGACGAACAACCCGTCCTTGCCAGTACATTACCGTCCGGTAACATCGATGGCAGGCGCGAGCTGGAAGAGGTGACCACCGTGACGATCGGCATCTATCTGGTCGACGACCACGAGATCGTCCGTCGTGGATTGGCAGACCTGTTGAATCAGGTATCGGGATTCAACGTTGTGGGCGAGGCGTCGTGTGTTCGCGAAGCTTCGGATGGAATACCCGAATGCCGACCCGACGTGGTCGTCATGGACGTCAGACTTCCCGACGGCAACGGTGTGGAACTGTGCCGGGAACTGGCGTCGACCTGTCCGGAAGCGGCCACGTTGATGCTCACGTCGTACTCCGACGACGACGCCCTACTCGACGCCCTGATCGCCGGCGCACGCGGATTCGTCCTCAAAAACATCCGCGGCCACGACCTGGTATCCGCGATCCGTACGGTCGCCACCGGCAAATCGCTGTTGAACACTCAGGCGGTGGTCGGTTTGGTCCGGCGCATCCGATCCGAGCAGGAGTCGGGTACTGCGGCAGCACTGTTGACCGATCAGGAACTGTTGATCTTCGAGTTGATCGGCAAGGGGCTGAGCAATCGAGAGATCAGCACGCACGCGGAACTCTCGGAGAAAACAGTCAAGAACTACGTCTCACGCATCCTCGAAAAACTGGGTCTCGAACGTCGAACTCAGGCTGCGGTTCTGGCGACAAAGCTTCGTGCGGGCACTGCTCACCCGGATCCTTCGGGCCAGGCGACCACTCACCTGCTGACGCCGTCCGGTTCACCATTCTCCGCCACTACAGGCACACACCATGCCAGGTAGCCGCGACGCGCTCATGCTCAGCCTTTTCGGCGACATCGCCGGAAGCGCAGAGCTGACTGCCCTCAACCCGACTGCAATTCCCAAACTGCTCAGTGCCGTATTGACTGTCGGGTCCACCCTCCAACTCGACGAAACGCTGCAACAGATTGTCGACGTCGCAAGACATGTGCTCGAAGCGGACTACGGTGCGCTCGGCGTGAAGTCTCCCGACGGCCGCTTGTCCCGCTTCATCCATTCCGGTTTGAATCAGGGGCAGGTTGCCAAGATCGGGCACCTTCCCGAAGGTCACGGACTGCTGGGCCTGGTCGTTCAAGAACCTTGTCCGGTTCGAACCGACCGAATCGCCTCACACCCGTCCTCGGCGGGGTTTCCAACCAATCACCCACCGATGGACACGTTTCTCGGTGTTCCGATCTTCGTCAGGGGCGAGGTGTTCGGCAGCATCTACCTCGCGGACAGCTCGGAACGGACTGCATTCGACGACCGCGACGAGGCCGTACTCCAGATTCTGGCAAACGCTGCGAGCATCGCCATCGACAATGCGCGTCTGTTCGAGGAATCCCAAACGCGGGAAGCGTGGCTCAAGGCCGTCGCCGCCGTAAACGCACGCCTGCTCAGTGGAGGATCTCGCGACGAGACACTGGCCGAACTGGTTCGCACGACTCGCCGTCTCACCGACGGCAATCTGGTGTGCATAGTTCGCTACGACCTCGGCGAAGGGCCGGGTGTTCACGTCGCAGAATCCCGGACTCGCGGGATGACCGTCTCGGACGGCACAGCTCTCGATCTTTCCGGCACCGTGATCGACGAAGCTGCCCGCAGCCGGCGAACGATTTCCGCCCCCAGTGCCAGCGCTGTTCCGGCACTGCATGTTTCCAGCGAGGAATCCGTCGTCGCACTCCCATTGTCGGGAACCTCGTTCGGCGGCGGCGTCCTCTTCGCATCACGCCGCAGCGATCGTCCGTGGGGCGTCGATGAGATCGAGCAGCTGACGGCAATGGCCGACATCGCCGCTGTCACTGTCGAATTCGCCGAACAGCAACGAAAAGAGCGACTGGTCGACGTCCTCGAAGATCGAGACCGAATCGCGCGTGATCTTCACGACCACGTCATTCAGCAGTTGTTCGCCACCGGATTGAGTTTGCAGGGGGCATTGCAACGTCCCGGCGACGAGGAAACCATTCGCACGGTGTTGGACAACTCCGTTGATCAACTCGATCGAACGGTCCGCGAAATCCGCACCGCAGTCTTCGACCTCCACACGAGCGAGATGTCGACTCCCACAAGCCTGCGACGCCGATTACTCGACGCCGTCAACGGTCTGTCCGGTCACTCGTCGATCACTCCCAGCGTCACTTTCGAGGGGACCATCGACAGTTCCGTCCCGGCTCGACTCGCCCCGCACGCCGAAGCCGTTGTGCGAGAAGGGTTGAGCAATGCTCTGCGGCACGCCCATGCCAACGCCATCGACGTCACCATCCGGGCAACGGAAGATCTTGTCATCAGCATCGTCGACGACGGTGTGGGAATCGACCAGGCAACCAGAATCCACGGTCTCGACAACCTGGCGACCCGCGCTCGTCAGTGCGGCGGCTCGAGCAACATCACCAGCGAGAACGGCGTCACCGAATTGGTGTGGCGAGTTCCGCTGAGCCCCAGGCGAAGTCCGTTGTCAATCCAGCACGGTTGAGCGTCAGAGCGGATCCAGTTGGGCCTTGAGCAGGCAGAACTCGTTACCTTCTGGATCGGCCAGGACATGCCATTGTTCCTGCCCCGTCTGGCCGATGTCGGCCGGCCGCGCACCAAGACCCAATAGGCGTTCCAGTTCGGCTTCCTGATCGCGGTCGGTGGCGTTGACGTCGATATGCAGGCGGGGCTTACCCTTCTCCGGTTCGTCTCTGCGACTGAGGATGATCGTCGGCTGCGGACCGCCGAACCCTTCGCGCGGGCCGATCTCCAGAGAACCGTCGTGCATTCGATCGAGCACGACGAAGTCCAGGACCTCGCACCAGAACCGCCCCAGAACCTCAGGATCCCGGCAACCGAGCACCAATTCACTGATACGACATGCCATGACAACTCGCTTTCCATCCGCAAGGACAATTGTCTTTCGACCGTACCGGACCACGTGATCTACGCCATGCCGCCCTGTCCGATCCTCGGGACCTTTTCCCCTCGTCCGAGATCGTGGCCGCCGCGATCATTGCGTTTATGTTCCACAGTCCCAAGAATTCTCGGTATTTCGTCACGTCGATGCGCACAGGCGGCCGTCGTGGTTGATCTCGCGCCCCGGCCGGTCGACGAGGTCGATATCCACGTCGGCGCAACTCCCCGGACCGCTCCGAAGGGTTCGAAACTGGTCGAGATCCTGAGGACCACCGATCACAAGATGATCGGGCTGATGTACATCGTGACATCGTTTGCCTTCTTCCTGATCGGCGGACTGATGGCGCTGCTCATGCGCATGGAATTGACTGTCCCGGGAATGCAATTCCTGTCAAACGAGCAGTACAACCAGTTGTTCACCATGCACGGCACGATCATGCTCTTGCTGTACGCGACCCCGGTCTTCTTCGGATTCGCCAACTACCTCATGCCGCTGCAGATCGGCTCGCCGGACGTGTGTTTCCCGCGGCTCAATGCGTTCAGCTACTGGTTGTATCTCTTCGGCGGCCTGATCGCCTCCGCCGGGTTCGTAACACCCGGTGGTGCAGCAGATTTCGGCTGGACCGCTTACGTGCCACTCACCAGCGAACTCCACTCCCCCGGTATGGGTGCCGACCTGTGGATCATCGGGCTTACTCTCGGCGGCGTCGGCACCATCCTCGGCGCAGTCAACATCGTTTCGACGATCGTCTGCCTACGGGCCCCCGGGATGACGATGTTCCGCATGCCGATCTTCACGTGGAATGCGCTGGTCGCCAGCATGCTGATCCTCCTCGTTTTTCCGCTGCTCGCTGCTGCCTTGATCGGGCTGTGGGTGGACCGGCACCTGGGAGCGCATTTGTTCGACCCCGCGACAGGTGGAGTCATGTTGTGGCAGCACCTGTTCTGGTTCTTCGGCCATCCCGAGGTCTACATTCTGGCGCTTCCGTTCTTTGGCATAGTCTCCGAGATCTTCCCTGTCTTCAGCCGCAAGCCGATCTTCGGATACACCGGATTGGTCTACGCAACACTGGGAATTGCAGCTCTGTCGATCGCTGTGTGGGCGCACCACATGTACGCAACCGGCGCCGTTCTCCTCCCCTACTTCTCGTTCATGACCTTCTTGATCGCAGTTCCCACCGGAGTCAAGTTCTTCAACTGGATCGGCACGATGTGGAAGGGGCAGTTGACTTTCGAATCGCCGATGCTGTTCTCCGTCGGCTTCCTGGTCACATTCCTGTTCGGCGGACTCTCCGGCGTAATTCTCGCAAGCCCGCCCCTGGACTTTCATGTCACCGACTCGTACTTTGTTGTCGCGCATTTCCACTACGTCCTCTTCGGAACAATCGCGTTCGCGACATACGCCGGAATCTATTTCTGGTTCCCGAAAATGACCGGCCGGATGTTGGACGAGAAGCTCGCCAAGATCCATTTCTGGTTGACTCTGATCGGCTTTCACGCGACATTTCTCGTCCAGCATTGGCTCGGCGCTCAGGGTATGCCTCGGCGGTACGCGGATTACCTGCCGTCTGACAATTTCACTCTTCTCAACACGATCTCGACCGTCGGCGCGTTTGTGCTCGGAGCCTCGACGATTCCGTTCATCTGGAACGTTTTCAAGAGCTATCGGTACGGCAGGATCGTGACGGTCGACGATCCCTGGGGATTCGGAAACTCACTCGAATGGGCGACGTCCTGCCCTCCACCACGACACAACTTCACCGAACTCCCCCGAATCCGCAGTGAGCGGCCTGCATTCGAACTGCACTACCCCCACATGGTCGAGAGGATGCGCGACGAGGCGCACGTCGGACTGCTTGGTCACAAGCCGGTTTCCACGGTAAGCACAGAGGTGAAACGACATGAATGACGGCACGAAGTATCGAGCTTGGGCAGAAAGTCAGCAGGTTGAACGCCGAGCGAAACCCGGCCATCTCCTGATGCCGTTGCTCGTCCTCATGTTCGCAGTCACGACGCTCGTGTGGTTGCCCCTGACAACTGCCGCTTGCTCGATAGTAGTTGCAGGATTGCTGTTCGGCATTGTCCTGCAAGCCAGTTCGCATTCAGCAGAACCTTCGACAGACATAACGCGAGGAGCTCGGAATGACCTCCCAACTTTCGACTGACGTCTTCACCTCGGAGTGGTCCGCAGACGGAGCGGTCGTCGTGTGCATCGATGGATCCCCGCTGCGCACCGACGTGATCACGTGGGCGGCCGAGTTCGCGCATCGCCACAGTCTCTGGATGCGAATAGTTTTCGTAGCTCCGAACACCGCAGATCCGAACACCGGCGATCCAAATACCTCGGCATCACCGACCGGCCTGTTCATGGAAGCCATTCAGATCGCAGAGTCGGTGTCGCCAGATCTTCGGATCCGGACCGATCTGATCTCCGGGGAGAACACCGCAATCCTCACCGCGTTGACGTCCGAGGCCGCCTTGATCGTCAACCCCTTGATCGTCACTCAACAGGACGATCTCACTGCACCCGCCCCGGCATGTTCATTCGCAACAGTCGGAACTTCGTGTGAAAGCCAGGCTACGGCTGATCTTCCCGTTGTCGTCGGTTTGGACGGAAGCGCCTACAGCGAAAGTGCTCTGGCCATTGCATTCAAGGAAGCCGAGGCGGCGAACACCGAACTGGTCGTCGTGCACGCCGCCCCGCCCGAGGCCGAGCTGAGTCGAAACTTCGAAGCCGGGCACGCGCCCCAGCATTCGACGCCGCTGACGTGGCAACTGTCAGGTTGGGCCACGCTCTACCCCGGCGTCACCATCCGACAGATCGAGTTCGACGGCCCCTCGGTTGCCATTCTGGAACAACTCTCCACCGAAGCAAGGCTTCTCGTCGTGGGCCGGCGCGGCCGAGGTTCGTTCGACGACACCGCTCTCGGCACCACGAGCAGTGCAATGATTCGAAAAGCTCACTGCCCGGTCATCGTTGCGAGCGAAGCCTGAATTGGATCCTCGCTCGGTCAGAAGCCGTAACTGTGGATGGGTGCGAGCTGACCGGCGTGGTGGGCTTCGATCACGAAACGCTCGTGGTCGACCAACTTCTCCGGGAGTTCGTCAACCGGCCACCACCGCAGATCTGCAGATTTCAACGGCTCCATCCGGCGTGGTTCACCCGACCACGTGCGGCATTCGTAGAAGAAGTCCACTCGATGATCCACCGGGTCGAACCCTTCCGCATGTCGGCGATGCAATACGGTGAGTGGCTTCAGTTCCGAGGAAAGCAGCTCCACGCCAAGTTCTTCCGCGGCCTCCCTGACAGCCGCATCGAGTGCCGACTCCCCCAGTTCGACGTGTCCCGCAGCAGCGTGAGCCCAGTATCCGTCCATGAAACCGGTGCCCTCACGCAACTGCAACAGCACCTCCGGCCGTTGCGCCGGGTTGCTTCGACGAAACATCACGTACACCGCTGGTACCAGCGCAAATTGATCCGCCCCGCGAGAACAAAGCTCGCGGGGCGCCGTCGGCTAATCTGCTGAATCAGTTGACGTCGAACCTGTCGAGGTCCATCACCTTGGTCCAGGCGGCAGCGAAGTCCTCGGCGAACTTCTGCTTCGCGTCTCCGCTGGCGTACACCTCGGAGAGTGCGCGCAGTTGCGAATTCGATCCGAAAACAAGGTCGACCGCAGTTGCCGTATACTTCGGATCTCCAGTCGCCCGATCAACCCCGTCGTAGACGTTCTCATCCGTCTTCGACGGCTTCCACTCGGTACCCATGTCGAGAAGGTTGACGAAGAAATCGTTGGTCAACGTCTCGGGACGGTCGGTGAACACCCCGTGGCCGGTCTTGCCGAAGTTCGCGTTCAGTGCGCGAAGTCCGCCGACCAGAACTGTCACCTCGGGCGGGGTCAGCGACAGCATGTACGCGCGGTCGACCAACAGAATCTCTGCCGGAATCTTCTCCCCTCCCTTGAGGTAGTTCCGGAATCCGTCGGCCCGGGGTTCGAGTACCTCGAACGAGTCGACGTCTGTCTGCTCCTGAGTCGCATCCGTACGTCCCGGCGTGAACGAGACCGTGATGTCTTGTCCGGCGTTCTTCGCAGCCTGCTCGACTGCCGCTGTACCACCCAGAACGATCAGGTCGGCAAGTGAAACCTTGGCTCCACCAGCCTGGTTGAATTCCTGCTGAACTCGCTCGATGGTCTGAAGCACCGCGGAGAGGGCTGCGGGCTCGTTGACTTCCCAGTTCTTCTGCGGCTCCAGGCGAATTCGAGCACCGTTGGCGCCGCCGCGCATGTCAGTGCTGCGGAAGCTCGCGGCCGACGCCCACGCGGTCGATACCAACTGTGAGACGGACAGCCCGGAATCGAGAAGTCGACTCTTGAGGATCGCGATGTCCGCGTCCCCGATCAGTTGATCATCGGCCGAGGGAACCGGGTCCTGCCACAACTGCGGTTCGGGAACCCACGGTCCAAGGTAGCGCGTGACCGGTCCCATGTCGCGATGCAGGAGCTTGTACCAAGCCTTGGCGAACTCTTCAGCGAATTCTTCGGGATGATCGAGCCAACGCCGTGTGATTTTCTCGTACGTCGGATCCAGGCGTAGGGAGAGGTCGGTGGTCAGCATCGTCGGAGTACGTCCGGCCGTCGAATCGAACGGATCCGGGATCGTGCCGGCCCCCGCGCCATCCTTCGGGATCCACTGCCACGCACCCGCCGGGCTCTTGGTCAGCTCCCAGTCGTATCCGTACAGAATCTCCAGGAAAGTGTTGTCCCACTTCGTCGGAGTGGGAGTCCACACGACCTCGAGACCACTGGTGATCGCGTCCTTACCCACGCCCGTACCGAAGGCGCTCTTCCAGCCCAGTCCCTGTTGCTCGACGGGTGCGCCTTCCGGTTCGGGTCCGACGAGGTCGGCCGGACCGGCACCGTGTGTCTTGCCGAAGGTGTGGCCGCCGGCGATCAGCGCGGCCGTTTCCACGTCGTTCATCGCCATGCGAGCGAAGGTTTCTCGGATGTCGCGGGCGGCCGCTACCGGGTCCGGTTGTCCGTTGGGTCCTTCGGGATTGACGTAGATCAGGCCCATCTGAACTGCGCCGAGCGGTCCGGACAGCTCACGGTCTCCGCTGTAGCGCTCGTCGCCGAGCCAGGTGTCCTCAGGACCCCAGTAGATCTCCTCGGGCTCCCAGATGTCTTCTCGGCCGAAGCCGAAGCCGAAGGTCTTGAACCCCATCGACTCCAGAGCGCAGTTGCCTGCGAACACCAGCAGGTCGGCCCAGGAAACCTGCTTTCCATACTTCTGCTTGACCGGCCAGAGCAGGCGACGTGCCTTGTCGAGGCTGGCGTTGTCCGGCCAACTGTTGAGCGGGGCGAAACGCTGAGCGCCTTGACCGCCACCGCCGCGGCCGTCTGCGATGCGATAGGTGCCGGCAGCATGCCAGCTCATACGCACGAAGAGTCCGCCGTAGTGTCCGTAGTCGGCCGGCCACCAATCCTGCGACGCCGTCATCAAGGCAATGACGTCGCGCTTGAGCGCCTCGACGTCGAGCTTGGCAAATTCCTGCGCATAATCGAAGTCGGCTCCCATCGGATTCGACTTGGACGAATGCGCATGCAAGACAGAGAGATCCGGCTGATTCGGCCACCAGTCCCGGTTGGTTCTCGGACGATTCCCGGTCGGTGTCGGAGACGGGATCGCGGGGTTTTCACTTTCGCTGGTGCTCGCGGTGTTTCCATCGTGAGCAACCGGGCAACTATCGGACACGGTAATCCCTCCATGAGCGAGTAGAACGGACTTCGATCACGGGTGTGATCGCAAACTCTGAGTTGTCGAACAGTCGGCACACAGGCCCCAGTAGATGACCTCGGCTTCATCGAGGACGAAGCCGTTGTGCGCCGACGGCGTCAAGCACGGTGCCTCTCCGACTGCACAGTCGACATCTGCAACGACCCCGCAGGACCGGCAGACGACGTGATGGTGGTTGTCACCGACGCGAGACTCGTACAGCGCCACCGATCCGGACGGTTGGATCCGCCTGATCAGCCCGGCGTCGGTGAGAGCGTGCAACACGTCGTAGACCGCCTGCCGCGACACCCCTGGCAGAACAGCCCGCACAGCATCGAAGACAGTCTCGGTGGCTGCGTGTGGGCGTGCATGCACAACCTCGAGCACCGTGACTCTGGGACGAGTCACGCGAAGCTCAGCGTTACGCAGTTGGGCTGCATAATCCGGCGTCGAAGGCACCTTTCCACTATTGCGCAATCTTCTGGACTGAACCCAGACTTTCGCGAAAATCCTCGCCTACGCGGATTTGCCGACCGATTCGTCAGCGCTCCGAACAGGACGAACGGGCCCGGGAATCATGGGAGATGAACTGGGGGTAGGTCTTGTTGCGCCAGTCGCAGTTCAGCGGCGGCGATGACGCCGGGGAAGTAGTAGTGCCCCTCCGGCGACTGAACAAGAGATGCAGCGTCGATACCGTCGACTTCCCATACGTCAACCGCGCCGCCGGTGTTGTTCATTCTGACAAACCAGTCCCGTTCGCCCTCGTCGCTGGCGAGGAAGCATCCCTCCTGCTCTGCTCGTAGACTTCCTGCGATTCCGCGAGCTGAGCCCATTCGGCGCCAGTCCAATCCATACCGCTGGATCGACGCACGGTTCAAGGCGGAGGTGACGTGGTAGCGGGTCGACATCGTCCAAAGGTAACAATCTTCCGTTTGTTCCAACTACGGTGAAGGGGAGAATCCGCCGAGGTCAGGAGTGATCGTGCCCAAATTGGAGATCAAGAGGAAGTCACAACTCTCACGGCAGGAAGTCGCCGACCGACTCATCGCCCTCGGCCAGGCCCTCGCCAGTGGATCGGAAGTGGAACTGGGGTCGGGTGGGGACTCGATCGAAATCAGTGTTCCGGAACAGGTTCGGTGGGAACTCGAGATCGAAGTCGACGGCAACGAGGTCGAGATAGAAATCGAGATTCACTGGCGCGACGACCCTCAGGAAGAATCAGAAGAGAAGTCTCCGCCGCCCACCAAAGCAGTTCGTCGCAGCCGACCGCGCAAGAGCACTGCCAAATAGGCCAACCCGGGTGCGGTTGTCAGGCAATTACGGAGACGCCGACACCTCGAGAGACACAACGCGCAGCAGTGCTCGGAGATCACTTTCGATCCGTCGAAACAGTTGATACACAACGATGAAGCCCGCGATCCCGCCCAGACACAGCGCACGGACGGTTGCGTTGAGTTCCTCCCCTGCCCCGGAACCGACAAAACTGAGTCCCGCGATTCCCACCAGTGGAACCGACGCCGCGACTGCGAGGTAACGCGTGCTGCTCCGACCCAACGAGCGAATATCGCGTCCGTCGTCGCTTCGTAACTCGCCGTGTGACAACAAGATCGGATACAGACATCGAACCGAGTAGTACGTCAGGATGAAGAACGGATACGCGACTGCGACGGCGCCGCACACTGCCAGCGACGACATCAGGTGCACGTATGCTCGTTGCGGAATACCTCCGGCGGCAATCTGCAACGCAACTGGATATGCGATACCGGCCAGGACCCACAGACCGAATGCGATCACCACCGCGCGGTGTCCGACGTTCAGCGTCGCGGTACGCGCTTTGTTCAAGACCTCCGCGTTGTACGTCTGACCGTGACGCAGTCCGTGAGGCACAGTGAGCGCAAGCCGGCACCAATACAGGATCGCCGCGGCACCGAGCGAGAACGCGGCCACCCCGATGACCAGATGAACCTGCTCGAGGTGCTGCTGAGCCTGCGGCGAGAGTCCCGAGATGATCAGCATCTTGTTGTAGTAGTAGTTGTAGCCCGCCGCCAGGAGATTCGGAATTCCGATCGCGGCCAGAAGAATCGGCAGTGCCCACTTCCACAACGTCGAACGCGGGCTCCCTTCCGGTGGGTCCACCAGGTTCCGGGCAGACCGGTCCAGACACAGTGCGAACTGACGGGCAAGCTTTCGTCCGCCAGACCACCTTCCGTCTCTCTCGGGCGAAAGAGACTTCACCAGTACTCGGCGCAGCGCCGGCGGGCAGTCGTCCGGTAACCGGGCCTCGGCCGCGGGATCCACTCCACGCCGGCGTGCCTCGAGCGCCTTCTTGGGCGACGGTGGGTTCTGCCCCGTGCCGTCGTCCGTGAAAGGCCTACTCCCGGTGAGGAGTTCCCACAGCATCACGCCGAGTGCATAGATGTCGCTACGGGTGTCGAGTTTGCCGGGAGACCCCACGGCACAGGCCTCCAACTGCTCTGGAGACATGTAGGCAAGCGAGCCTCCGACAAAGCAGGCAGCATCCTCGGTCGAAACCTCCTCGCTCGAACTGACGTTGAAATCGGCGAGTTTGGGAATGCCTTCGACACTGAGAAGTACGTTCGCCGGCTTGATGTCCCGATGTAGTACGCCGTGCTCACGCGCGTACTCGAGGGCGTCGGCCAGTCTCATTCCCATCCAGGCCACGGTCTCCGGCCACGACATCGCTGCGATCTCGTTACGTAAACTCGTCTCGCTCGGTTTCATCTCCCCCTTCTTCGCCAGGGTCTGATCGATGGCGTCGAGAAGTAGTTGTCCGGACCGCTGAGCCTGCGGTGTCACGCGGACAAGTTTGACCACGTCGAGCAAGGTCCCGCCTGGCACGTATTCCATGAACAGAACTCGCAGTGCGCGTTCCTCGAGCAGCCGTTGATCGAAGACACGAACGATGTTGGGATGGTCGAGTTGGGCGAGAGTCTGCGGCTCGACCCCGACGTTGCGCGAGATTTTCAACGCAACCCACCGCTGCATCGACAGTTGCCGTGCCAGGAACACTCGGGCGAATGCACCGTGCCCGAGTTCCAACACCAGTTCGAAATCATCGAGGCGCTGCCCGATCTCGAACTCGTCGAAACCCGAGAGCCCCAACATCATCACGTCTTCGCGGCCGGCCATCGAATCACGGTCGAACAACCGCTCGAAACCCTCTGCCTGCAAAGGGAACTCGCTGAGGTACTCGGCCGCTACGACATCCTCCCCGCCCTGCTTCCGCAGCCGGAACTCCTCGTACAGAAGCTCGGCCGGTAGTGGCTCTTCGAGCAATTCCGGGTACTCGGCGCAATACTCCGTGAGTCGTTTCGGACCGTCATTCTTCAGCCAGCGGTACTCCATGTCGATTCCGACCAGTTCGATCAGCGCGCCCCGACGAATCTTGGCTGGATCGGGCAGATATTCGCTCAGATCGGACGGGGTTCGTCCCGCCTCCCAGTCCCCGACCAGGCGCCCGAGACCGTCGGCATCGTTCGATTCGCCGCGCACTACCGGCAGTGCGGACAGGCGCAACTCGGTGACGGTGCCCCGTTCGGTCAGGGGCCCGCTCGCGACTGTCGCGTCACTGGCCTGCGCACCACGTTCATTCATGAGTTCTGCTCCGCACCTCGAGCACGATGAATCGAGGCGACTCATTTCAGCGTAACCCCGGCGGTACCTCTGACCCCAGCGAATCTATTCGGCGTGAACTGCCGACTTCGTGCCGATACGAACGAGTTCTTCGCGGTCACCGATCTTGACGCGTGGACGTCCGTGCTCGACACCGAGGTCCTTTTCGGCGGCATCGATACGAAGCCATCCTTCCCAATCGACGGGAAACAGATCGCCGGCCGCGAGGACCTCCTCGATCCGGCTGCGATCTGCTCGGCGCCCGCCGAACGAATCAAGTTGGCGCAGCATCGTTTCGACTGTTTGGCGGGCGTCTGGCCGCGCCGCACCGATCAGCCTCGCGGCACCGCGCTTCATCCAACCGGTCACGAACAAGCCCGCGATCGGTAGACCGCTCTCGTCGACCACCGCGCCGCTCCGGTGCGAAACTATGCCGCGCCCGTGATCGAAGGGCACCCCGGCAAGTGGCGTGCCGAGGAATCCGATTGCCCGGTACACAGCTTGAACCGGATAGTCGGTACAGACACCCGAAGCGGTGACGTGACCGTAGCCGTCGGGGTCAGTCCGCTCGACGCGGAGTGCCTCGACTTTCCCGTTACCGAGAATCTCCACGGGCTGTCGGTAGAAGTGCAGGTGAACTCGACGCTGGGCAGTTCGGTCGGCAGGTGCAGTGTCCGCGAAACTACGGAGTGTCTCGACTGCCAGTCGGGTGTGCACCAACTGTTTTGTCATCCGCTCGATATGCCGGTCCGGCGCGACATCGGCAGCATCGACGACAACATCTACGCCGGGTAGTTCACCGAGAGCGCGCAACTCGTTCGGGGAGAATCGAGCGTCGGCGGGTCCGCGCCGGACAAAGATGTGTACTTCACGAACGCGACTGCCGGCGATCCCTTCCCGAACTTCGTCGGAGACGTCCGTGGCCTGCAGCGATTGCGCCTCGGCGAGGAGCATCCGCGTGACATCGAGCGCGACATTGCCGCCGCCGATCACTGCCACCGACTCGGCGTGCAGGGGCCAATGTTGGGGGGCGTCGGGGTGATCGTTGTACCAACCGACAAAATCGGCGGCCCCGAATGAACCGGGAAGCTCGACGCCTGGAATGTCGAGTAGTGCATCCCGCGGCGCACCGGTTGCAATGATCACCGCGTCGTAGGAAGAACGTAGGTCCTCGACGGAAAGGTCCTTTCCGATCTCTACGTTGCAGAACAGCCGGAAGTCACTGGCGACCAGCACGGTGTGTAGAGAATCGACGAACTTTTCGGACTCGGCGTGCCCTGGGGCGAGACCGTAGCGCACGAGTCCGTACGGCGTCGGTAGACGCTCGAACATGTCTATCTTGGTGCCAGGAGCCAGTTCAGCGAGAGCGCCGGCAGCGTGGATTCCCGCCGGCCCTGCTCCGACGATCGCGACCCTGAGCGGTGGTGAGAAAATCCGGGGCGCCGCCGGCGGGGATACCGCTGAACCTCTAGCGTTGATCATGCCCCGAGGCTAGGACCTCAACTGCGCTGGAGATCAAGTCCGCTTTTCAGTAACCCGCTTTTCAGTAACCCGCTTTTCAGTAACCCGCTTTTCAGTAACCCTGCTCGGCCGGCTTGTGCTCGGTTGTGTAGCGGTAGAAGTCCGCCAGTTGGAGTTCACCGGCCGCTGCCTCGTCGACGACGACTGTCACGTGCGGATGCAACTGAAGTACCGATGCCGGGCAGAACGCCGACACCGGACCTTCAATCGCAGCCCGGACCGCGGGGGCTTTGCGCGCCCCCTCCGCAATCAGCACAAGATGCTTTGCATCACTGATGGTTCCGAGACCCTGCGTGATCACGTGATGCGGCACATCGGCTGGGTCTGCGAAGAACCGCGCGTTGTCGGCGCGGGTCCTTTCGGTCAAGGTCTTCACTCGGGTACGCGATGTGAGTGAGGAGGACGGCTCGTTGAAGCCGATGTGCCCGTTGAGACCGATGCCGAGAATCTGCACGTCGATGGGACCGTTGTCGACGATGGCAGCGTCGTAACGCCGTGCAGCTTCACTGGGATCCGCGGCTCCCCCGTCGGGGCTGAACACTCGCGCATTGTCGATGTCGAGGTGATCGACGAGTTCCGTGCGGATGGTGTGCGCGTAGGACTGCGGCTGATCGGGCGTGAGACCTACGTACTCGTCGAGAAGATACGCGCTCATCGCCGCGAACGACACTCCCGATTCTCGATGCCGCTTGATCAGCTCCCGATACGTGTGCAGCGGTGACGATCCCGTCGCGAGGCCGAGCGTCCGCGCTCCGTTTTCGATTGCGCCGCAAACGATGTCGGCAGCGATTCGCCCGCCGTCTTCCGGACTGGGAACTATGACGATTTCCATTCAGGCTTCCTCTCTGCTCTTGCCGGCTCCGACGATGGCCTCGCGTACGGAACCCGAAGCGCGATCCAACAATTCGGTTGCTTCGGCGAAGTCGCATTCGGCCAACAACATGACGACCGCTGCCTTCACATGACCGTCGGCATTCTCGATGGTCTCCGAAGCGATCTCGGTATCCACTCCGGTGGCTGCCGCGACGATCCGGTTTGCACGATCGACCAGTTTGGCGTTGGTAGGCCGAAGGTCGACCATCAGGTTGTGAAACGCCTTGCCGGAACGGACCATGCTTGCCGTCGAAAGCATGTTGCACACCATCTTCTGTGCAGTCCCGGCCTTGAGCCTCGTCGATCCGGTGAGGATCTCGGGGCCGGTCTCCACTTCGATGGCCACTCCGGCGTGCGAACTCATTGCCGCATTTCGGTTGCACGAGACTGCCACTGTTGCGGCGCCGAGTGCGCGGGCATGGTCGAGTCCCCCGATGACATAGGGAGTACGACCACTCGCCGCCAGACCCACCACGACGTCCGTGGCGTTCAACGAGATTGCGTCGAGGTCGGCCCCAGCCGCTCGCGGATCGTCCTCTGCTCCCTCGACGGCGTTCAGAAACGCTCCCGGGCCACCGGCGATGATTCCGATCACCTCGCCTGGATCGGTCCCGAAAGTCGGAGGGCATTCCACCGCGTCGAGCACTCCCAGACGCCCACTGGTCCCAGCTCCCAGGTAGATCAGCCGACCACCTTGTGCCCGAGCGGTGACGATCGAATCGACTGCGGCTTCGATGGCCGGTAACACCGCCGCGACCGCGTCGGCCACGATTGCGTCCTGCTGGTTCATCACCGTCAGCAGATCCGACACCGACATGACGTCGAGATCGCGGGTGAGAGGGTTCGGTCTCTCGGTAGACAGCATGTCCAATTGCATTGTGGCGAGTCCTCCTCGATCAAATTTCACTACGACGACTCCTCGTCAGTAATCACAGCGACGACTCCTCGTCAGTGACGCTTCGAAGCAATGGCATCATGACTTCGTTGCAGCGCAGACAGGGCGCTCGGCAGCGAGTGCGCGACCATCGCAAAAATTGTGTCGACTACCAACAGCTGGCCGGTGCGGCTTGCCATTGCTGCCGACCGGAAACCGAATTCTCTACCGGCAGTGAGTAGAACGTGGTGTGACTGCACAGCGAGCGTCGACCGCGCCCCGCCGGTGATCGCGGCCGTCGACGCCCCGGTACGACGGGCAAGGGCAAGCGGTTCGACCACATCAGAAGTCTCGCCGGAATGCGAGATTCCCACTGCTATGTCGTCCGGCCCGAGCAAACTGGCGCTGACCATCGCCGCGTCTCGGTCGAGATGAACCCGGCAGTTGACGTCGATCCGCGAGAGCTTCAACGTGAGGTCTTGCGCGACGATGCCTGACGCGCCGATGCCGTACACCTCGACCCGGCGGGCGGATCGGATCCGCGACACCACTTCTTCGAGTGCAACAGGGTCAGTCAATTGTGCTGTGCCCTTAAGTTGTTCGGATTCGAACTCTGCGAGTTTGGCCATGACTTCACTGGCAGAGTCGGCGGCAACGATGTCCACACCGAGTGGAATCGAATCACTTGACGCGGAACCGCTGATGGCCGCCAATGCCAGACGAAGCTGGGGATACCCCTCGAAACCGAGCCTTTTGGCTGTGCGGACCACTGTCGCCGTGCTTGTCGACGCTCGTTCGGCAAGATCGTTGACCGTCAGTGTGGACGCCAGGCTGGGGTCGGCTTCGATGATTTCGGCGATCCGCAGCTCGGCAGGTGAGAGGCTGCTCAGTGATGCGCGAATACGAGCAAGCAGGTCGACGGACGCCGGAGCACTCCGGTCCAAAGTCATAACGCCTCGATTCGCATCGTTTTCGGAGCTGACGGCACCGATGTGATTCTAGGCAGCCCACGGCTTCCTGGCGTCAAAGATCCGAGCACACTGGCGTGACGCGCACCGGTGCACGACGCAATACTGCCGGGCAATCCGTGTGCGGTGAGGAAGCCGAGAACCGCGAAAGCCAATGCTTCCTTGATGTCGGAGGTGACTCCGAGTTCGTCCGAAGAGACAAGCGCGATGTCGCCCAGTTCGTCACGGAGCATCGCCATCAACGTCGGATTCTTGGTGCCACCACCTGACACCACCACTTCGGTGGCCGCGAGTGCTTTGACGGAATCGGCGACGGTCCGGGCCGTAAGTGCAGTCAGAGTCGCGACGATGTCTGCCAGAGACAACGACTCGTAGCCCCGCAGAGCGGCGAGCAGATAGTCCCGATGAAACAATTCTTTGCCCGTGCTCTTGGGAGCGGGCTGCGTGTAATACGGTTCGCTCAGTAGATGTGCGAGCAGATCGACGTTCGGCGTGCCGGCTGCACCCAGAGCGCCACCGAGGTCGAACCACTGCTCCCCCGCAGTGAATTCGCTTACCGCCGCGTCGATCAGCGCATTTGCCGGGCCGGTGTCGAAGGCAATCGGTACTGCGGGACCATCTGCCGTCGTACCGCCGCCACCCGGAGCAGTGACGTTCGCGATGCCACCGAGATTGAGCGCGACGGAACCCGAAGTTCTTCCGTTGAGCCACAATACGTCGAACGCGCTGACCAATGGTGCACCCTGTCCACCCGTCGCCACGTCGCGAGAGCGCAGGTCCGACACGACGGTGCATCCGGTCTTCTCGGCTATCCAGGCCGGCTGCCCGAGTTGGAGAGTGCCCTTTACTTGCGCTCCTTCGACCCAGTGGAACATCGTCTGCCCATGTGAGGAGATCAATTCCGCACTGCCGCCACACAGTTCCGCGTTCGCCCGCGCAGCCACGGCCGCGAATGCCTGCCCGATCTCGGTGTCGAGTTGGCAGATCTGACCGACAGTGGTGGACGCAGGCGGTACCGCAGCGGCCACCGCTGCCCGCAACTCACCGGAATATGGTTCGCTGACCATTCCCAGTGGGGTCAGCACAAGAGTGTCCCCGTCGATCCGGATATCTGCTGCGGCAGCATCGATAGCGTCGTACGAAGTACCGGACATCAGGCCGATGACTCTCATGAAATTTCCCTTACTCGGATCGTTTCGGCATTCGGGCAAGCTGCGGTCAGTCGACGAGTGCCCGCTTGTGGGCATTTCCTCGCAAGGTACTCAAAGCGATCGCGCTGACGGCGCACGTTGCCATCACGAAGTAGGCCGGAATATCGAGATTGGAAGTTTCCTTGATCAGCCATGTGATTATCAGACCGGCGCAGCCCGAAAAGACCGCGTTGGACAGGGAGTATGCGAGTCCTAATCCGGTGTACCGGACCGAGGTGGGGAACATCTCGGAGAGCATGGCGGGTCCGGGTCCGGCGACAAGTCCCACTGCGGCGCCGGCGGCAAACACTGCAAATCCCTTGGCGGTCAGAGACGTCTGCTCATTCTGCAGGACGTTGAGCAGCGGCAACGCAAGGACCAAGATCAAAACGGTGCCGGTGAGCATGACCGCGCGTCTCCCGATGCGATCACTGAGCCCGCCCGCGAGCGGAATCGTCACCGCGAAGCCGGCATTGGCAAGTACCGAAGCAACCAGTGCCTGATGGAATGTCGCGTTGAGTGAACTCTGAAGATAAGTCGGCATCACGACGAGGAACGTGTAACCCGCCGCAGACCAGCCCATCAACCGACCGATGCCGAGCAGGATCGCCCTGGCGGTCTCGCCGACGGTCGGCTGCGCTACCGGCGTCGCCGCATCAACTGTCGGTTCGGACTGGACTGCGCGGGCACGCTCGAACGACGGCGTTTCTTCGAGTCGGAGCCTGAGCCACAGGGCAACCAGGCCCATCGGAAGTGCAAGGAGGAACGGGATGCGCCAGCCCCAGTCGTTGAGCTGACCGGAGTCGAGAACTGTCGCGAGGAGCGCCGCGATTCCGGCACCGGCGAGCAATCCGAGCGCGACCGTGAACGACTGCCACGACCCGTACAGTCCGCGTCGTCCCGGGGGCGCAAACTCGGTCATCACCGACACCGCGCCGCCGAACTCGCCTCCGGCCGACAGTCCCTGGAGGATCCGAAGAACCGTCAAGAGCAGCGGTGCCAGAATTCCGACGCTCTCGTAGGTGGGGAGCACACCGATCAGGGTCGTCGCACCCGACATCAGCAGAAGAACGATCACCAAGGTGGGGCGTCGGCCGATGCGGTCACCGAGTCGGCCGAACAGCGCGGCCCCCACTGGGCGGAAGAAGAAGGCCAGCGCAAACGACGCGTAGGTCTTGATCAGGCTTTCGAGGTCGCCGGAGCCGTCGGCGCTGAAGAAGTTCGACGCGATGATCGTCGCGAAGAACCCGTACACACCGAACTCGTACCACTCGATGAAATTTCCGACGGAGCCGGCGACGAGCGCCCTGCGCCGTTTGAGCTGCGCACCATCGTTCCGTGTCTGCACTGTGATGCCCATGCCGTCCTCCGTTGACGAAACCCGAATATGCAACAAAGTTTCATCTGAACGGAGTAGAAATGTCAAGAAGTTTCACAATTGGGTTTTCGTGGGTCCCCCGAATCCCTACGCTCCTGCGAACGTGAATGCCTCCGCCCGTTCGAACTGGTCGGTGGAGTCTCCGGAGTAGACCGTGCTCTCGTTCGGGCCCAGCCCGAGCTTGCGGACGGGCGTCCCCTCCCCGAGATCCATCGACGCCACATCCACCCAGAACGTATTCGGGGTCATCGCGGACTCGAAGAAATAGAGCGTGCGTTTGTGATCGACCACCGTACGCCAGCGGGTCGACGAGATGTTGGGCTCGTCTGGAGTCGAAATACCCAGCGGCACCGAGACATTGCGAATAACACTGAACGTCGACGCCAACGCGGACCGCGGATCGTCCGTCTGGGGTATCGCATCCACGTAGAACGACGCGCGGGCGAATCTGTCAGCGGCACGGTTCGTTCCGGGCAGCATCACAGTCCCGTTGATCTGCTTCCAGTACTCGTTGACCGCGAGTTGCTGATCGAAGATCGGAGAATTTGTCATCACCTGGTACTCACGGCTGTGATGAATAGTCGCGCGTCCACCGACGTATTCGATGATCGCACTGTCTCCCCTGGCGTCCGAGAGTGACATGTGAAGGGTAGCGAGACGGTCTTCACCGGGAACAGCAGCAGTCACGACGGTGAACGGTTCCGCTGCCAAGACCTCGACTGCTTCCTGAACTGTCGCAAAACAATCCAGAACATACTGCGCCCACGCTGCGATGGACAGACCCGGAGTCGAGCCGTCGTATGCCGGGTACTCGGACTCGACCAACCACAAGAGATTTGCAGACAGTCCTGCCTCGTTGACCCCATCGGTTGTGCACATGTCGTAGGCCGTTGCGACAACACTTCCGTATTTCGACGTCCACTGAATCGAGTTCGGACCCGCGCAACCCTCGCGCGTCATGCCCCGCGGAAATGCCCAGAGATTGGTTCCGAGATCGACCTTCCAATCCATCGATCGAGCAGTGATCACAGTGTCGTTGGGCCCCAAGTAGACCAAGCGTGTACACATCGAAAACTATCCCTTCCTCACGGCGTGACGATATTGAAACTGGGATCGAAGGTATCCAGCAGCCCTCCCAATGTCTCCAGCGCCGATTCGTCTCCGGTGAGCGAAATCTTCCCGGCTTTGGCAAGTTCCGCAGCCGCGCCCGGTTGCAGAAGTGCGCCGATCAGTGCAGCTTTCGGCCCGGACACCGTCAGTTGCGTGTTCGACGCCGCTCCCCGGCGGGCATTGAGGACGCCGCGCCTGACCCAGGCCGTCCAGGTCTCGTCGTCGTGATCGGTGAACACGAAATCGATGTGGAGGTCGACGTCAGTTGCCTTGTCTCCGATGAGATGCACTGCTACGAAGTCGAACAAGATATCGATGGGCATCGCGAGGACGCTGTCTTCGCTCGCAGTGATGTACGGCGGGGGTTGCGAGCCCTCACGCAATTCCAACGCTGCCGAAAGGTAGATACCTCGCCACTGAGGTCCCTCGGCTTGATACCCCATCTGCTCGTAGACGTCAGCCTGAAGGTTCTTCGCCTCGGTGTTCTCCGGTTGAGCGAACACCAACTTGTGCAGGATCTCTGCCGCCCACCGGTAGTCTGCGGCGTCGAATGCTCGCTTACCCTCATCCAGGATCTTCTGCGCCCCAAGGAGATCGACGAACCTCTTCGCCGACTCGACCGGTGGATGTGGATGAAGCGTCACCGGATCGCCGTCCCACATTCCCAATTCCTTGGTGTACACGGCACGCACGTCATGATGCAAAGTTCCGTGGTAACCGCGGTTGTGCCACTTGCGGCCGAGTTCCTCGGGTAGCTCGATCACCTCGGCAGCTTCGAGCGGCGTGTATCCCTTGTTCGCCAGCCGGAGCGCCTGGTCGTGAATGTATTTGTAGGTATCCCTTTGTGATTCGATGAAGCCAACGAGGTTCTCGTTGCCCCACACCGGCCATGTGTGCGGTCCGTAGTGAACCGCCGCGTCGTCGCCCCACCGTTCCAAAGTCTCGTCCAGGTATCGCGCGAAATTACGGGCATCGCGGGTACGCGCACCGCGCAGGGTCTGGATGTTGTGGAGTGAATGATTTGCGTTCTCCGCACACGTCAGTGCGGCGAGTTCGGGGATCCAGATGTGCATCTCCTCCGGAGCCTCGGTATCGGGTGCATAGAGGAATTCGAACTCCAGACCCGCAATTTCTCGCTTCGTTCCGGTTTCGGTGATGCCGTCGGTGGGGGAAATATACGAGATCTGAGGGCCTTTGGTGCTGAGCACGCCGATCCCGCACGAGACCGCCCCTTTCGGACCGAGGTCGAGCAATCCGCCGAAGGCATAGAACGACCGCCTCGCCATGGCATTGCCGGCGACAACATTCTCGCCGATTGCGAACTTGTCGAACGATGCGATCGTGCCCGGCGCGATGATCGGCACCTTTCCCGATGCAACGTCCTCGACGTCGATAATGCCTTTGACTCCGCCGTAGTGGTCGATATGGGTGTGCGTGTAGATGATCGCTGCAACCGGCTTGTCGCTGATGTGCTCGCGAATCATCTTCATGCCCTGGCGCGCTGATTCGACTCCCGCCATGCAGTCGATGATGATCAGGCCTTCGTCACCCTCGACGACCGTCAGGTTTGCGATGTCGTTGTTTCTCACCTGGTAGAGGCGATCCGTCACCTGGTAGAGCCCACCCCGGCGAATTACCTGACTCTGGCGCCACAAACTGGGATTGACGGTGTCCGGCGCCGGAACGTCGTCACCGATGTACGCCAATGCCTCGGGGTCGAAGACCACATGCCCGTCGTCGCCGAGAACATTGCCAGGCAACGGTGCGATCAAGCCACGATCCGCGTCGACAAAATCTTGCCGGTCATCCATGGCGTACCGCGTGACCGCTTCGCGGTTCACCGCCACGGTGGCCGGTGTTGCGTCCTTAGGTGTCTGGCACATGGCTCTCCCCGCTCGGATACGACGATCAGATACCCCATAATCTCTATCCGGCGGCAGCGGCGTTGGAATCACCCGCGCAGGGTGAACTCACGCTCCTCACCCCTTCGTCTTCTCGGAACCTCCCGACGCCAGGGCGATGACAAGAACCACGAGCCCACAGGCGACAACAAGGATCCAACCCGCTCTCGATGCCTCGGCGATGTCTGATTGTGCGCTGCCTGCGATCATGCCGCCGGCCAGCGCCACACCGAGAGCAGCGCCGAACTGCCTTGCACTGGAGGTGATCCCGCCGGCAAGGCCTGCCTGCGATCTCGGTAGTCCGTTGACGGCGGTGTTGGTGATCGGAGCATTCGAGAAACCGAAGCCGATACCGAGGAACAGGTACGCGACGAGCAACGTCGAAGTGCCTGTGCTGTTCTCGAGAGAGACCAGGCACAGTCCGCCGAGCGCGGTGAAGCTTCCGGCGATCAGCAACGGCAATCGTGCACCGAAGCGCCCGACGAGAATCCCCGACAACGGCGCACAGATGGTTGCCGCGACTGCCATCGGTAGTGTCATCGCGCCCGCGGCGGCGGGAGTCATTTCACGCGCCTGTTGAAGGTAGAAGGTGCCCAGAAGCAGCGTCGCGTTGAGAGCCACGAACACCACGATCGCGCCGAGGACTGCCGCGGTGAACGGCCGGTGCCGAAACAGCGAGGGGTCCATGAGCGGCTCGCTCTTTCTCGATTCGACGCGGACGAACGCTGCCAGCGCGGCAGCGACGGCGACGTAACCCGCGATTGCACCGGAGGCCAGCCACCCGATTCGTGGGCCTTCGATGAGCAGAGCCACGGATCCGCCCACGACGACCATCAGAAGCACCTGCCCCGGTAAGTCGAGACGTCGAGGTTGTTCAGCCCGGGACTGCGGTACGAACACCGCGGTCAGCACGAGAACGACTGCGATGACGGGCACATTGATCCAGAAAACGGATCTCCAGCCGAAGCTCTCGATGAGGACTCCGCCGACTATCGGTCCTGCTGCCATGCTCAGACCGAAGACCGCAGCCCACACGCCGATCGCCTTGGCTCGCTCCTTCGGGTCTGTCATCACGTTGACGACGATCGCCAGGGCCACCGGACTGAGCATCGACCCACCGACTCCCTGCGCGATCCTCGCCGCAATCAGAACTCCCACCGACGGGGCCAGCGCGCAGACGATCGACGCCACCCCGAAAACGACCAGTCCGATCTGGAAGATCCGCCTTCTACCAAACCTGTCGGCCAGGGCGCCGGACGAGATCAGCAAGCTCGCCAAGACGAGTGTGTACGCGTTGACGATCCATTCGAGACCAACGGTTCCGACGCCGAATCCCTCCCCGATCGCGGGGAGAGCGACGTTGACGATGGTCGTGTCCAACCCGACGACGAACAAGCTCGTGCAGCAGATGGCCAGAATGCCCCACCGGCGGCGTGCGTCAAGTCCGATCACTTGCGGTTCGTCGATCCCGCTCGAAGGTTTCATCTCGGACTCCATCTCTCGAAGTGTTCTGCCGTGCTCGCCAGTCGAAAGGATCGTCGCAACCCGGCCTGCAAAGCCGGTAAGAAATTTGCAGAAACTGCAAAGATGAGCGCATGGACGCCGAACTCGAGCAGTTGCTTACCGATATCGGGCCGAGACTGCGCACACTTCGTCGGGATCGCGATTTGACCCTCGAGGCCCTGTCCGACGCCACCGGCATCTCCGTCAGCGCACTGTCGCGACTCGAATCGGGTAAGCGTCGTCCCACCCTCGATCTGCTGTTACCGCTCGCGCGTGCTCACCGGGTCGCGCTGGACCAACTCGTCGGCGCTCCCGCCACGGGCGATCCTCGGGTCCATCTCACCCCGAGCCGACGCAAGAACGGCAGTGCCGTCGTTCCGTTGACGCGCTATCCGGGCCGGGTGCAGGTGTTCAAACAGGTGATCGGTCCACGTCCACCGAAGCTCGTCACCCACGCCGGCTACGAATGGCTCTACGTGCTCGCCGGGGATCTGCGTCTCATTCTGGGTACGAACGAGGTTGTCCTGCACCCCGGTGAAGTCGCGGAGTTCGACACCGCCGAGCCCCATTGGTTCGGGCCCGCCGATGAACAGGTCGTGGAGATCTTGCATCTGTTCGGCCCGCAGGGCGAAAAGGCGCACGTACGCACGAAGGCAAAAACTACTACTGCGCACGAACCGGTACCCGAAAGTTAGATCACTGCATGCGTTTTCAGTCGGTTCGACAGCGTATGAGCATACTCGAGAAGTAGCGTTCCCAACTCGGCATGACGCGCGGGCCGAAAACGGGTTTCCACTCCGGTCAGACTCAGCGCCCAGTCCGGGCGCCCGTTGCGGTCGAACACCGCGGCACCCATCCCCCAGCTTCCCTCGACGATGAGGGCTGGATTGACGGCATAGCCGGTGACACGCGTCGACTCGATTCGCTCGCGGATTGATGCCTCACTGTGGATCTCACCCCATTCCGACTCCAGATTCACTCGGGCGAAATAGTCGTCGACGTCCCGCGTCGGTAGGTGACTCAAGATGGCAAGCCCCGCCGACGCGACCCCCAACGGGAATCGCTTCCCCTCGTGCAGCACGTGAGATCGCAGCGGAAAACTGCCTTCCTGACTCAAGATGCAGACGGTCTCGTCGCCGCGACGTGCCGAGAGGAATGCACTCTCCCCCGTGACCCGGGCGAGGTCGTCGACGATGTCGCGAGCGCGGTCGGTGATGTCGTACCGATTTCCGGCCGCGGCGCCCAGGAGGTACAACTCCGGGCCGAGAGACCACCGACCGGTTCGTGCGTCACGGTCGACCAGTCCTTCGGCAGCCAAAGACGTGAGCAGTCGGTGCGCGGTGGGCCGAGCGAGGCCGGTGACCTTGCCCAATTCCGTGGTGGAAATGCCCGTTGGCTCAGAGGCGCCGAGGGCTCGCAGAAGTGCCGCCACCCGCGCGACCATGGCCGGTGATTGCTCGTGAGTAGGCATGAGTTCATCCTAGCGTCCATTCAGTGAACGAATTTTCTTCAGATGGTCAGCAGTCGATCAGTTCTGTCTTGATATTCAAGATCCCTTGAACCTGTGAACTGGAGATAGTTCACTGGATAGCGAAGTGAGTGAGTGTCTACTCAATGAACGCTTGGCAGGGAGAAAACATGACAGCAAAGGTGTACGAGTCCGCGGCGGACGCGGTCGCCGACATCGTCGACGGAGCAACGCTGGCCGTCGGCGGATTCGGTTTGTGCGGCATCCCCGACGTATTGATCGACGCGATCGCAGCAACGAGTGCAACCGACCTCGAGGTGTTCTCCAACAACTGCGGCGTCGACGATCACGGTCTCGGAATCTTGCTGAGCGCCGGACGTATCCGACGGGTGACCGCGTCGTACGTCGGTGAGAACAAGGAGTTCGCCCGGCAGTACCTGGCCGGCGAACTCGAAGTGGAACTGACGCCGCAAGGCACGCTCGCCGAGCGTCTGCGCGCCGGCGGAACCGGAATCCCCGCATTCTTCACACCGGCCGGAGTGGGTAGCCCCATCTCCGACGGCGGAATGCCCTGGCGCTACGACGCCGACGGCTCGATCGCTATTGCATCGCCTCCGAAGGAGACTCGCGTCTTCGGAACCAAGCGTTACGTGATGGAAGAGGCGATCAACGCCGACTACGCACTCGTGCACGCTGTTCTCGGTGACACCGACGGCAACCTCGTGTTCGACAAGACCGCGATGAACTTCAACCCGCTCGCCGCGATGGCGGGACGGGTCACCATTGCTCAGGTGGAACGTCTGGTCGAGCCCGGTGAAATCGACCCGGCATCGGTACACCTGCCCGGAGTCTTCGTGCAGAGAATTGTGCACACCGGCCCTCAGAACAAGCGAATCGAAAAGCGAACCGTCAGCGCTTCGGAAGGAACCTCACGATGACCGCACCAGTGACAGTGACGGGTTGGACGCGCCAGCAGATGGCAGCGCGGGCGGCTGCAGAGATGATCGACGGCGAGTACGTCAATCTCGGAATCGGTCTTCCCACACTGATTCCCGGATACCTGGGCTCGGACGTTCGTGTGGTCCTGCACTCGGAGAACGGAATTCTCGGTACCGGACCGTATCCCACCGAGGACAACGTCGATCCTGACCTCATCAACGCCGGCAAGGAGACCGTGACCGTCAATCCCGGTGCGGCATATTTTGATTCGGCCCTCTCGTTCGGGATGATCCGCGGCGGCCACATCGACACCGCCGTTCTCGGCGGCATGCAGGTGTCGAAGACGGGTGACCTCGCAAACTGGATGGTCCCCGGCAAGATGGTCAAGGGAATGGGCGGCGCAATGGACCTCGTCCACGGTGCCCGGCGTGTCATCGTCGTCATGGAGCACAACGACCGCGACGGCAACCCCAAGATCGTCGACGCATGCACCCTGCCCCTGACCGGCCAGGGCGTGGTGAATCGGATCATCACCAACCTAGCCGTCATCGATGTGAGCGACGAAGGCCCACTCGTCCTGCGTGAACTCTGTGATTGTTGCGGGAGCTCGTACCCCGATGGGTCGACTCCTCGGATCGTTGAAAGACCTCTCCGGGTCCGACCTCGGCGGCATCGCCATCAAAGGCGCCCTCGACAAGTCCGGAGTCGCCCCCGAACAAGTCGACTACGTCATCATGGGACAGGTCCTCACCGCCGGCGCCGGCCAGATGCCCGCCCGCCAAGCCGCCGTCGCCGCCGGCATCCCCATGAACGTCCCCGCCCTGAGCATCAACAAAGTGTGCCTCTCCGGCATCGACGCCATCGCCCTCGCCGACCAACTCATCCGCGCCGGMGAATTCGACATCGTCGTCGCCGGCGGGCAGGAATCGATGTCCCGCGCACCCCACATGCTCGAAAAAAGCCGCGAAGGCTTCAAATACGGCGACGTCACCCTCCGCGACCACATGGCCTACGACGGCCTCCACGACATCTTCACCGACCAGGCCATGGGCCTGCTCACCGAACAAGTCAACCAACAAGAAACCRCCCACATCACCCGCGCCGAGCAGGACGCCTTCGCCGCCGCCTCACACCAGAACGCGGCCCGCGCCTGGAAAGACGGCTACTTCGACAACGAAGTAGTCCCCGTCTCCATCCCCCAACGCAAGGGCGASCCGATCGTCTTCGCSCAGGACGAAGGCATCCGCGCCGACACCACCACCGAATCCCTCGGCAAACTGCGTCCCGCGTTCAGCAAGGACGGCACCATCACCGCCGGCTCCGCCTCCCCGATCTCCGACGGCGCCGCCGCCGTGATCGTGATGAGCAAAACCAAAGCCGAAGAACTCGGCCTGACCTGGATCGCGGAAATCGGCGCCCACGGCGTCGTCGCCGGACCCGACTCCACCCTCCAGTCCCAACCCGCCCGCGCCATCGCCAAGGCCTGCGCCAAGGAAGGCATCGACCCCACCGACCTCGACCTCGTCGAAATCAACGAAGCGTTCGCCGCCGTCGGGATCGCCTCCACCCGCGAACTCGGCCTCGACCCCGCCAAGGTCAACGTCAACGGCGGCGCCATCGCCGTCGGACACCCCCTCGGCATGTCCGGCGCCCGCATCGCCCTGCACCTCGCCCTCGAACTGCAACGCCGCGGCGGCGGCATCGGCGCAGCCGCACTCTGCGGCGGCGGCGGACAAGGCGACGCACTCATCATCCGCGTCCCCAAGGCGTAATTACTTCATCCTGACCAGACAGGTCGCCGAGCCCTCATCGTGCTCGGCGACCTGTCTGTTTCATGTCGGAGGCTAGTTCGGATCAAGCGTCGTCAAACGGTTACGCAACAACTTCTCGATCTCCGAACGTCGGTATCTCCGATGTCCGCCAAGCGTTCTCAGAGTGCCGACCTTGCCCTCCCTCGCCCACCTGGACACCGTGGTCCTGTCGACATGGAACAGTGCGGCAACCTGTTTGGTTGTCAGCCATTCGTCGACAGATGCTGCGTGCTCTTCTTCTCGGCTCATTGACAGTGATTCGTAGCCGTAGCGTGGATGGATGGGTCCGACAATGAATTGGCAACCCCTGGCGCGCTGTGAAAGACTCGCTGCAAAACTTTACTATTCCTTGGGGAAAATATGTCGAAGTCGGTAACTCTGATCCGTTCCACATCACTCTCATCGGTCGCTGAATACGCCTATGCAGCAACGGCTCCCGCCGAGGCTCGACTGATCTTCCTGGCCGGATCCTGCCCGTTGAACGAGGACGGCTCCACTGCCGCCATCGGCGACTACGCAGGACAGGCAGCCAAGGCCGTCGACAACCTGAGAACAGCTCTCTCGGACGCGGGCGCGTCCATCACCGACGTGATCAACACCCGCGTCCTGGTGGCGTCGAGCAATCAAGCCGACCTCGTTGCTGCGTGGGAGGTAGTCCGCGACGCGTTCGGTGATCACGACGCCCCAAGCACTCTGATGGGTGTGACCGTTCTCGGTTACGACGATCAACTGGTCGAGATCGAGGCAATCGCGGCCGTCGTCGACTGAACTCGAACCGAACCGGGCGTTCCTACCGGGGATCTTCGTGAGCAAGGGCCTGGTAGCCCTTTGCCCCCGCACGATCCACAGCGGCTCGCACAACAGCGAAGATGGCTCCCTGCAGGGCGGCGGCGATCAGGACTTCCTTACTCGACCTGCTCAAATCTTTTGGCTCGGGCGCATTCTTGTCGTCACCGATGCGCTTCCACACCTGTTGGAAGACGGCGCCGGCCAGAATGCCGCCGAGGACGCTCGTCGCCAGTGAGAGTGGCTTGTACATCGCTTTCGATACTGCGCTCATTGCGCGGATCCTCCATGGTTCGATTCGTACCGCCTGAGCGGGCTGACCGACTCTCACTACCCCACAGGCGAACTGTCGAAACATTGCACCGGCGCGGCGCGAAGTTGACTGTCGCACGTTATGTTCCACGGTTTGCCATTTCGCAGGCCGGGTAGGATCGTCTTAGCGAAAGAAGGTTGTGTAAGTCATGGAAAACTACAGAATCGAACTACCGGACGGTACGACGGTGATGGAAGATTTCGTCTCGGATCGCGCCGCCATCGCATACGCGGTCGATCTGAATCACGGGTGTAGCGAGAAAGTATCGGTATTCCGTATCACCGACGAAGGGGAAACCATCCCGACTCGGATGTGCCCCAAGCCGAATCCTGGTTCGCGGCGTCGCGCGCGAAGCGTCCGATAGAAATCCGTCAAGAAGCGTCGAGGCGGGGGAAGAGCGTTTCTCTTGCGAGCAACAGCAAGGCCGCAGCGACCGGAATCGCCAGCAACGCACCGACAATACCGAGCAACGCTCCGCCCAACAGGACCGCGACCACAGTCACCAACGCCGGGACCGCTACCGTCTTCCCGATGATCTTCGGAACGAGCAGGTAGTCCTCGAGCAGACGTAACGCGATGAAGAATGCAACTGTCGCCAATGCCGTTGGGACAGAGACTGTCAGGGAGACCAGGGCGACGATAACCCCTGCAATCGTGGAACCGACTATCGGGATCAGATCGAGCAGAGCGACCAGCAGCGCCAGGATCAACGGGTACGGCACGTCGAAGATCAACAACCACGCGAAGGTGCACACTGCGGTGATCACGGAGATCAGAACATTGCCGAGGACGTACCCACCCACACCTGCCAGTATCTGATCACCGATGGCGATTGCTCGGGGCCGCCGCGAATGTGGCACCAGCCGATACAGATTCGTGCGGATTCGTGGATAGTCGATCAAGAAGTACGTCGTCAGTACAGCAACGATTCCGGCGTCGGCGACTGCGCTGAACACCGCCCGCCCCGCACCGAGCAAACCCGTCGCGAGCGCAGAACCCGAACCATCCAGTTGCGTGGTGAGGTGCTGCTCGAGGTGATACTTCTCGTCGAGGTCGTTGACGATCGGGTACCGGTCACGAATGTGTGTCAGGAGTTCGGGAGCGTGCGATGCAAACTGACGTCCCTGCTCGACCAGCGGGGTGATCGCAGCAACGAGAAACAGCGCCAACATCACTGCAATTCCGAGGAGTACCACGGTGACTGCGATCCAGCGCCGGAAATGTCTCCGCTCCAGCCAGACGATCATCGGTTCGATGCCCACCGCGAGAAACAGCGCGACCACGATCAGGATCAGCATGCCTCGCGCCGCAAGCAGCACTTCGATCACCGCATAAGTCACGGCAACTCCGGCCGCGGCGCTCAGACCGATGAAGAACGGTGACCGACGGTCGAATCTCGGTCCGGGCTCACCCAGCGGCCGGACAGGCGTCGCCAATGCTGCGGCTTCGCGTTCCGCTTCCACCATCGGATCTACGGCTTGGACTTCACTTTCGGAGTCCGGTGAACGGTCTGCGGAACTGGGATCCATTCAAGCCACCTCACGATCCGCGCGACTTCCCGGCACGGGAGTGAGTACCCGTGCCGTAGTCGGATCAACCTCGAGGCCTCTCCGCTCCGCTTCGGGTCAGTGCCAGCCCGGTTCCCACAACTCCGATGATCGACACTGCGATGGCGATACTGGGCCAACCGTCGCTCTGCCAGTAGACGTCGTCGAGAGTGATCAGCAACGCGGCCTCGTCGACGATGAGCCCGAGTGCAATACCCAACGCGATGCCCATCCATGTTCGTGCGCGAGGGCTTCGGTCTACGAGGCCGAAGATCGCCACCCCGGCCAACAGGAGAATTCCCCACAGGTAATGGTGAAGGTGCGTCCCACCGGCACTGATGTCGCCGACGTCCCTGGTGTCGATCTGGATCAACCAGGTCACCAGACGTGCTCCACCGAACGTCAGTGTGAAGGCCACCCACGCCAACACCAAACCGCGGCGTGACTCGTCAACTTGATTCCATCTGCGAGGAAACCTGAATCTCTCCACAGGTTTCTCTTCCGCATGATCTCGAGAAAGCATCCTTCATGTTTACCCGACGCAGCTCAGAGCGATACTTTCGGGCAGAGACACCGAAAATCAATTGGAGAACGAAAAAGCGGTACTCGATCTCCGAAGAGATCAGGTACCGCCTTCTCAGCTACTCGCGCAGTATCGATCAATACCAGACTTTTCGTCCGCCCACTGCACGCCCGGTAGCACCGAGGATGGACAAAACTGCACCTACGACGACCAAAATGATGCCGACGGTGGTCAGAATGCTCAACCCCGTGAAAAAGCCGATCAACGCCAGAATAATGCCGAGAACAATCATGTGAGAACCTCATCCGGTATGCGTATAGAAATGATCTACTCAACTGACGCTACTACAAAAACTTCACAATCAAGAAATCCGATAATCGACATCATCAATACGAAACTCGTATTACTACCCAATAATGTCGGCGTTAAAACATTGGCCTTTCCTTTTCTTATCCCTCACGGTTCGATGCCTTCGATCTTGGCCTCGACGGCCGGCGTGATGTGGCTCAACACGCAGCGCCAACGACCGTCTCGCCGGGCGAACACGTCGGTGGTCCACTCCTCGGCGTCGTACTGCCTTCCGTCGTAGTGCGCAGTATTGGTGATCCGCGTGGTGAAAAGCGCAACGTCACCGAAGAAACGCACGCGAGCGCGCCCGACGCGATCCATCGCCGAATGAGTCAGGTCGCCAGAGGCCACGAAACCCAGAAACTCCGCCTTGGTGGATACCCCGGATTCCGAGACGATCACCCAGTCGTCGGCCATGAAGTCGCCGATCCGTTCGGCGTCGTTCGAGCACATCGCGACGTTCCACTCGTCTGCAGTTGCAGTCAGCACCGCTGTTTCCTGATCCGACATGGCCTCTCCCTCTACCGTCGTCACCCTCGGCGGGTGATGCCTCGACGGCAGGGTTCCCGCAAGGTGGACGTCGAACCGACGAACTACGAGAGGGCAGAGATGACAGACACCAGTCGCACCGAGCTTGCAGCTCAGGCGTACATCTACGGATTTCCCCTCGTTTTCAATCTCGACCAGGTCCATCGGTACGTTCACGACGGTGTCGGAGCGAACCCCGCCGCACCTTTCAACACCTTCAGTCACGCCCGCACACTCGCCGGCCCGGCAGATACTTTTGTCACGATCAACAACGACACCGTGTATTCCATGGCGCAGATCGACCTTTCTGTCGGCCCCGTTGCGCTGCACGTCCCCGATACCGATGGCCGTTACTACGTCCTCCAGTTCGTCGACGCCTGGACAAACAATTTCGCTTACGTCGGGCACCGTGCCACCGGCACCAAGAGCGGAGACTTCCTTCTCGTCCCACCCACCTGGACCGGAACCCCGACCGCCCAGACCACAGTGATCAGATTTCCCACGACCGTTGCATCGATCGTCGGTCGGTGGGCGTGCGGCGACGACGACCTCCCCGCCGTGCACGCCTTGCAGGACGCCACCACCCTGACCGTCGTCGACTCCGCCGGGGCTCCGGCCGGTCTACCGGTCCCCGACTCCGAGGTCAGCCAGGACCTCCTCTTCCTCGAGAAACTCCGCATCTGGTCGCAGGCCTTTCCGCCGGCCCCGCGCGATCGAGAACTCCAGGATTCGTTCTCACCGATCGGAGTCACCGAGCACGGGACCTCTCCCTATGTATCGCTGTCTGCCGACGACGCTGCGGCGCTCGCGGACGGGTTGACCGCCGGAGAGAAGAATCTGCACGAAGCACTCACGCACGGCTCCAGCCCCGAGGCCAACGGTTGGAAGCTGACTTTCCACGCCTTCGACTACAACCTCGACTACTTCGAGGTCGGTGCAATCGACGATCCACAATTCAAGATCGCCGATCCCAGGTTGCGAATCATCGAACGAGCGGCGGCGGCCAAGGGCGGGCTGTGGGGCAACCACCCCTACGAAGCGGCGTACATCATGACCTACGTCGACGATCAGGGAACGCAATTGAACGGAAACCGCACCTACACGATCAGACTCGACCCCACTCCGCCGGTGAGCGCCTTCTGGTCGCTGACGATGTATTCGGTGCCGGACTTCTTCCTCGTGGCGAACCCCATCGACCGATACTCGATCGGCGACCGCACTCCCGGCATCGTCCACGACGCCGACGGTGCGTTGACGATCACAATCAGTCACGAGGAGCCGAAAGATGCCACGGCGAAGGCGAACTGGCTCCCCTGCCCGCGCGGAGACTTCCGACCGGTCCTGAGAATGTACGAACCTTCGCCCGCCGTACTCGATCAGTTCTACGTCGTCCCCGCTATCACTCGCTCGCGAGAATGACGGCTCACGTCCGACGGCCTGCCCCAGGCCAGGCCGTCAGACGGACACAGAATCAGGCGTGAGTGCCGCCGTCCACACGGATCTCCGTGCCGGTGATGAAGGCACCATCGTCGGATGCCAGCATCGCGATAACTCCCGCAACACTTTCCGGCCCGGCCATGGGAGCACCACCGGACTCCAGATCAGTGCTCAGAATTGGCGACAGCTTGCCGAAGAGCGACCAGTCGGTGTCTTCCGGCAGGTACGACGCCGTGGTGTCGGTGATCCCGCTCTTCACACTGCCCGGAGCTACCGCGACGGCGCGCAGACCCTGCTTGCCGTATTCGAGAGCCAGTGCGTGAGTGAAGGACTGGATTCCTCCCTTACTCGCCGCATATGCGGCCATGTACGGGTGCGCGAAGGCTGCGGAGGTGGAGCTGAAATTCACCACCACTGCGTTGCCGGTGGCCAGGAGAGCTGGCAGTGCCTGACGAGTGACGAGGAAGGTGCCGGTCAAGTTCACGGAGATCACCTGATTCCACAAGTCCAGTGAGGTCTCGTGGGTGTGCCCGCCTCGCAATATCCCGGCGGCGTTGACCAGTACGTCCAATCCCCCGAGAGCCGAAATTGCCTGACCCACAACCGTGATGACGGAACTCTCGTCACCGATATCGACGACGACGGTGTCGAGACGACCCTCCGTCGAGGCATGTTCAGCCGACCTCCGGGTGTCTGCCAGACCCTTCTCGGAGATGTCGGCAGCGACCACGCGGCCACCTTCGGCGAGCAACCGCAGCGCGGTGGCCTGCCCGATTCCCGATCCTGCGCCGGTGACGAGAATACGACGACCTTCGAAACGATTCATTGCTGTGTACCTTTCACGAAAACGAGTTGGCTGGTAATCCAGGCTCGGCGGCGCCGACACTCACAACTCACCCGCGAGAAACTTCAGGTACGGGAAATACGCAGCACTGCAACAGGTGTGGCACTGCGAAATCTCAGCGAGGTAATGCTCGCCGAAGTGGCGAATGTCAGACGGATCCGGCCGGTGCGGCCAAGGCTCTTTCGATCCAGACAAGACCAGAGGGGCGGCGGTCGATCGCCTTACGCCCCCGGCGGAATGTCGCTACGCCGAATCGGGCCGTGCGCAGTGCACGGCCGGAATCGAGAGTACAGCGGCGTATGGACATCACAGGCACCGTAGCAGCGCGAGTACAAGTCGCTCAAACGCGTTGTTCGCGACGCAGGTTTGATTCAGGTAATCAGATGTCACTTCTGGACAACTGTGCCGACTTAGGCAGCACTAACCTGATGGCATCTCGAAAACCCGATCCAGGAGCACAGTCGATGACACATGCAGACGCCACGAGCACAACAACTCCCCGGGCGAGCGTCCTACGAACCGCTGACCACAATCGCGGACTCAACGACGTTCTCGCCGTCGTCGAAGCAATGGAGCGACCGAGCGACCACCTGCTGCGGATCACGGCTCGTTTGACGGAGTCGACCGACGATCCGACCTGGTCACGCCCGAACGTCACCGTACGAATGAATCTCGGGCCCAATTTCGACGACGCTTCGCGTGTGTACACGGTGCGTTCCTACGATTCCGCCACCGGATCGATCGTCATCGACGTGGTCCTGCACGGACAGACCAGCCCGATGATGAGGTGGGCAGCGGCGTTGGCCATCGGTGACACCTTCGGTCTCACCGGTCCGCGACCACACTTCTTGGTCCCCGACGTTCCAGGTCGACGGATCGCACTTTTTCTGGATGGCACCGCAATACCTGCGCTGTACTCGATCATCGAGCAGCTACCTACCGACGTGGTCGGAATCGGCTGGGTCACAACAGATGACGAGGTCGCTTTCGCCGAACTGCCCGCCCTCCCCGGCCTGGAGCTTCACCGCGTGAGCGCAGATCTCGCCGAGCCCGACGGCCCACTGGCGGTACGAGCACGCGAGCTCGCCGATCCCGCGAGCTACGTCGTGTGGGGAGCCGGTGAACGCAACGAGATGCGCGCAATCCGTAAGCACTTTCGGTCGACCGTCGGACTCGACAAAGACGACGTCGCGATATTCGGTTACTGGAAGCGCGGCATCAGCAACACCGAAATCGACCTCCGTCGGCGCGAGAACTACGAGCGAATCCTCGCCGGCGGTGGAACCCTGACCGACATCGACGACCTGGCCATCGAGATCTGATCGCGTACACCGGCCGACCTGACCGGCCGTGCACTGCGGTGATAAGTTCCTCTGTGCCAGCGGACCTCCACACAGGGGGTCAGGGAATCCGGTGTGAATCCGGAACTGACGCGCAGCGGTGAGGGTGACCGCCCGGGCTTACGCCACTGGATGAAAATCTGGGAAGGCGCTCGGGTGGGGCGATCTCGAGTCCGAATACCGGCTGGCAGCAGGGGTCAACAGGCGCCTGTTCACACGGTAACGGGCTCCGCGAACGAGCCCCTGCGAGAACGAGATTCCATGCGTCTGTCCAGACTTCGCCTACCCGCCGCTGCCGTCGCGGCCTTGTTGAGCGCGTCGTTGGTTGCCTGCTCCTCCGACGACAGTGCTGCCCGACAATCCAACTCTTCCGAACAATCGCGCGTGACAGTCCAGAACTGTGGCCGAGACGTCACGGTGGAGCGACCGATCGAACGGGCGATCGCGGTAAATCAGCCTGCGGCCGAAATGCTGTTCGCACTGGGAGTGCAGGACCGGATGGCCGGCTACGCCATGAGCGACGACGACGTACTCCCCGAATTACGTGAGGCACGCAGTCAGGTTCAAGCTTTCGACACCGAGTTCCCGTCCTTCGAGAGTGTCCTCGAACGCGAACCGGACATGGTCTACACGACCTTCAATTACACGTTCACCTCGGAAGGCATCGCCGACCGGACCAAGTTCACCGACCTCGGGGTCGCGACGTACCAGTCGCCCAGCGAGTGCACCGGTCAGGATGCCGAGCAGAGCAAGGCCCTCACACTCGACGACTTGTACGCCGAAATCGGCGACGTGGCAACACTGTTCGACGTCAAGGACAAAGGTGTCGAGCTGACCGAGAGTTTGAAGGATCGCGCGGCCACCGCCACGGCGTCGCTGGGAGCCGAAGACGTGACGCTGGCGTGGTGGTACGCAGCCACGAAGACTCCGTACTTCGCCGGGTGCTGCGGTGCACCGGGAATCATGACCGACGCGGTGGGCGCGAAGAACGCCTTCGACGACAACAAACAGTACTGGCCCGAAATCGGTTGGGAGAGTGTGCTCGATCGAGACCCGACCGTGCTGGTGCTCGCAGATCTCGACCGCGGCGGAGACGGCGACAGTGCCGCAGACAAGATCGCGTTCCTCGAATCGGACCCGGTCGCCAGCAAGCTCACCGCAGTGAAGAACAAGCGTTACATCATCCTCGAGGGAACGACGATGGATCCCTCGATCCGCAATGTCGGTGGCATCGAACAGCTCTCCGACGGGCTGCGCCAGTTGGGTGTGGTCTAGATGTCCGCGGAGATCAGTGAACTGGTGCGTCAGTGGGACGACCAGCAGGCGGCATACATCGCCGACCGCGAAAAGCGATTCGACGCGATTCTCGACGTTCTCGAATTGCAGTACGCGCACACCCCGTTCACGGTTGTCGACCTGGCCTGCGGACCGGGCTCACTGAGCGCCCGGATCCTCGAGAAGTTCAAGCACGCGAGCGTTGTGGGGATCGATTACGACCCGATGCTGCTGGAAGTCGCCCGTCAGTCGTCGACTCGTTTCGGTGACCGACTGCAGCTGGTCGACGCAGACCTGCTGAGCACCGATTGGCCGACTTCGGTGACTGCGCCGGTGCAGGCGATAGTGTCGACAACTGCGCTGCACTGGTTACAACCGCAACAGCTCGTCGAGGTGTACCGGCAGTGCCGCGAACTGCTGAGCCCTGACGGAGTCCTGCTCAACGGTGATCACTTCCGCTTCGACAGCCGCTCCCCCGTCATCGGTCGATGGGCGAAGGCTCACGACGAGCAGACGCAACGCTCCGCCTTTGCTGCCGGCGCTCCCGAGTGGGACAGCTGGTGGGAGGAGTTGCGGGCAACTCCCGGCATCGGACCACTGACCGACGAGCGTGAGCGCAGATTCGCCGGACGCGACGCTACCGCGCCCACTGCCGTCGACTTCCAGTTGGCGGCGCTCGCGCAAGCAGGTTTTCGAGAGTCGGGAACGGTCTGGCAACTGTTCGACGACTACGTGGTCTACGGCGTGAGATGACGACAAGAGTTCGCCTGCGTGACAACCCGACGACCGTCACCCTGCTGTGGGTGATCGGTGTTGTCACGCTGGCCGGGTCGGCCGCCGTGGCGATCACGTTGGGGCCGGCCGGTCTGTCGGTCGGTGAGGTGGCCTCGATCGTCGTCGGCCATCTCGGCGGTACCGCGGCGGACGTCACCCCTATCCGCGACGGCATCGTGTGGGATCTTCGTCTGCCACGTACTCTGCTCGCCGCGCTCTGCGGTGCGGGCCTCGGGCTATGCGGGGCGATCATGCAGTCTCTGCTTCGCAATCCACTGGCTGATCCATTTGTCCTCGGTATCTCGTCCGGCGCCTCGACCGGTGCCGTACTGATCGTGATCCTCGGAGTCGGGTCGGGGGTGATCGGCTTGTCGAGCGGCGCTTTCATCGGCGCGGTGATCTCCTTCGCCCTTGTGTTGCTGCTCGCCCATGCGGCCGGCGGCACGCCGGATCGGGTGATCCTGGCCGGAGTCGCCGCGACCCAACTGTTCTCGGCGCTCACCTCGTTCATCGTGATCACCTCGGCCGATCCCGAGCAGACTCGCGGCGTGATGTTCTGGCTCCTGGGCTCACTCGGCGGCGCCGACTGGCTCGACGTCGCGCTCTGCGCTGCGGTGGTCGCCGTCGGCCTCGTGGTCTGTCTGACTCACTCCCGCGCACTCGACGCCTTTGCCTTCGGCGAGGACGCGGCGTCGTCGCTGGGGGTGAACGTGTGGCGAGTGCGCGTGACCCTGTTGTTGGCAACAGCTTTGATGACGGCGGTGATCGTGAGCGTCGCAGGCGCCATTGGCTTTGTGGGCCTCGTCCTCCCGCATGCGGCACGGGCTCTCGTCGGTCCGAGCCATCGGCGACTGCTGCCCGCGTCCGCACTGATCGGCTCGATCTTCCTGGTCTGGGTCGACGCTGTGGCACGTACAGCCATTGCGCCGCAGGAACTCCCGGCCGGTGTGGTAACCGCGTTGGTCGGCGTGCCTGCGTTTGCCGTCATCCTCTGGAGACGAAAGGCCAGGCCATGACACTCGAAGCGGCCGGCGTCAGCTGGCGGGTCGGCGGGGCGCTCATAGTCGACGCCCTCGACGTGTCCCCCACCGTCGGAAGTACGGTGGGGCTTCTCGGCCCCAACGGTTCGGGAAAATCGACACTGCTGAAACTGCTTGCCGGGCAGAACCGTCCGACAATCGGGGAGGTGACTCTGGACCGAACTCCGTTGCCTGACTGGAAACGCCGAGATGTCGCGCGTCGGATTGCCACCGTCGATCAGCACAGCAACACGGAGATCGACCTGACGGTAGCCGAGGTCGTCGAATTGGGACGCACCCCGCACCGCGGATTGTGGGGCGGGCATTCAGGTTCCGACCGCGACGCCGTCCGCGCGGCGATCGAACACACCAACCTCTCCGGGATGCTCGACCGGTCGTGGCACACCCTGTCCGGCGGGGAGCGCCAACGCGTGCAGATCGCGCGCGCCCTCGCTCAGGAACCTCACGAGTTGCTGCTCGACGAACCGACCAATCACCTGGACATCAACCATCAACTCGAATTGCTCGCGCTCGTGCGTCGCCTGCCCACCACCACGATCATGGCATTGCACGATCTGAATCTGGCCGCCATGTTCTGCGATTCGATAGTGATGCTGAACCGTGGCTCCATCGTTGCCCACGGAAGCCCGACCGAGGTCCTCACCGCCGACCTGATAGCCGAGGTCTACCAGGTCGATGCCGAAGTCCGCCTGGACGGTCCCGGCGGAGTACCCACCGTGAGATACCTTCCACCCAGCTCGGATTAGACGCACGCGGATCTGTCATTCACGCGAGAGCATCGCCACTGCTTCGCGTTCGAGGTCGACGTACGGTTCCCCACTGACGTCGATCGCCACCCGGCTGAGCGTTCCACCGGTAAACGCCCATGGTGAGGTACCCGGGTAGTCGTCGGTCACAGGCTCCCCGCTGTCACGGCCTGCATTGAGCCCTTCGCCACCGCCGATGCTGAACTTGCCTGGCTGAGTGCGGATTCTGCCCTCACCGACTTTCCGATCGCCGTAGTAGAGGCCGAGCACCCCGTGCGCAGTGCCCGACGGATCCTCACCTTCCTTGTCGAAAGTTGCTGCCAAGATTACATTTTCGCCGATGGGAAGGTCTTCGGTGGCATCGATCTTCTGCTGTTCACTGCCGAGGAAGTTGTACACGTAATGCAGTCGGTTGTCCTTGACGTACAGCGAGTGACCACCGAACCTGCCGCCATGCGAGAACAGCACACCGGCCGCACCCGGTTCGGCCAAGTCGACAACTGCCCCGATCGAGTATGAACGATTACGAAGGTTGACAGCGACGGCTTCCGGTACCTCGGCTCCCCCTGGACGGTAGACGTACCGGTTGCGCGGCGGAGCCAGCTGGGGGCGAGGTGTGGTGAGGAGTTCGACACCGGACCGATCATCCAGTGGCAGAGCTTGATTGGCGCCGGCCTCGTGGAACCACAACCCCACGAGCTCGGCGAGCCTGCCGGGTTCTTCGCCGGCAAGGTTCCGGAGCTCGGCTCGGTCCACCTCCGTGTGGTAGAGCTCCCAGGTGTCTTCGGAGAAATGACCCCACCCGCTCAGAGTCGGGTGCGTGGTGACGGCCTTCCACCCGTCATGCCAAATCCCTCGTCCTCCGAGCATCGAATAGAACTGGGTGTGCTTGGCGGTGGGGATGTTGCCTGCGTCGAAGCTGTACCGCATGCTCACGCCTTGGATCGGGTGCTGGGTGTATCCCTTCACCGTGTCGGGCAAGTCGACACCGACGCAGTCGAGCAGAGTCGGGACGACGTCGATGGCATGGTGGTACTGATCTCGAATCTCGCCTCGGGCGTCGATGCCCTCCGGCCACGAGATGATGCAGGGGTCGCAGGTTCCGCCGTTGAACGAGTACCGCTTCCACATCTTGAATGGGGTGTTGAACGCCATCGCCCACCCGTTGGGATAGTGGTTGTACGTCTCGGTGCTGCCCAACTCGTCCAGCTTTGCCAGGTTCTCGGCGAGGTCGTCGGGTACCCCGTTCGCGATTTTGTTCTCGTTGACTGAACCGTCGGGTCCGCCCTCACCACTGGCACCGTTGTCGGAAACCACCACGATGATCGTGTTGTCCAGCTGCTCGATTTCTTCGAGGTATTCGAGCAGGCGTCCGATCTGATCGTCGCAGTGCGAGAGGAAGCCCGCGTACACCTCCGCCATCCGTGAGAACAGTCGTTGCTCGTCAGCGGACAGGGTGCCCCAGGGGCGGGTGAAATCCAGCGGCGGGAACGGTTCGCCGTCAGGTCCGGTGCGGGTGTCAGGAGTGCCTATCGGGTTGAGTGAGGGCAGAGTCGTGTCGTTCGGGACAAGTCCCATGTCCTTCTGCCTCGCCAGAATCTCATCCCGCATGGCTTCGTACCCTGCGTCGAACCTGCCTGCGTAGCGATCGGCCCATTCGCGGGGCGCGTGATGTGGAGCGTGTGCGCACCCGGGTGCGTAGTAGAGAAATACAGGCCGGTCCGGAGCTATCGACTTCACGTCGCCGATGTATTCGAGCGCTCTGTCGGTGATGTCGACGCTGAAGTGATACCCCTCTTCCGGCGTCGACGGCTGTTCGACGGGGTGGTTGTCGTGGACGAGGTCGGGATACCACTGATTGGTCTCGGCACCGAGAAAGCCGTAGAACCGCTCGAATCCGCGACCGACCGGCCAATTCCGTTTCGTGGAAGCAAGATTCATCTCGTCTTCGGCGCAGAGGTGCCATTTCCCGACCATCGCGGTACTGAACCCCTGCTCGACCAGAACCTCGGCGAGCGTGGCACATTCGGGAGGGATGTGACCGTTCCCGCCGGGAAACCCGACCGCGCACTCACTGATGCAAGCCATTCCGTTGGTCGTGTGGTTCCGGCCGGTGAGCAGACACGATCGCGTCGGTGAGCACAGCGCTGTGGTGTGCCACTGCCCGTACCGCAATCCGTTGCCCGCGATGCGGTCGATGTTCGGCGTCTCGATCGGTCCCCCGTAGCAACCCAAGGCGCCGAATCCGACGTCGTCGAGAACGATGTAGAGAATGTTAGGCGTGCCGGCGGCAGCCTTCGGCTGCTCGTACGGGCTCCAGTCGGGAATCGAATCGCGAATATCGAGGTTGACGACGCCTTTGAATGCGTTGGCCATGACCTGGCTCCTTGTAGGTGATCTGAATGCCAGCCTCTACGGCTGCATGGTCAATCGCATACCCCGATTGTGCTCACCGAAGCGCTGTCGCCCGAAATGGGCGATGCCATCTTCGGCAGGAGGTCCGAGTATGAAAGTGCTGGGTCTGTCATCGCCTCACTGGAAGCCAGGGACCACATGAGCAGTCAATTCGTTGAAGCCTCCACCTCCGATAACCCTGACCCGCTTCCGAGCTGGCAGGACGGCACGCCGAAACAGGCCATCAGGCAATTCGTCGAACGCGCGACGACTGAGGGAAGTCCGGACGAAATCGCACCGGAAGACCGGATCGCAGTCTTCGACAACGACGGAACTCTGTGGTGTGAGAAGCCGATGCCGATCCAACTCGACTTCATCTTGCGCCGCCTCGTCGAGATGACCAACCAGGATCCGACTCTTCGCAACCGTCAACCGTGGCAGGCGGCCTTCGAGCAGGACTACGCCTGGTTGAACGATGTGATCTCGAAGCACTATCGCGGCGACGACAGCGCACTGAAGGTGCTCGCGGCCGGTGTCCTGGCGGCATTCGCCGAAGTCACAGTCGACGAATTCGAAACCCACGCCGATACCTACCTGCGCACTGCTTCGCATCCCACTCTCGATCGCAAATATTTGCACTGCAGCTATTCACCCATGGTGGAGTTGCTCGATTACCTTGCGGCCAAAGGCTTCTCCAACTACATAGTCTCTGGCGGCGGACGTGATTTCATGCGGCCGATCAGTCAGGAGGTCTACGGCATCCCCCGAGATCGCGTCATCGGCAGCGGCGTGGCATTGACGTGGAAGGACGACGGTCACAGCGGCACGATACTTCGTCAGCCCCAAACCGATGTCGTCGACGACGGGCCGGCCAAGCCCGTACAGATATGGAACCGAATCGGCCGACGACCTGTCATCGCGGCCGGAAACAGCAACGGTGACCTACCTATGTTGCAGTTCGCCGAACACCCGAACATTCCGGCACTTCGTCTTCTGGTGCTCCATGACGATCCGGAACGCGAGTTCGACTACGTGGACGGAGCCGAGCACGCACTCGACGCCTCGCGCGCAAACGGGTGGACAGTGGTGAGCATCAAAAACGACTGGAAGACAGTCTTCGAACCACTCGCCGAATGACAGTATGGACGTGTGACCCTCGATGATGTCGCCGACGAACTCTACGGCCTCGACCCCGGCGAGTTCGTCGAGGCGCGTACAAAGCATGTGAAGGCTGCCCGGGAGGACAACGACCGCACACTGGCCGCGGAGATCGGAAAACTTCGGAAGCCAACCACCGTGGGATGGTTGGTCAATCTCATTTCGCGCAATCTATCCGAAGATCTGGATGCACTTCTCGCGCTTGGCGAATCGCTACGCGACGCCCAACGCCATCTCTCAGGTCAGGACTTGCGACGGCTGACGACACAGAGGCAGCAGGTGGTGCGAAGTCTCGCCCACAAATCCGGTGAGATCGCGGCTTCGCGTGGAAAGAATGCCGGCGAGGATGCGTTACGTGATGTCGCGCAGACCCTCAATGCCGCCCTGTCCGACGAGGAGACTGCCGCGCAGGTCCGACTCGGACGAGTTGTGACCGCTGCCAGTTACAGCGGTTTCGGGCCGGCGGGACTTGCTGTAGTGGAGGAGGATTCCGTACACGATGCCCCTGCGATCCACACCGAAGACAGCGCTCCGGCCAAATCCACTGCTCCGGATCACAGGGCCGAACAAGCCAAGGCGAAAGCAGAATTGACGGAAGCCAGGGCAGACCTCGAGAAAATCCGACGACGGGTCAAGGCCGAGACCGCCCAGTTCGAGGATGCCAGGTCAAAGCTGTCCGACCTCGACCGCCGCATCGAAGAACTCCGCGCCGATCTCGAACACGCAGAACAGGAACGACAGTTCGCCAAGAACACCGAGAAGGCTGCCGGCGTCGCGGTTCGAGAGTCCGAGGATGAGCTTCGCGAAGCCGAGCGCCGGGTCGACGAAGCAGAAGAGGGCCTTGACGAGACGGAATGAGTTGCACGTTCGGAGATCTTGACCTCTACAGCAGTTCAGGTTCTAGCGTGATTTCATGACATTCACCCGAATCGAACTCGACTACCTGGCCACACAGACTCTCGGACGCCTCGCGACGGTTCAACGGAATGGAACGCTGCAAGTCAGTCCGGTCGGATTCCACTACAACCCGGATACAGCCACGATCGACATCAGCGGTTACAACATGACGGGCAGCCGTAAGTTTCACAATGTCGCGGAGAACGGGCGGGTCGCGTTTGTCGTGGACGACATCGCATCTGTAGATCCATGGCGGGTCAGGTGTGTCGAAATCCGTGGACGGGCAGAGGCTTTGGATGTTACGGGTGCTGGTGCGCATGGTCTCGACGCACCGATCATCCGTATCCACCCCGAACGCATCATCAGCTTCGGCCTCGACGACAAAGAACTGGACGTCCACCAGTTGGTCGTCAACGGACGTGACGTCTGAATGCCCGAATCGAATTGATCAGCCTGCTGCGGCTTCTAGTTCACTCAGTGATTCCTCGAGGTGACCGAGAAGCCGCTGCAGGTGCGGAACATTGCGGCGGCAACCGACGAGACCGAACTGCATGGTGTCCGCATAGCCGATGACGGTGATGTTCATTGCCTGCCCGTCCAACGGAATCGATGCCGGATAGCAGCTCTCGAGCTTCGCGCCGTTCCAGTATCGCGTCGTCGTCGGGCCGGGCACGTTGGAAATCACCAGATTGAAGACTGGGCGCCCAGTGATCAGTCGGGATGAACCAGGGATCAGCGGCAACCCGAGGCCCGCGACGTTCAATGCACTGAGCGCCGTGATCTGAAGGGGCGTCAGTCCCGACATCAGGGACTTGGCGCTACTCATCGAGTCGTGAACTCTCTGAAGTCTGGCCGCCGGATCCGCCAATTCGGTTGCCAGATCACACAACACCGCACCAACAGCATTGCCGGAAGCCTCACCCTCATCGCCTTTACGAAGTGATACCGGCACCATCGCGATCAACGGTTTGTCCGGCAACTCGTCCAGTTCGATCAAGTAACGCCGCAGCGCGCCCGCGCACATAGCCAACACCGCATCGTTGAGCGTCACGTCTGCAACGCAACTGACCTTGCGCAGGCGCTCGATCGGCCACGACTGCGCGGCGACACGCCTCGCGCCGGTGATCGGGACGTTGAAGATCGATTTCGGAGCAGCGAACGGTAACGGTGCGACGTGGTCCTTCACCGCCGAGGCAGCGGCGTTCACAATCGCTGGGCCCACCCCGACCACATCTTGCACGGTCTCGATCACGGAGCCCATCCGCCTCTGCAGGTCCAGCCCGCGACTGGCTCGAACCCGCCCCGAAGAAGGTCGCTGCGCCCACGGAGGCATCGATTCTCGATCGAGCGGGTCCGACGAGAGGCTGCGGTACCACGCCTGAACAGCAGACACACCATCCATGAGTGCATGGTGCGTCTTCATGTACACGGCAACTCGGCCGTCGGCGAGACCTTCGATCACGTACGCCTCCCACAGCGGCCGGTGCCGATCGAGCAGCGTGCCGTGGAGCATGGAGGTCAGCTCGAGCAACTCGCGGACTCGACCCGGCTTGGGCAGCGCGAGCAACCGGACGTGATACTCGAGATCGACGTCTGCGTCCTCCGTCCAACGCACCGGCGCGAAGTTCGACAAGAACTGCACCGGCTTGCGACGGAAGAGGGGGCGAATCGAGTCGACGTCGGTGAGCGAACGGTAGAGCGACCTGGCGAATTCGCCGTCGTCCCCTTCCGGCGGAACGAAAAGCGACAGGCCACCGACGTGCATGGGATGCTCCCGCGACTCCATCAGAAGGAACATCGAGTCGAGCGGCAGCATCAGCGTCATGGCGATCCGTTCTCTCGGGCAGCTGCCCGGAGTACCGATCAGCCGCTGTTCGACAAAGTTACTCGCCCTGACTTCCCTCGTTGGCGACTCCGACAAAACATTGCCCCCTCGATTCGACAGGAGTCCGATATTCCCGTCGACGAACGCCTTTTCGGGTCGAAGCACCTCACAGCGATTCGTGGGTGAATGACGAGACACAGAGCACTGCAACAAATTTCAATCCTCACAGCCACAAGTAGTAGCGAAGGCGATCGCAGTAATACTTTTGTCGGAATTGTTTCAAATTGTCTGTACATCCAAGTCACACGTGACTACCGTCACTCATCATCACAATCCCGACTGGTCGGTTGTACCCAAAGGAGAAATACATGTCCCGACGTTCGACGTCGCGTGGGCTTTTCGGCGCACTCGCCACCGCAACTGTGTTCGCCACCGTCACAGCGGTGGGAAGCCTGTCAGCAAGCATTGCAGGAGCCGCCCCGGCAGCGGAGATCCCCTTCGGCGGTTGGGATTCATGTCCGATCGACAATCCCGAGACCAGCACCTGTATGGACGTCACGGTTACCGGCGGAAACATGAAGATCGGCAAGCTTTCCGTCGGCATTCCCGCCGGGGCGATGCGCATCGCAGGCGGAGTTGCCTACCGAGAAAATCCAGAGGCTGAATTCGGATTCGACCAAGTCTTCATCCCACCGAACGACAACAGTCGGGGGATCTACGCCGAACCTATCGACATCCCCGGGGGCGCACTCGGAATCGACCTACCATTCAACAATCTCTTCGGACTGAACAAGGCCTCGGCCACCGTCGAGTCGACGTCTGCACTCCCCACCGTGGATGCATTTCAGCTTGGCGTGAAGCTACCCGTCAAATTGAAGATCGCGAACCCTCTCCTCGGCGGCAAATGCTACCTGGGCTCGGACAGCAACCCCGTTCAACTCAACTTGGATGTGACCGAATACGGCGTCCTCGAAGAGGTTCCAGGTTTCCCGGATACTGCCGTCGTTCGAAACACCGGGCACACCGGACAGCCCTTCGCCGTCCCGACAGCTTCCGGATGTGGCCCGTTCGGCGTTCTGAATCCAATCGTCAACTGGCGCGCCGGGCTTCCCTCGTCCACCACGTCCAACTCCCTCACCACGACGAGTGACGTCTACAACATCGGTGCCGACAGCCTCAGGCCACAGCCGGCCGGCTCACCCGAACCTGCTGCCGTCGCCGCCGAACGTAGCGCCAAGTAAGTAGGTCGGACTTCATTCATCGCCGGCTTCGGTGGCGTCGAGTAACGCACCGAGGGCGCGGTGGAGCTCGGCCAGTTCCCGCCCACCGGTTTTCGTCAGCACTTCCGTATTCTTTGCATCCAATTGGCGGACAATGTCTTTAGCGAGTTCTATGACTCGTTTCCCCTCGTCACTGAGATCGAGGCAAACGGCTCTCGCATCGCGACTGTCTCGTTCGCTGACAACAAACCCGCTCTTCTCCAACGCTCGCACGAGCTTGGATATGTAGATTCGCTGCAACCCTGTGTGCGCGGCGAGTTCTCGCTGACTAGGCCTCTCCCCCGCACTCACCAGACCATGGAGAGACGCGAGCACCGAATACTGGGCGTGGGTCAACCCGAGGTGCGCGATCGCTCGGTCAACCCCCGCCCGCCAGCGCAAGCCAAGGTGCCACACCAGCGACCCCGTCGTCCATATTTCTCGATCTTGCATTCAAATAGAATACATGGCTACTATCTAAATTAGGGTACATGGAAACTATTTGAGGAGTCGCAATGCCCACAATTCCCGTGCTCGACTCGACTGTGGCCTACCGCTCGTGCGGAGACGGAACACCCTTCGTACTTATCCACGGGAACCCCACATCCTCCTACCTGTGGCGAAACATCCTCCCGCAGATAGGAAATCTCGGCCAAGCGCTTGCCCCTGACCTCATCGGAATGGGCGCGTCGGGCAAACCGCCAATCGACTACGGTTTTCTCGACACCGCCCGTTACCTCGACGCATGGTTCGACCAGATGGAGCTCGACGACGTCGTACTCGTCGGACACGACTGGGGCGGGGCACTTGCACTGGACTGGGCTGCCCGCCATCCCGAACGCGTTCGAGGTGTTGCCTTCTTCGAAACGATCCTCCGTCCGATGACCTGGGACGAGCACTTCCCGGGAGACGCACGAGCGCGGGTCGAGGCCCTGAGAGCTCCCGGCATCGGCGAGACCAAGGTACTCGACGAAAACTTCTTCCTCGAAATTGCGCTTCACAGAACAGTTCTCGGAGAACTGTCCGAAACCGATGCTGAAACCTATCGCGCCCCTTACCCCTCGCCGGAGAGTCGCCGGCCCCTTCTCGAGTGGCCACGGTCCTTCCCCGTCGAAGGAAGTCCCGGCGACGTGAATGCACGAGTGGCGGCGTACAGCGATTGGCTCGCAGAAAGCAGCGAGGTACCCAAACTCCTTCTCACCTTCAGCGGCCCCGCCGAACTTCTCATGATCGGACCTGACGAAGTCGCGTGGAGCCGATCGAATATCGCAAACCTCGAGGTGAAACAGTGCGGTCCCGCAGGACATCTCGCCCCCGAGGATCAGCCTGCGGCCATCGCGGCGGCGATCACCGAATGGACACAGCGGCAACACTGCTTCAGCCGCGACTGAAGTGGGACCGTCGCCACGTTCTCTGAGCGCCGGTTTCCCCGACCCATGCGGTAGCGATCCAGACGGTGCTCCGAAATATGGGACCGACACCACCTCCGCCGGATTTGTCCGATATAACTAACTGGCGAGTACGCCGGTTGGGACGAGGTCGAGAACGAGGGGGCGTGTGTGGTGAACGAGGACGGGTTGGGGCGAACGTCGGGATCGGGGGCTCCACACCGGGTGGGCGGCTTTCTTTATCACCGCAACGGCGACCGGTGGGCGTGGTCGGACGAAGTCGCACGGATTCACGGATACGAACCCGACCAAGTGGCTCCGACGACGGAATTGATGCTCGCGCACAAGCATCCCGACGACCGAAGACACGTTGCCCAGACACTGCATGCCATCCGCACTTCAGGCGGCCCGTTCAGCAGCCGCCACCGCATTATCGACACCGCAGGGGACACTCACTCGGTAATCGTCGTCGGCGACAGCGTCGTGGACGAGTCGGGTGCTGTGGTCGGCAGCTCAGGCTTCTACATCGACGTCACCGAAACCCTGGACAGCACGGTGAAAGCATCTGTCGACGTGCTGGTCAACGAAATCACTGCTTCTCGCGGGGTGATCGAGCAAGCCAAAGGCATGCTCATGGTGATCTACGGAATCTCTGCCGATCGAGCTTTCGACATCCTCGTGTGGCGTTCGCAGGAGACCAACGTGAAACTCAGGGATGTTGCCGAGCAGTTGATAGTTCGCACGCTGGACGATTTCCGGGTCCCGACACTTCTGCGGACCCGGTTCGATCACTTGCTGTTACAGGGTTGAACTTCTAACCCGGCTGAACCACGAACTGGGAGATGCTTAAGGCGGTTCCCGTGGCTGGCTGCTCAACCTCGAGGAACCTCGCCCGCATTGATTCCGGGACGGTCCGATGCGGCCTATCCCCGTTGTTACCCAACGCGGAGTAAAAGGAAACTACTTGTCGTCAGACTTCTTCTCGGAGGTCTCCTCGACCAGTTCAGGCGCCTGTTCTCGAGTTGCCATTCCGCCGTCGCCGCCCTTGTCCACGGGCCCTGGGTGCCCACCCTTGGGCGACTGGTCGTTGTTGTCTTTCTCGGTCATGCGGTCATCCCCGTCATTTGGTCCTGTCAGTCATACGGCGTGCGGCCTTTCAGGAGCCTCGGCCCGCCTCCCTCTCAATCTAACGCTCTCAGCACTTCCCGCAACCCTCACCGGTTTTGTTTGCATTTCAGCGCTTTCGGGCAGGTGACTGCGAACAGCATTTCCGCGATGAGAGGTCGATCCCAGTGCGCGCAGTGACTTGGCAAGGCAAACGAAAAGTAAGCGTCGATACGGTTCCGGACCCGAAGATCGTCGAACCCAGTGACGCGATCATCAAGGTCACCACGACGAATATCTGCGGATCCGATCTGCACCTGTACGAGACTCTGGGTGCGTTCATGAATGCCGGCGACATTCTCGGTCATGAACCGATGGGCATCGTCGAAGAAGTCGGCTCGGAAGTCACGAATCTCGAGATAGGCGACCGCGTCGTGATCCCGTTCCAGATCTCGTGTGGCAACTGTTTCATGTGTGATTCGAGCCTCTACACACAGTGCGAGACGACTCAGGTCCGCGATCAGGGAACGGGCGCAGCGTTGTTCGGCTTCTCCGAGCTGTACGGCTCGGTGCCAGGCGGGCAGGCCGAGTACCTTCGAGTACCGCAAGCACATTTCACACACATCAAAGTTCCCGAAGGTCCCGCGGATTCGCGATTCGTCTACCTCTCCGACGTGCTTCCCACAGCCTGGCAGTCGGTTGAATACGCCGACATCCCGCCGGGTGGGTCCGTGACCATCCTCGGTCTCGGACCGATCGGTGACATGGCGGCCCGCATCGCTCACCACAAGGGATTTCGAGTAATCGGCGTGGACCGTGTACCCGAACGCCTTGCACGCCTTGCCGAACGCGGGATCGAAACCCTCAATCTCGACGACTACGGCAGCAAGATCGGTGACGCAGTCAGAGATGCGACGAACGGCCGTGGAACCGATTCGGTGATCGATGCTGTCGGAATGGAAGCTCACGGGTCTCCGATCGGAAAGCTCGCGCAGCAGTTCGTCGGACTCCTTCCCGATGCTCTTGCCGCGCCTGCGATGCGTAACGCAGGAATCGATCGACTCGGTGCGGTCTATTCGGCCATCGACATCGTTCGGCGCGGGGGGACGATTTCTCTGATCGGTGTATACGGCGGCATGGTTGATCCACTGCCGCTGATGACTATGTTCGACAAGCAGATTCAGCTCAGGATGGGTCAGGCGAACGTCAAGAAGTGGGTAGACGACATCATGCCTTTGCTCACTGATGACGACCCACTCGGCGTCGACACCTTTTCCACTCATCAGCTGCCGCTCGATCAGGCGCCACACGCCTACGAGATCTTTCAGAAAAAGCAGGAAGGCGCGGTCAAGATCCAACTGAAACCGCACGGGTAATAATCAGCACCGATTCCATCCACGTTCGACAGAAAGAAACTGAAACCGAAATGGCTCGCGAACTCACCGTCTCCGACAGCGTCGTCGTCAATGTCGACGCGCTTTCTCTCTATGAGCTCATCAGCGATCCCACTCGCATGGGCGACTGGAGTCCCGAAAACCTGGGAGCTACCTTGCGGGGAGACCGCGAAAGCGCTTTCCTGGGTATGGAGTTCGACGGGCACAACAAACGTGGGCGCGCGCAGTGGACCACAAGATGCACCGTCACCGCTGCCGACGCCGGGAAACTGTTCGAATTCCGTGTTCACAAGATCGGCCTTGCCACGCCACGAATCTCTGCCGCTATTGCAACCTGGCGGTACCGATTTCAGCCCGTCCCCGGCGGAACCCGAGTTACCGAAACGTGGATCGACGACAGACGGGGCTGGCCGGATTTTGCGGCCGACATATTCGACAAGGTTGCCACCGGCGGAAAGACGTTCGCCGACTTTCAGCGCGGCAACATCCGCAAGACGCTGCTGAATATCAAGAGCGCCGTTGAGCAGGAGGTATCCGGCATCGAAGGCAGCACCGGCTGACCGACCGGCACAGCTTGTGGCAGTTTCTGCCACTTTTGGTACAGTGCGGATATGGCAACAGCCCGCCGCACTGCACTACTTCTCCGCGTCTCGCAGAGTTGCGCTGCCGCTTTCGTCGAACGCGGCGACACTTCGACGACCATCGCGGAGCTCGCCGAACGGGCAGAAATCTCCGAGCGCACCTTCTATCGCTGCTTTGCCACCAAGGAAGAGAGCATCTGGCCGATGCTCGACGAGGGAAACCGCAGTCTTGCCACCGCCCTCAGCGCGCAATCCCGCGAATTCGGACTCTCAGCGGCAGTGAAGACGGCCTTTATCGCATCGGTCGGCGAGTCCTTCGAGCCGATGACTCGGTCACTGATGCCCATCATCTTCGGCGACGCGGCGCTCCGGAGAGTGTGGGAATCAGCAACTTTCGAGACGATGGAACTGATCTGCCCAGAAGTTGCACGTCTGATCGATCGGCCAGAAGGCTCGCTCGACACGACAGCGGCTTCGGGCCAGGCAACACTGGCGGTAGTGGCCGCACTGCGCGAGATGGCAGACCTCCGGACCCCCGCACCCAAGGCCATCACCCGCGCGCTCGGCGCGTTCTCGAAGCCATATCTCGCAACACCAACAGGTTAGGAACAATCATGACTCAGGATCTCTCCGGAAAAATCGTTCTCGTCACTGGCGGCGCACGCGGCCTAGGCGAAGCGTTTGCGCGCGGCATCGTCGCGGGTAACGGCCGCGTCGTCATCGCCGACCTACTCGACGAGGACGGCCGAGCAGTGGCCGAATCTCTCGGCGACGCAGCACGTTACGTTCACCTCGACGTCACCGATCCGGCGTCTTGGAAGTCCGCCGCCGAGTACGCGGTATCCGAATTCGGCGCGATCAACGGTTTGGTCAACAATGCCGGAATCTCGGCTTCCGGCCAGACGGTCGCCGAAGAACCGCTCGAGACGTTCCAACGCATCATCCAGATCAACCTGGTGTCCGTACACACCGGTATCCACACGGTGGTGCCGTTCATGAAGGCAGCAGGCGGCGGATCCATCGTGAACATCTCCTCGGCCGCCGGCCTGATGGGCATGGCTCTGACCAGCGGTTACGGCGCAGCCAAGTGGGGCGTGCGTGGGCTGAGCAAGATCGCCGCCGTCGAACTCGGTCGCGACAAGATTCGGGTCAACTCCGTACACCCCGGCATGGTCCTCACCCCCATGACTGCGCCGACGGGCATCAGCCTCGAAGAGGGCGCATTCCCCAACAATCCGTATCGCCGTGTCGGTCGCCCGGAGGAGTTGGTCGGTGCGGTCACCTACCTACTTTCCGACGATGCCTCGTACACAACAGGTTCCGAGATCGCCGTCGACGGTGGTTGGACCGCCGGACCGTCGATCGAATACATCGCCGGCCAGTAAGGCAGGGATCCGTTCCCGCCTGAACCTGCGCATTCCGAACGTCCTCAGGTAGATACCAACGTCTCCCTGATTGCATTCGGAGAACTCAACTTTCGCAGGCGCTGCAGCGCACGATGCAGGTCGAGTGACACCTGGCCGGTCGTACGGGCGAGCGATGTTGCCGTCGCCTCACTGTCGAGGCCGACGATCAACCGCAACACCAGGACATCGCGTTCGACAACCGGGAGCGCTGTTGAAGGCGGGAGCGGCCCACTGCTGAACCGGTCGGATGCCGCCCGAGCAATCGCGACGCTTGTACTCACGTACAGCAGGCGCAGGAAAGGCTGATTCGCCGCCGATCCGTCACAAACTGCCGTGAGAACAGAGATGCATGCAGCATCCGCGGCGGAGTCGGAGACGGCCCGATCAAGCTCGGCGCGGCACCGCAGCACAACCATCGGGCGAAACACTGCGTACAAATCGGTCATGGCTTCATCGCTACCGCTCCGTGCCGCGGCGGCCAACATCTCGAGCGAGCCTTCCTGCAACATGGGCTTACAATCTCTCTCGACCCGAAATTCGTCGTGTAGCCGGGGGATCAGCTGGATCCGAACAGTCCGGCGAAGGGGTTCACTGTCGGCGCGGGTGCCTGATCTTGCCCGCCTTGCCATTGGTTCTGATTGCCCCAGTCGTTGCCCTGATTCCAGTTACCACCCTGGTTCCAGCCGCCGTTTCCACCACGGTCCCAATCGTGCGAGTGATCGCCCCCCTGATCTCCGTACCAACTGTTATCGGCCTGTGTTACATCATGATTCACAGTATCTGCCGAGGCCGGTGCGGCGAGCACGGCAATGGGTACGGTCAATACCGCACCCGTCACCGCGAGCTTGGTCCAGAAGTACTTCCTACGTTGTTCCGGTGCGGATAGTCGTGTCATGATCGATCCCTTCTCCGAAGATTTCTCCAGACTCTCTCTGGCTGTCCCGAACGGGGCACACACCAGTGAAGTCCTGCATCCTGGCCGTCCACTGGCACAACCCTGGCAGATTCCTGGCAGGGCTGATTTCAAACCGAACGCCTTGCACTACATAATGTTCCGACGCTGCCTCGTGGTTGTTCGCGCCCCAGTTCCGACCGTTCCGTTCCAGGCGGCAAGGGGTCGCTCGGGCGTAAAGTCGAGAGGGTTCGGCTCAGTCGTCCAGAGCGGAAGGACACCCAGAAAATGCGGAGCGATGGAGATACGTGGGACATCGTCAGCAGCGTCGGACTCACCGCGCTTGCAGTGGCGACCTTCCGCGCATTGGAAAGCGCCCGCTCGGACGCGATCATCGAAGACAAGTTCGCATCGTGGTTCGTAGAAGCTGCAGCGGAGCCGCATTTCACAGCTCTTCTGAAAGATCCGGCACTCCTCGACGACACACCCTTCGGCGGTTTCATGGGATTGCGAACCAGGTTCTTCGACGAATTCTTCTTGTCGTCAACCGAATCCGGAGTAAAGCAGGCGGTAATCGTTGCGGCGGGGTTGGATTCGCGTGCGTACCGGCTGGATTGGAACTCAGAATCCACAGTGTTCGAAGTAGATCAACCAAAGGTACTGGAGTTCAAAGCCGAAGTGCTCGCGGCGCGCGACGCCCAGCCGAAAACTGATCGACGCACTGTGCCTACGGATCTGCGCAACGACTGGCCGGCTGCGCTCGCGGAGGCCGGTTTCGATCCGAAGGAACCTACTGCATGGTCCGCAGAAGGCCTGCTCGCTTATCTCCCCGGCCCGGCCCACGACGCCCTGTTCGAGCGGATCGACGAACTCTCGGCCACTGGTAGTCGGTTGGCAGTGAACGACTTTCCGGCCGGCACGGACCCGAAGAAGCTGGCGACCATCAGATCCAAGTACTTTGCCGAGAACCCGTTCGGAGACCTGGACATTTCGCAACTGTTCTACAGCGACAAACGATCCGATCCCGGCCGGTGGCTCACTGAACACAATTGGACCGTCCGACGCTTCAGCTCGGTGGGGTTGGCAGATCTGTACGATCGCCGGATTCCTGATCTCCCCGAAGAGATCGCCGCACTGTCGACGCAGCCTTCTTTCCTGGCCGCGACCAAGAACTAACTCGGGCAGTCCTCACGAAAGTTACTCGGGTGCAGCATTTCTCCGTTTTGTCCAGCTTCACTATGCGTGTCACCACGACAAGTAGTTGACGGCACTCGAGGATGAACCGATTCAGTACTTCAGGCTGAGTACGTCTACACCTCAGACGGACGCGCGCCGAAGAGAACGCTGATGAAATGAGTCCATGAAACTCGAACACACACGCAGGAAGAGTCGCCCGCTCACGCTGGTGGCACTTGCCTCCGCAGCGGTATTCGCCCTCGCCGCATGTACTTCCGGGCCGGGTTCTGCACAAACCTCGGACAACAGCACAAAGGTCTCCGCCACCGAGACACCCACGACAGTCACGATCCCCGACAGCCCCGTCGGCAAGCAGATCAGCTGGCTTCTCAGTGCGTTCAACACGAGCGCGCCATTGCCCCAGGAAGAAATCGCCGAGCACTTCGGACCCACCGCACCAGTTGTCCTGACGCCTCCGGACTTCGACTCCATCCGAGCCGGACAGCCCTGGACAACAGTGAATTACAAGGGAGGCGATACCGACGGCACCGTTTCCATCACCAGTACCACCGGCGGCGCGTTCGACATAAACGTCGTCGTCGACGGCAGCGGGTTGGTCCTTGGAATGGCGATAACACCGACCAAAGACGATCATGTGCCTGCCGCATCGTGGAAAGAGCTCGAGGCAGCTGTCAAAGCACTTCCCGCGCCGACGAACTTGACCGTCACCGAGGTCACCGGCGGAAAGAACGCCGAAGTCGTCGGTGTCGGCGACACCTCACCACAGCCCACAGGGTCAACGATCAAGCTGTACGTTCTCGGCGCGGTCGCGACGGCTGTCCAGAACGGGACACTCTCGTGGGATCAGAAGCTCACCATCACCGACGACCTCAAGTCGATGCCCGGCGGGACAATGCAGGACCTGCCGTCGGGAACCGAAGTCACGGTCCGGGAGACCGCCGGCAAGATGATCTCGATCAGCGACAACACCGCCACCGACATGCTGATCGCTGCTGTCGGGCGCGAGCAGGTCGAGGCCGAATTCGCCCCGATGGGCATGGCGGATCCTTCGCTCAACATTCCACTGAAGCCGACCCGCGCACTGTTCCAACTCGGCTGGGGCAACGATGGCGCACAACGTATCGCCTGGCGCGACGGAACCCCGGACGAGCGTCGAGCAATACTGGCGGCACTACCTGGCGGCCTGGTGGACATCCCGGCGTCAGCATTCACCACCCCCGCATGGCCTTTCGACATCGACTGGTTCGCCTCGCCCGCCGACCTGCGTGCCGCGTTGGTCTCGTTGCAAGAGATGGCGAAGACCGAGAGCGGTGCACCGGTTCGAGACATACTGGCCGAAGATCCGGCGCTCGGTGACGAGTCCGCGAAATGGTTCACCTACGGCGGATTCAAGGGCGGCAGCTCCATCGGGGTCCTTGCGGGTGCCTACTACGTGGAACACGACGATCGCGCCTGGGTCGTCACCATGCAAACTCACGGTGACGACGCTGCCCTGGTTGCCGATCCGGCTCTGTACTTCGATCCGGTCGACGACGCGATGCTCCTGATCCAGAAGGATGCGACCAGCTAGAACGATAGAAGGTTGAGATTTCGCGACAGTCTCCGACTGGGTTGACAGATGAGGTCCGGATACAGAGAAGCCGCTGTGCTTCCAGTGTCATCCGGATGCACAGCGGCTTCGCCAAGTCTTAGCCCGTGGGGGGCTCGGTCTCGTCCGACGAGAATCCGTCGAAGAATGCGATGACCTTCTGAAGAAGTGCCGCGATGTCGAAATCTTCCAAGCTACCCATTGCGTTCGTCCTTTCGTTTAAAACTGGAGGATGAAACGTGCATCTTGCAATTTCCAATGTAAAGCATGAAAAGCATTATTTCTCGACCACGTGGCACTTCGGTTGCAAATACCTCACTCAGCAAGATATGAGCAAATCACCGCAAATAACAGCTCCCACCCGCAATATTTCCACTTTCCACAACCCATTAAATTCCCTAATTCGCAAGTGGGTAAATCTTGAGAAAAATTTCCGGACGCGTCGATTACGAAAGATCCTCCTGGTGAAACTCTCAATCCAAGACCACAAGGCAGAGGAAGTTGCGACACGGATGACACGCAGTTTTCCCGCTTCCAAGAGGCGCCATCCACATACATGGTGGGCATTCGGCGGCGATAACGAACCGTTAGCAACACAATCCCAGGCACTTTCTCCCACCTTCTGAATTTCACCCATGACCACTGGATATTTTCGCAGATGAAACGCAATACCAGTTCGAAAATTTCATATCTTCAGTGGATACTGTGCACGCGATTAGCTGATCAAATGTCTGTTGACTCACCGAGTCCCCACACTTCGCCAGAACTTCACATCCGAATGCTGGACGTTAGTTTAGATGGGTTCGTATTTCTCGAAATCTGCCCGATAAAGGCGGCCCCACGGATAAACCGCGACTGGACCGCCGCAGGCCACCAGGTCACGATCCGCGCCTCGACGAAGGGCGTGCAGGCACCCTCGCATGAGGGTGAAATCGGGGGTGAGACATGCCTTGGGGTCTCGTTTTACCGAGTCCGACACAGTACGTTTTCCCAGGCACGCCAGTCCCCAGATTCATACGGTGTGCAAGGGCTCGTTGACGCTTCCGAGATGTTGGCAAGACCGACCACAGGCCCCGTTCTCCCGACGAGAACGGGGCTTCCTCGGGTCGGTTTCCGCCTTCGACCGACCGGGTAGACGCGAGCATGGGCGCCACCTGCTCGACCGGATCCACCGCTGGCCGCTACGAATCGACGACCCCGACCGTCGGCGTCGAAGAAGAATTCATCCTCGTCGACCCGACATCCTGGCTGCCGTCCACCGACAATGCCGCGGTTGCGGAAACCGCGTCGACACTCGGTTTGGATCTTCAGCTCGAGTTGTCCCGCTGCCAAGTCGAGACCAACTCTCCCGTGTGCCAGAACATCGACGAACTCCGAACCCACTTGATCGACATGCGTCGGCTCGCGGCGAAAGCGGCCGAGTTGAACGGCTGCAGGCTGTTGGCCGTCGGCGCACCGCTTTCGGGGCCTTCGCGTTTCGAGATCAGCGACTCCCCTCGCTACCGCCAGATGGGCGAACACTTCGGCGCCCTCGCCGCCGAACAAAGTATCTGCGGTTGCCACATCCATGTGGGCGTCGCTGATCAAGTAGAGGCCGTGCAGGTCTGCAATCACGTGCGCATCTGGTTGCCTGCCCTGCTGGCACTGAGCGCCAACTCCCGTATCCACCAAGGAGTCGACACCGACTTCGCGAGTTGGCGGGCGATCCAATGGTCCCGGTGGCCCGTCGCCGGGCCGCCGCCGTACTTCGAGACCGCCGGGGACTTCGACACCGCGGTCGCGAAGATGGTGGATTGCGGCGTGATGCTCGACAAGCGGATGGCCTACTGGGATATCCGGCCTTCCTGCCACCTACCGACCGTCGAGATCCGGGTCTGCGACGTTCAGCCGACGGTCGACGACACCGTATTGCTTGCAGCACTTGTGCGCGCGCTGGTCGCCACTGCACTGCGCGCCGTCGAACGAGGAGTCGTCGCTCCGCGCACTTCCCTCGAGAACCTCCGCCTCGCAACCTGGGTGTCCGCGAAGGAAGGCGTCCTGGGAGCGTCGATCGATCCGGTTACCACACAAAGAATTTCGGCCACGGAACAGTTGCACCGACTCCTGATCCATGTCCGTGACTCCCTCGACGAGACAGGCGAGTACACGAGCGTGGAATCAGCACTGCGCGACAAATGCGTGACCGGCGGCGGCAGCGACTGGCAACAGCGGACGCTTCGCCAGGTCTGCCTGCGGGAACTGATCGCACGTGCCGTTGAGCGCACCGTCCCGACTGGCACGGATACGCATGACGGGCCGACCCCCTGATCAGTAGTAATGCCTCCGACCACCGATAGCGTGCCCGGCCGCGCCCAGCGCGTACAGGATGATTCCGATCACCAACAAGACGACACCGATCGTCCAGAGGATCGGAATGTTCACCACGAAACCGATAATCAGCAGGATTACGCCGAGGATGATCATCACAAGCTCCTTCAGTGCGTTCACTCGGGCGGATACGCCCGCCTCGAGCCGCATACATCAGGGATACCCGTCGGCTGAGCGTTTCATACCCACTCTGACCGGGTATTTCGCTGGGCACCATAATATTTGAAGAATCGAGCCCGCCATGATGAGAATTGTGACTCTGATCGTTCTGATCTGGCTGATAGTCGGGGCCGTCGCGGCCGGCCAACGCGGCTACTACAGCAGTTCGCCGACCAACTGCGCCGGCGTCGGGACCATCGCGCTCACGGTCATCGCCGGCCCGCTGAATTACTTCGGCGTCAACCCCAAAGTCACGGATTGCACGCTCCCCCAGCCCACCGAGTGAGCTGCCGGAAATCCGCGCTAAACCGACTAGTCGTTACCCTGGAGGTGAGTCGACACACATCGAAGTGAGGGGCCACCATGACCACTGCACCAGATCGCACCCGAATCGAGTTCCCGGACATCAGCTCGCGTGCGTGGGAACACCCAGCCGATCGGGCCGCATTGGTGACGCTCCGGACGCTTCGGGGGTTCGACACTGTTCTGCGGACGCTGTCCGGACTGCTCCAAGAACGTCAGCACCGCCTCATGTACCTCGCCACGTCAGTGCGAGTCGACGAACGCCAGTTCAGTGACCTGAACGATCTGCGCCGTGACTGCGTCGAGATCCTGCAGGCCGACGAGACACCAGAGCTGTTCGTACTCCAGACCCCGATGGTCAACGCCTTCACCATCGGCATGGACAAGCCGTTCATGGTGGTCACTACTGGTCTGCTGGACGTGATGAACTACGAGGAGCAACGGTTCATCATCGGCCACGAACTAGGCCACGCACTGTCCGGCCATGCCGTGTATCGCACTATCTTGATGCATTTGATGCGACTGGCCGGAACCATCGGATGGCTGCCCGTCGGTGGGTGGGCACTGCGCGCGATCATCGCCGCCCTGATGGAATGGCAACGCAAGTCCGAACTGTCCGGCGATCGTGCAGGACTACTGTGCGGCCAGGACGTACACACAGCGATTCGCGTGCAGATGAAATTGGCCGGCGGATCCCGAGTCAGTGAAATCGACATCGACGCGTTTCTTGCCCAGGCCGCCGAGTACGACGCCAGCGGCGACCTCCGCGACGGTGTACTCAAGCTCCTCAACATCGAACTGCTCTCTCACCCGTTCTCGGTGCTTCGCGCCGCCGAACTCAAGAAGTGGGTGGACAGCGGAGACTACGCCGCGATTCTGCGCGGAAACTACCCCCGCCGCGGCGATGACGACGGAGCGAAGATCAGCGACGAGTTCAAGAATGCAGCCAAGACCTACAAGCAGAACTTCGACGAGTCGGAAGACCCCTTGGTCCGGATGGTGCGCGACATCGGTAGCGGATTGGGCGGTGCCGTGGGCGCCGTCGGGAACGGCGTCGGCGACGTAGCGACGGACATCAAGGAACGATTCACTCACTGGCGCAAGAGTTCCGACAGGTCGAAGGGCACTGACGACGCCGATTAAGCAGAATCGGGACCTGCCACCGAAGGCAGTCGGCGGCAGGTCCCGGATTCTTGGCGTGAAGGTGATGCAGGCTTCCCTCTGCACCACCCTCACGTTCACAGACAGTACCAGCAGTCGAACAAACGTGCGAACTGAAAGCGGTCGTGTCGAATCACCAGTTGTCGGGTACGCGGCATAGGACCACTACAGAAGGGAGCCGACATGCATGCTGGGCGGCTGAAGAAGGTCGGTTCGAGTGACGGCCCGTTTGCCTCCGTGTACTTCGAAGACGTCCGCAACCGGGAAGATGCACGCGAGCGCTTCGAACTCGAATGGCGCTCGATGCGCAATCAACTGACGAAACAGGGAGCATCGGAATCGCTGATCGCGCGACTGGACGAGATGAAGGACAACCATCACGGCATCTCAGGTCGCGCCGGACGCGCGATCGTCGCCACATCCGAGGCAGTGCTGATCGACGATATTCTGCTCGAACCTGCCGGCTCCACCATCGCGACCTTGGGCGAACTGCCCTACTTGATTCCACTGATCGCACACGGATACGACACCGAACCGTTCCTCATCGCAAAGGTCGACCACACTGGCGCGGACCTGTGCGTGCGCGATGCTCGCGGGCGTGACGTGTACGGCGAAACGGTAGACGGCGACGGCTTCCCGGTCCACAAGGCGCACGTGGGCGGCCAGGAGCGGTACACCGACAGCCAAAGCCTCGTGGAGGAGAACATCCGAAAGAACCTGACACAGGCCGTGGAGCGCGCGGCGGCGCTCGCCCGCGAACACAAGGTCGCACTGGTGGTCGTGATCGGAGAAGTACAGTCCCGCAAAGCTTTTGCACAGCTCCTACCGTCGACGCTACGGGTGGTGGACGTCGAAAAAGGTTCGCGTTCAGTCGGTTCGACACCCGCCGAGGTGTCGAAGTCGATTCGTGAACTGATCGACACGCAGCGACTACGCAGAATGGATGCGGAAACCGAACGCTACGTCGCAGAGCAGGGCCGGGACTCCGGCCTCTCCATCGACGGGACCGCACGCGTCCTCGACGCCCTCGAGCAGGGCAAGGTCGAGACACTGCTGCTCACCGATCCCGACGACAAGGAAGTCACCAGTGGAAAGCTGATCGGGCCCGCCGATCGCGTACTCCCCTACATCGCAATCGGGACCGGCACCGAGCTGGTACAGATCGACGAACGCCTCGTTCTCGCCGACGGATACGGCGCGATACTTCGGCACCCCTGAACACCGGCCCGATGATCAGATTCGGGGGCGAGCACGTTCAGCGAGAAGCGTGCTTGCCCACCGAGTCCGGGAAACCATCGGCAATCGCTGCGACGAGTTCCAGATATGCCCGTGCAGTGCGCTTGTTCAACAATTTCAAGTCGATCGGACCGCCCTCACCGAGGTGATCGTCATAGGGCAACGTCTTGACCGCTCGCACTCCACGCTGAGCGAAAACGTCCTCGAGTTGGTCGAGGTCGAGCGAAGACGAACCCGGCCGCGTCGCATTGATCGCCACGACCGACCTGCTCACCAGATCTGCGTATCCGTGCTTGGTCAGCCAACTGAGCGTTGCTGCAGCACTACGGGCACCGTCCTGCGCCGTCGGGCTGACGACTACCAAAGCGTCTGCTTCGTCGAGAATTCCGTACATGGCCGAGTGCATGATTCCGGTGCCACAGTCGGTGATGACGATGTTGTAATGCACCTCGAGAATTCGCAGAGTATCGAGGTAGTCCTGCTCGTTGAAAGACTCCGAAGTTTCCGGATCTGCCTCACTCGCAAGGATTTCGAGTCGGCTGTCGCCTTGCGAGGTGTAGTAGCGAACATCGCTGTACGTACGAATGTCACCGTCGGCCAACAGATCACGAACGGTCAGGTGATGTTCACGTCGTTCACGATCAGCCAGAGTTCCCAGGTCAGGATTGGCGTCGATGGCTACGATTCGATCGCCACGGATCGACGCGAACGTCGAACCGACGGTCTTTGCCGCCGTGGTTTTTCCCACACCACCCTTGAGTGAGATGAAAGCAATCTTGTACACGCCGCGCACTGTTCGGTTGGCACGGCGCACCAGAGCTTGATGTTCGAGTTCGGCGGCCGACTGCCCGGTGTTGATCCGCCCCCCGGTGAGTTTGAACAACACACTGCCCAAACCGCGTTCGGGTGGACGCTTCGCCCGCTTGATGATGTCCAGGTCGTCGACGGACGTCATAGCTCTGGGCGTCGAGGTCCGAAAATCGGTCGGCTCTTCACGACGTTGCTGGCGCATCCGCTGACTGGGCAACGGTTTTGCCGCAGGTTCGTCGAATTGCGGCGTGAAGGTGACGGTTCGAATCGACGTTGCGTAACCGTCGTCGGACGCGTCGAAAAGGCCGTCGCCCTGAGTCGTTCCGGAGTTGTTCCCCAGGACTCCGTTATTCGAACCGTTGTTATCGCTGCGCACCGTTTTCCTAGGTCGAGTTCGGAATCATTTCGGACATAGCCTCTCGGACGCTATCACTCTGGCGGGCTTGCCGTTCTCTGCTCAATACCGTCACGGCACAACAGACCGTTACACCCGCACTTCGATGACTTTGGTCCCCACGCCTGTGCCGATCTCAGCAAATACGAACGTCGTAACGATATGCGGCACAGATATCTTCATCTGCCGCTGAAAACAGCCTTCCGCAATGTCAGGGCAAATCCCTTGGTAACAAACGAGAAAAGGGAGGGTGATCACCTGGGCGATCGCCCTCCCTTTATGGACAAGTGTTCAGCTGCTGCAGAATTCCGTGCTCTCGAACGAAGTGCCCCCAACCCTACGGATCACTCGTACCATTCGACCGCCATCACGGGCAGAGCACACTCTTCACGTATGCACCACTCGGTTTGACGGTGCCGTCCGACCTCACTGCGCCGAAATACGACTCTCGATCCGTCGTTGCCCCGTAAGGCGCGTAGTCGTTGAGACGGTAGAAGATGAGCGGCCCCAACCAAGACTTGGTTTGCTTGTCTGCCATCGCTGCCTGATAGATCTCGAGTTGACGTGCTTCGCGGACGCTGTCCGGAGTCCCACTTGTAGGCGCCCCGAACTCGGTAATCCAAATCTTTTTTGCAGAATCTCCGTTGGCAGTCATGATTCCGCGAAGGCTCGGCCGAACGATCCCGCCGCCCGCGAACGACTCGACACTCATCTGAGACCACGAGTTCCAGTCATGTTCATCGGTAGGCAGCGCCGGATACGAGTACGGATGATGACCGACAGCGTTGAACGATGACCGTGCACCATTCGTATACAGGGATTGCAAGAATGTGAGTGGCGCGACCTGACTGCCGTCAACGGCGTCAAACCGACTCGGCCGGGCTCGACTACTAGCCCTCGTAGTAGCTGCCTGTATCCTTTCGCGTATGACGCCGGGTCCGAAAGATGTCGCGCAGCTGCGCGGCGCTTTCGTGGGCGGTACCTCCGGCGCGGTTTCCGTCGCAGCCCACGCGCTCGGTGGCGGCGGCATGGCCCCGTCCGAGAGCGCGGTGGTGTTGTTGATCCTCGCGTGCGCGAGCGTCGGCGCGGTGGTCACGTCCATCGACACTCGCCGATCCCCTGCCCTCTTGCTCGCCCTTATGCTCGCTGCGGGTCAGGCCATCGGTCACGCGACATTGACCATCGCTTCGGATCATCAACACGGCCTGCTCCTGTCGCTTCCGATGCTCGCAGCGCACATCGCTGCCGTCGGAGTGTGCGCAGTTCTGATCCGCGGCGCAGAACGCGGGTACGTCGTGGCGGCATCGACGGTGGCGGCAATCGTCGCCGTCCTATTGCGCCCGTGGGCACCTGAACCCTCGCCGTTCCCCCCCCCCCCCCCCCCCCCCCCCCACGGCGGGATCGAGTACACGCATGTCCGCACCCGAATTGGAGCGCGCACAGACACGCGCTTCCAACGACAGCTCTCCCCCGAAGAAGCAGGTCGGCGGCGCCAGACCGCTGATTCTGCGCCTGCACTTCTATGCCGGAATCCTCATCGGGCCGTTCATCCTCATCGCCGCGCTGAGCGGTGGTCTCTACGCGATGGCGCCCACCATCGAGAAATTCGTCTACAGCGACTACCTCCAGACCGACACCACCGGACAAATCGCGTCGCTGAACGACCAGATCCGTTCCGCCCAGCAGTACCGCCCTGACCTGACCGTCTCGGCAGTACGTCCGTCCCCTGCGGCCGGAGAAACCACGCGGGTCCTGTTCACCGATCCGTCGTTGGGCGAATCGGAGAGGCTCGCAGTCTTCGTCGATCCAGTGCTTGCACAGCCGGTCGGCGAGCTGGCGGTATACGGAAGCAGTGGTTCGTTGCCACTGCGCACCTGGATCTCTCAGCTGCATCGCCACCTTCATCTCGGTGAACCTGGCCGCCTCTACAGCGAATTGGCCGCGTCGTGGATGTGGGTGGTCGCACTCGGTGGCGTCTACCTGTGGTTCCGTCGATACCGCACCGCTCGGAACGCTCGTCTACTTACGATCGACCGAGCGCCCACCGGACGAAGCCGGACCCTGAACTGGCACGGTGTCGTCGGCATCTGGATAGCAGTTGCGTTGGTGTTTCTCTCGGCGACCGGACTCACGTGGTCGACGTACGCCGGAGAGAACGTCAGCAATCTGAGAACCGCATTGAGTTGGACGACACCCTCGGTCGTGAAAACTCTCGGCGACGCTCCACCACCGGCAACGGGCGGGCACGAGGGTCACGACATGGCCCCCGCCGCCGACGGCACGCTGACAGACACCAACGTCGGACGTGTCGACACCGTCCTCGGTATCGCCAGGTACAACGGGATCACCGGTCCGGTCGAAGTATCGATACCCGCCAACGCCGAGACAGCCTTCACCGTCGCCCAGACGCGTCAGCCGTGGGTGTACAGCAACAACACCCTCGCAATCGACGGAGCGACGCAGAAGGTCACCGACGAGTTGTGGTTCTCGGATTGGCCACTCGCAGCCAAACTTTCGGCTTGGGGAATCCAGCTCCACATGGGCCTGCTGTTCGGCCTTGCCAACCAGATCGCACTCACCGCACTGGCACTCGCGTTGGTCAGCGTGGTCATTCGTGGCTACATCATGTGGTGGCGCCGACGCCCCACCCGTGGCTCCGACTGGGCAGTCGGCCGGGCCCCTGCCCGCGGCGGGATTCGCAACCTCTCCCCGCTCAGCATTGTTGCGCTGGTTGCGGTAACCGCACTGGTGGGCTGGTTCGTTCCGCTACTCGGCATCAGTCTTCTCGCATTCCTGCTGATCGACGTTTGCATTGCGGCGTTCAAACGCCGCGCCACCACCTGACACCTCACGAATCACGGAGACACACATGACTGTTCGAACAAAGATATTCGCAGCTGTTGCACTGACCGCAGCTCTCGCCTTGACCGGCTGTTCTTCGAACTCCGACAAGGAAACCGAAGCCGCACAATCCATCACAGTTCAGGATCAATGGGTCAAGGCAGCACCCGAGGGAATGAGTGCGGCGTTCGCCGAACTCGTCAACTCCAGCGACAAGGACGTACGGGTGGTCTCGGCAACCAGTCCCGCGTCATCGCGACTGGAACTGCACGAGGTCGTGACCGGGGACGGCGGCACGATGACGATGCGCCCCAAGGACGGTGGGTTCCTGGTCCCTGCCAACGGGTCCGCCAGCCTCACCCCGGGCGGTGACCACCTGATGTTCATGGACCTGTCCGCGCCGCTGCTCCCTGGCGCCGAAACCGACCTCACATTGATCTACGACGACGGTTCCAGCACCACGTTCACAGCCCAGATTCGCGACTTCTCCGGTAATCAGGAGAACTACGACCCGAATCACGGTGGCTGAGAACACGAACCCGCCCAGCCGAGCAGTCAGCCGGCGGCGCCTTCTCGGAGGAGGTGCCGCCGCGCTCGGCGTCGCGGGAATAACTTGGGGCGCAACCACAGTGGTCGAGCGCAGCGAACACGAGCAGCAAGCAGGCAAGCTGGTGGAACCGTTCTACGGCGTCCACCAAGCTGGGATCGCCACCACTCCGCAAGCGCACGGCACGTTCATCGGTTTCGACCTCTTGCCTGGAGCCGATCGAGCTGTGGTCGTCGGGATCATGAAGATGTGGTCCGAGGATGCGTCACGGCTGACCGCCGGTAACCCGGCGTTGGCGGATACCGAACGGGAACTGGCCGTGGATCCGGCCCGCTTGACGGTTACCGTCGGCTACGGCCCTGGCCTGTTCACCAAGCTGGGATTGCAAGCACGTCAACCGGACTGGTTCGAGCCGTTGCCGAGCTACGAGATCGACCGACTTGACGATCGATGGGGCGGATCGGACCTGTTGCTGCAGATCTGCGGCGACGATCCGGTGACCATTGCTCATGCTGTGCGAGTTCTGACCAAGAACGTCCGATCACTGACGACAATCCGGTGGACACAAAAGGGATTCCGTAACGCGCGCGGCACCACGCCCGAGGGAACCACGATGCGCAATCTCATGGGCCAAGTGGACGGGACGGTCAATCCGGCTCCGGGAACAGTGGATTTCGATTCACTGATCTGGCACGACGGCGCCGGTCAACCGTGGCTCGCGGGCGGAACCTCGTTGGTACTACGACGCATTCGCATGGAAATGGATACCTGGGACGAACTCGATCGCTCGGGGCGCGAACTCACCATGGGGCGCACGTTGTCCAATGGCGCTCCGCTCAACGGAACCAACGAATTCGACGAAGCGGATTTCACACTCACGGACAAGTTCGGCATTCCGGTGATCCCGCCAGGATCACACATCGCGCGAGCCCACCAGACGCATGAGAAGGAGCAGTTCTTCCGTCGGGCATACAACTACGACGACGCACCCGAGAGCGGGCAGACCTCGAACTCGGGATTGATCTTCGCAGCATTCCAACGGGACATCGCCGAGCAATATCTACCGGTCCAACAGCGATTGAGTGACTTCGACGCACTCAACGAGTGGACGACGCCGATCGGTTCTGCGGTGTATCTCATTCCGCCGGGATGCACCGAGAACGACTATGTGGGAAGCGGATTGCTCGGCTGACAACCCCGGGTAACGATACTGTGGGGGGGGGCGGGATCCGTTCGGATCCCGCCCCCACAATGCCTTCTATCTGAAGTTGTTGCGTTACTTGGACTTACGAGGTCCCGGCATAACCGCCCCCGGACGAGCGGTAGTCAACCTCGTGACCCAACCGCTGACGGGCCACTTCTTCAGGCCGACGTTGTGCGGGGTGACCTCGGTTCCGACGTACTTGGCAGCGAGCTCGTCGTCGACGGTTCCGTTGAACCGCCACAGTTGGCTTCCGTCGGCATTGCGGGTGGACACCTCCCATGACTGAGCGCGGAATGCACCACGAATGATGCTGTCGGCAAACACCAGAACGGGGATTCCGATCTCGGCACGAACAGCTGCACCGGCAGACCACTCGGCGCGCGCAAGTTCGTAGATCTCTTCCGGCGTTGCTCCCGGACGAGCGGAGGCCGGCACGTGGAGGACGATGCTCGGCGTCGGGAGTTCCGGCGCGGGATCGGCCGAGTAGCGCAACGCGAGTTCCTCGACGCGGGTCGCACGGGCGTCCTTGTCCGATGTATCGCCCGCGAGGTTGGTCAGGCCCTCGCCCGCGTCGGTGATTCGCAAGGCTTCCACGATGCCGCGGACGACCTCGTCGGTAGTGGCGGCCGAATCCGTGGCGGCAGCGACCGAGCGGAGAAGAACGAAGTGCTCCACCGCCGAACCCGCGTCGTAGATTTCACGGATGCGGGCGATCTTGGCTGCTGTCACAGCAGCATTCGACTCGGCTGGGCCGTCCGCTCCTTCGAGATTCGCAAGTTCACCGAGCGCTTCGAATACCGGCGCGAACACTTGATTTCCCGTGCCGTGCCCGACATGGAACACCTGATCGTTGCGCGGGTCACGCAGGGCAAAGACGTACTGCCCCAGTCTCTTCCCAACCTTTTCGGTGAACGGCTGCGGAGCCGGCTTCCTGACGACCACCTCGGTGGACAGAGTGCGCATCACGGCCAGACGGAGTGCGTCGGGCACGCTGGTGGAACCGGCAGCACCGGAAAAGATTGCCGCCGAAGCAGCGCTGATCGAGGTGAACGTGCGGCCGACTTGCTTCTCGAGAGATGCAGAGACCGTACCGACCGCAGTCAGTTTTGCATCGAGGGTGCCGTCACCCTCGACAAGGAACTCCTTGATCAACGGAGCAACGAGCAGGGTGGAGCCGATAGCGCGAGGAACTGTCCAGACAATAGCCATGCCACGAGCCTAGGCGATCACCTCGAGACGCGAGGCGAACGCGACTCAGCCCGCCGCTGCCGGCCCGGCCAGTCCCTGCACAAGAAGGTTCCAGGCCGAGTGCGCAACTTCTTTCCGCGAGCTCTCGGCAGTCCGTTCCATGATCGCGGCGAACATGGCGATCGCCAGGATCACGTCCTCAGCAGTCACGGACTCTCGTATCTTCCCAGTTCGACGCGCCTCGTCGAGGCGCCCTTCGAGGAGATCGGTCAAACGGGCGCCGGCCGAATTCAGTCGCGAGTCGCCGAAGGAGACCGGCTTGATGACCTCCACGAACACGATGGACGTAGTGATCTGGTCGACCAACAAACGAAAAAGATCGTCGAGAGTCGAATCCGGATCAGCCGCCAGATCTTGCAGCTCGACGATGTTCTCGTCGAACACCGCGAGTGCGAGGCTTTCGCGAGTGGGAAAGTGCCGGTAGAGGCTGCCCTGGCCGACGCCGGCCGTGCGGGCGATCAGGCTGAGCGGAGCAGCAAATCCCTGGGTGGCGAACACCTCGCGAGCTGCTGAGATGAGCGCCGCACGATTGCGCGCCGCATCTCTCGGCCCTCTGTTGAGAGATCCGCTATTGACGCGGCCAGACGATGTCACGCACACTACGATACCAACCGGACAGCATTGTCCGGTTGGTTGCGGCCCGACACCGGTTCACACCCCGACCCGATCGTCGTGAGCGCTCGAACGCGCGCCTGCCCTCCGTGCTGCCTGTCCTTGAGGTACGTCTGCCCGTGAGATACGAAAGGCAATCCCGCACCGGGAGTTGGACTCGATGAAATCGTTCACGACCATCAGAACCAGATCTGCCATCGCGCTCGTCACCTTGATCACCGTCCTTCCCGTGTGCGTCGCTTCTGCTGAGCCCGCCACTGCCCCGGGCTCGATCCACGAGAACCCGGGTGTCGCTTCCAACGCTGCAAGCCGCGCCGAATGCGGCCCGGGCTCGATGCCCGAGACCGGGTTGCAGGGTGATGTTCCGGCCGAGGACCGAAACAGCGGACGCAGCCGAGACGGGTACAGCTGCAACATGTCTCAGATCGGCGGTTACTCGGGTCGCGGCGGCGGGATCACGTCCACCAACTTCGAACACTGCTCGTACATCGGCAGCTTCTTCCCCGGGAACCTCCTGGGCCCCGCGCAGGGCGTGCAAGTTCTCGACGTGTCGGATCCTGCCAATCCTGCTCTCACCGCCACGCTGACCGAACCTGCGATGCTGGCCGGAACGTGGGAGAGTCTCAAGGTCGACACCGCGCGAAAGCTGCTGGTGGGCACGGGCGTTCCGCTCTTGACCGGCGTCGGCCTGATGTCGGTCTACGACATCTCCGATTGCGCGCACCCGAAACTGCTCAACCCCGGACCAGGAACCGATCTGGGGATGCTGCTGCCGATCACCAATCACGAGGGTGGATTTTCACCGGACGGGAACACCTACTGGTCTTCCGGCACCGCTCCCGGCGTGGTGAGCGCCGTCGATCTCACCGATCCCGCCAACCCGCGTGTCGTCTGGCAGGACCTCATCGGGTTGTCGACCCACGGCTTCGGAATCACTCCAGACGGAAATCGCATGTACTTGTCGAACAATCTCGGCGGAATACATGTTCTCGACATCAGTGAGGTTCAGCGCCGCGTCCCGAATCCTCGGGTGCGCCAACTGTCCCAGCTCTCGTGGACCGACGGTTGGGCCACCCAACACAGCATTCCGGTCACCTACGACGGTTCGCCGTACCTGTTCACCGTCGACGAAGGTGGTTCCGGCGGAGTCAAATTGATCGACGTCTCCAATGACGACGAACCTGCGGTCGTCAATTCGGTGAAGCTCGAGATCAATCTGCCGGAGAATCAAGATGCTGCGCTGGCGTCTGCTGCCGGCGGATCGCTGTTCGCGTACGAATCTCACTACTGTTCGGCCGATCGCCCGGTCGACCCGACGGCGCTGGCATGCGGATGGATCTCGAGCGGGATTCGGGTCTTCGATGTTCGAGATCCCTTCGACGTCCACGAAATTGCGTACTTCAACCCACCCGCTCGGACCGGCGACAATCTCGAACTCGCCAACTCGCCGCACGCTCTCGCCTCGCTCATCGGGGTACCCATTCTCAGCACGCCGGCAATCGCGCAGTCGATCGCGCAAGGCCAGTTCGACCCCGGCCAAGCGCTGAGTTCGCGATCGGGCATGCTCGCTCTCGGCGACATCTCGACCGATTGGTGCTTCTCCCCACCCGAATGGCGCGGTACCACGTTGTGGGCGACGTGCGCCGACAACGGCTTTGTTGCCATGCAACTCGAAAACGGTGTCTACACACCACCCGCTGACCAGAAGACGACCGTGGGATCATGACGGCGCCGCGATCGGTCAAAGCCGTCGCACTCGTGGCTGCGGCACTGATGCTGCTCGTACTCGGCGCAGCATTACGTCCGCTGTTCGCACCCGAGAACCACACGCAGACAGCTGTTCTGAGCGAAACCGAAATCGGATTCGTGCATGACATGGCGGCCCACCATCAACAGGCCCTCTTCATTCTCGCGCGTCTGAGCCCCGATGTGGACCCGGCGGTTACGAGACTGGCCCAGCAGATCGACGATGTTCAGAGAACGGAAATCGGTGTCATGCTCGGCTGGCTGCGGTTGGCCGGTGTCCCGCCGAACAGTAGAACGCCGATGGCGTGGATGGAGGCGTCACCGAGCGGCGCTGGCGACTCTCATCATCACCCGGCAACGCTGGACACCGAGGCCGCCTCCATGCCGGGTATGGCTACGACCGAAGAACTCGAGAAACTGAGTAGCGCTCGCGGGTTCGACGCCGAGGTTATGTTCCTTCAACTGATGGAACGCCACCACCGTGGCGGGATCGCTATGGCGCAGGCCGCCGATACCCTGCTCGAGAGCGGGCCGGTGAAACAGTCCGCCCGCGACATGATCAACACGCAGAGTCAGGAATCCGGGCTGATGACACTGATGCTCGGACAACGTGGGGCGCAACCACTGCACTGACCCGCATGTGCACTGACTACCATGGGTGTCGACCTGTGAACTACAGAAGGAATCGACACTTCAATGACCCTGCTCGTTCGCGGAATCGAATGGTCGAACCCGACAGCACCGCGGATCCGATGCGTCGACGACACCACTTCCGCTACGACCTTCTACACTCACGACTCGGTTCTGCGATTCTCCGTCGACGAGGCGAAGGGCCGCCGTTGCCTCGGGTGGCGAGATCTCACCGCCGAAGGTTCGGGACACTCGCCGTGTGACCGCGGGGCCACGGTCGTTACCGGGCGCCAGTGCGATCGATGCCGAAATCGTGAGGGATTCACCACCGTTCATCAGGCACATGTCAGCGGCGCGCACATTCATCCGAACGTGCGCACCTATCTCACGCAACCACAATGGCTCTACATCGACATCTTCGCCGGCGGTCAGATGAAGGTGGGGACGGCGGCCGAGTTCCGCAAGCATCCGCGAGTCGCCGAACAGGGAGCGGTCTGCGCATTGTTCGTAGCGCGGTCGACGGACGGTTACAGCATTCGTTCCCTCGAAGCCCGAGTTTCGGAGCACTTCCACTTGAGCCAGGCCATACGTACGTCTCGGAAGATCGAAGCACTGACAGGACCCTTGGATCGCGAGAAACTGCGAAAGTCGTTGCACCACTTCGTATCGTCGATCAAAGACGAGCTGAATGACATCGGATCGGACATCGACGGAATCGAGATCCTGGAGGCTCCCGAAGAATGGATGGCGCCGGCGTGCGCCGACGTTGTCTTCGATGCGGCACCGTTGATCGCGTATCCGCACAGTTTCGAGTCCAGGGAACATTCCTTGTACTTGGAGGGCCTTGCCGGTTCGATCGCCTCGCTGCGGATCGACCCCGATCCTGAATCGCCACGCTTCGTCGCGGATGTGTCCGGACTGGTCGGTCGAACCATCACCGTCGGCGAGTTCGAGTCCCCTGGCGTGGCGATTCAGGAATCGTTGTTCTGAAAGTAGGTCAGCAACTTCCCGCGGTCGCTGCGGCGAATCCGCGAGTGACCTCAGCCTGCTCGTCGGCAGACAAGCTCGACCATTCGGGATAAGCCTGGATGGAGGTCAGCATGTCGTTTGCCAATGATTCACGCGTCATGCCCATTTCCTCGCCCGACTCGTCAATTGCCGGCTGGTATGCGTCGAGGTACCGGAGAACGTCGGAGCACGCCTGCGCGTAGGTCCGTGGCAGTGCCGAACTCACATTCGGGTCCGACGGGACCTCAGCCGGGACGCTCGCGTCGACCGACGGTGCCTCGGTAGTCGATTCCGACGATGTCGCCGGAGCCTCGGATGACGTCGTTGGTGACGCAGTGGTGGTCGCCGAAACGGAGGAAGTGAGTGTTCCGACCTCGGTCGGCTTGTCTCCGTCAGAACCGCAGGCAACCAGCGCCACCAGCGAGCAGGCACCGATGAACCCGGTGATCGTTTTCTTCATCCTTCAAGGATGCCAGAGGGCGTCTGGCGCTCGAACGGACCGGCATCGTCGACCGGCGAGAATCGTCCGGGCAGCCTGTCGAATCCGACTGCCTCGTCGGCCCGCCTACAGGATTGGACCATATGCCCCGTCTGCGAACCCATGCTACGGTGACTTAACTGCAAAGTAACTATGGGTGGGATTGTCCGGTCTGCCGCGTTCATCCGGAACGCTCTGATCGGAAATAGTTCGTCTTTAAGGGGCTGGAACGAGTGGGACTTTTTCGTCGACGAGGCTCCCGGGAGGAAGACGACGATCGCGGGCAAAACCTCGATCGCAGCGACCCCGGGTATGCCGCCTGGTTCGCGAACGTCTCCGACGCGGGCGGTCAGCCGGTTCCGTACAAGAGGCCGCTTACCGCGCCGGTGTATCCGCAACTTCAGACGCCGGTGCCGGACTTCGAGACGGATACGAGATGGCCGCTCAGCGCACCCCCCGGGGACGGCTGGCTGCCCGCAGACCGCATCGACGAATTCGAGTCGTCGAATGGCCGCTCATCTGCACCGAACGGAACGAGCCCACAAATCTCACAAGCTGAACAGTTGCCGCCCAGCCCACTCCCGACACCGCAACCAACGATTCCACCTCGAAATGTACCGATGACTTCATCACCGAAGCATCACCTGGAGTCGCCCCGCGCGACTCTGCCCTACCAAGGAGAAGCAATGAGCAACATCGACAAGATCCTCGGCGAATTGATGCGCATCGACGGTGCCAGCGGTGCAGCCGTAGTCGACGCCGACAGCGGGATGGTTCTCGGCATGAGCGGCAACCCGTCATTCAGCCTCGAGTACGCCGGCGCCGGAAACTCCGAGGTTGTGCGAGCAAAGCTCCGCACGATGAGTAACTTGGGGATTACCGACACTCTCGAAGACATTCTGATCACCCTGAGTAACCAGTACCACCTCATTCGTGTCCTCGAGACGCCCGGACTGTCAACGCTGTTCGTGTACCTGGTTTTGGACCGCGCGCGTGCGAACCTGGCACTGGCCCGCCACAAGCTGGGCGAACAGACACCCAAGATCGAGATCTGACGCTTCCACCCCCTTCCCGGCAATGCCCGGTCCTCGCCAACGGCGAGGACCGGGCATTGTTCGTTCCGCATCGTCGATTGGTGAACGTCGCGCCGGCACCGATACTGAGACAGTGACTATCGCGGATACTCCTTGCGGGTGGTTGACCACCCTTCGAAGCGACGGCTCGCCGCACACGACTCCGGTTTGGTTCTTACTGCGTCAGAACACATTCTGGATACCGAGCGCCGAGCAGAATCGGAAGGTTCGGAACCTGCTGGACGATCCTCGGGTCTCGTTGGCAGTCGACGGATCCTCTCGCGACCCATGGGTCGCACAGGGGTTCGGGACAATTCATCACGATGTCGGCGAGTTCGGCGGTCTCCTGAGACTTTTCGGCGAGAAGTACGACGGCTGGGATGCCGCAGACGAAACTCGTGAAGGTCCGCGAGTTCTCGTGTCGGTTCCGGTGACGCGATGGCTACTTCGACCGGACTGACAGACAGTGCCGGTTCAGCCCGAAATGTCGTGAATGACATACTTGTAGTTCATCTCTCGCAGAAATGGACTCTCACACATGGCACGCACGGCACATCACAGGCGCGGCATCACCGGCGTCACCATCGGCATTGCTGCCGTGATCGTGCTGGGAGGTTGCGCCAGTTCCAACGCCGACGCACCCGAAACATCTTCTCTCGGTTCGGGAATCGGATCCGGCGTCACGACGACGGTTACGGCCGGAACTTCGGCTCCCTCGTCCGCCGCAATTGAACTGCTGGCACAGATCCCCATCAAGGGACGCGCACCCAAGACCGGATACGACCGTGCACTGTTCGGTACCGCCTGGACCGACGACGTCACCGTCGAGTTCGGCCACAACGGCTGCGATACCCGAAACGACATCCTGCGGCGTGACCTCACCGACCTGACATTCAAAGACGGCTCCAAAAGCTGCTCGGTCCAAACCGGTACGCTCCGTGACCCGTACACGAACAAGACCATCGCCTTCACCCGCGGCCAGGACACGTCTTCTGCAGTCCAGATCGACCATGTTGTCGCACTCTCGGACGCCTGGCAGAAGGGCGCGCAGCAGCTCGACACGCAAACGCGAACCAATCTGGCCAACGACCCTCGAAACCTACGCGCTGTCGACGGGCCCACCAACCAGAAGAAGTCGGATTCCGACGCGGCGTCGTGGCTGCCGCCCAACAAGGCATACCGCTGCCAGTACGTGACTGCTCAAGTGGAAGTGAAAGCGGCATACGGTTTGTGGGTTACCCAAGCCGAACACGACACCATCGCAGACATTCTCGCGACCTGCTGAACTCTTGCGGTGATCAGCGACATTTGATCAGAGGACTCTGATCAGCGACATTTGATCAGAGGACTCTGATCAGCGACCTTTGATCAGATACCGCACAATCGCCATCCCGAGCGCGAGGCCCAACACGGTGGCCAGCGCTGCAACCAGACCGTGGCCGGTCAGTGCGACGAACACACCGGTTATGACTGCGACGACGGCAATGATCCCCGCGTCCACTCTGCTTTGACCACGTTCAGGCATGGCACTCTCTCGTGCTGTCAGGTCCGTCCGCTCCCCTCGTAGCGGACGGACCCAGCGGCAATCTGTCGAAATGCGCGAACTCTGGTGGCCTCACCGGGCTGACTTTGCGGGCGGTCCTGCGAGGCCGGCACGTCCCCCGGAGCCAACTCACATCGGTTCACGAAGTCCGTACCTTCGCAGAATATACCGATTGGTAGGTAATTACTGAGGGCTAAAGTCCCTGGTCATGGACTCATGCGACGAGTGGTCGAAAACTCGAGACGAACGAGCGCATCCGCGAGCCGAGCGTTCAATCGAGATGGCAGAGGGCCGTGGTCACCTCCAGAGGTCCATCTCGACATAGAGCGGAGACGTCTAGGACCCGAAAAGCGATCCGAGATCCAACGATCCGACTGACGACACTCTCTTCCAATCAGCGCAATACGCGGTGGTGAAGCGAGAATCCGTCAAGAGAATGGTGACTGTCGCCGGTTCGAGGGTGCTTTCGAACTCGAGGACATTCAATTCACCGTCGCCGTCGACTTTTGCCCGACCGTATATGCACGGCATATCAGCTGATACGGGCCCAGACGTCGTGTAGGTTCCCGGCAACACCTCCCACGGCACGTCGAACAGCCCATGACCGGGAATCGTTCCCGGCGCTGCTGAGGCCGCAGACGTCCCGATCATTGCCACACCGACAGCTACTGCTGCAGCGGACRCGAGCAAACTAACCTTGCGCATTTTCCCTACCTTGTTCATACCTGAACCGCAGCGGCGAGTTCGAAGGCTTGTTGACGTAAGAACCCGCGGTTCGCGCAGTTCTTCAACTAACGGTAGTAAAAGGGCACGAGTTTTGGTGAGCTACCTTTTGTGGTTCTGGCCCGATTTCCGTGACGGAGACTCCCATTGAGAAAAATAGGGAACGCCGGCGTTGCGGCTCTCGGCATGATTCGAACCTGTCATTCCAGTATTCGATCACACAACCGTATGCGAGCCGAAACGTCGACGCTCCCCTGCCGTTTGGGTGACTCAGCCTCCGAGTGAGCCCGTCGGCAGCTTCGAGAAGATGTCCCCGAGGCTTCCGGTTCCACCAGGAGTTTCCGGTTCCGTCGGATCCACCGGCTCGACGACGATGACGCCGGGCACGGTGACGGTCACGGTCTTGTCCGCAGATTCCGAAGAACTGAACTTCTTGGTACCCAAGAACTTTGCGGTGATGCGATGCTCGCCCTGGTCGCGGAACGGCCAGACCAGTTCTGCATGGCCATTGGAATCGACTGTGGCGCTACCGATCTTCGTCTCGCCGTCGAAGAACTCGACCGTGCCCTCACCCGGGTTCGGGTCGATACTCGCCGCAATCTTGACGTCTTCGCCCGTCAGTGCCTCCAGTGCGACAGCGACCGTCGTCTCGGTCTGGTTGGTCGCGAATACCTCGGTAGTCGAGAGGGCGCTGCGTCCCTCGCCCGAAGCAACACAATACCCAGCGGCATTGACCCACCGGGACTCACCGAAACTCATGCTCGTGTCTTTGATCTTGATACTCGGGCTCGTCGCCCCGGCGCGCAGGTGCGTCGTCGCGCTTCCCTCGTCGGACCGAGCTTCGAGTTTCAATTCGACTGCCGGCAAACGAAAGTCCGTGTTGGCCTTGACTTGCAGCCCTTCCTTTGGCTTGTTGTCGTTCGCGCTCGGACCGTCGTTGACTGTCTTGTTGCCGGTACCGGTAATTCGCAGGTACTCACCCGCCGGGTTCGCGTTTCCGTCTGCGCCCACCCGGAGCAGCACCGCAGTCTCGCCGGTCAAGTTCGACGACGAATCACCGACGAGGGAGTACGAAACCAGGGTTGCCCCTTGCGGTAGTGCGATGTCGTACTTGATACGACCGGTGTCCGAATCCGAACTACGCATGGTGCCCGGATGCAGTTTCACTGTGAACTGTTCGCCGGGACGCACGGACGTGGGCGCCGTGACCTCCAGGTTGTCGGAGAACGACGAATCCCAATCGGTGGCGCCGTCGACCCGGCACTTGTGTTCGAAGGAAACTGTTCGCGTCACGGTATCGGAAGCCGCTGCTACCGGAGCGGACACAGCGAGGAGTCCGGCCGCGACAGCTGGTACGACTGCGCAAACAGCCAGAGAACGGGAGTTCATATGTTGCCTTTCAAAAAGACTCGGTCATCGAGTGTTCGGTGAAGTAGGACCGTGATCACTTGCCACCGAGCGAACCTGTGGGCAGCTGCGGCAGAACGGACTCGAGGCTGCCGAGACCACCCGGAGTGCCCGGATCGGTCGGGTCGGGATCGACCGATCCTGTTGAATCCCCGGTCACCGTGAGCATGTGTGCCGCCGACGTGTACTTCGCCTCGTCACCGGTAGCTGTGAAGACTGCAGTCACGGACTTGGTACCCGCCTTACCGAAGGTCAGATCCAGGCGGGCAATACCGCGAACCACCGGCCGCGGGTCACCGACGGGCTTACCGTCGACCATGAACTGTACTGTTCCCGTTGCGTTTTCCGGATCGACGTGAGAAGCAAAAGACACCTTGGTACCGGTGGCGGCCGTCGTCGGTCCTTCGAGCGTCGTCACGATGTCTGCTCCAGGCTCGGGATCAACAGGTCCGAGGTCTCCGTCGATTTTCGTGGATGCCAATGCGCCGGCACCGGCGTTGAGGGGACCCGTCTCACCGTCGCGAGGAGAACAGGATGTGGGCGCCCAGATGGTTCCCGCGAGCCAGTGACTTACCTGAGGGAGGAAGGTCAAAAACGACTCCGGTCCGCCGAAAGTACCTGCAGCACCCGAAGTCCGGACATTGGTTTCGACTGCGCCGGACGGCCCGGCCTTTACGGTGATTCTGATCTTCGGAAAGACGATGTTGGTCTCGGCTCCGGACTGAGCGTTGATCGCAAGCCCGCCGTGCGCACCCGACGACGATGACGGACTGTTGCCGATCGCTTCGTTTGCGCCGGACAACCGGAGTATCGGACCGTCCGCTGCGGGAGTGCCGTCTTCGTTGACACGAATCACCGAAGCAGGTTTCCCGGCAACAACATTGCCCGGATCGGTGACCGTCGCCGAAACGAACTCCGCGTTGGTCGGAATCGGCAGATCGATCTTCAGACGCGAGATCTTCTTGACACTGGCGCCGCTCACATCGTTCGGGATCTGAACGCTACCCGGATCCACGTCGATGTCGAAGACTTGACCTGGCGCCACGACCGAAGGAGCCGAAACTCGCACCGTAGCAGGCTTTCCGTCTGACGAAGGACCGGAGAACGCACTCGGAACTGCGCGGCACGTGACCTGAAACGTTGTCGACGTGGTTTCTGCAACGGGCGCCGCGGTCGCCGGAATCACGGCCACAGCGGTTCCACCGGCAAGGAGGCCGGTAAGGAGCGCAGCATTCAGTAGGCGTTTTGACATGATGTCCTCTCGGAACAACCTGATTGACGTTTGCCGCCGAACTGTAACGGAGCCAGCGCCCGAGTTGACCCGTTTTCAATAAACAAAAACCACACAGTAGGTAAATAATTGGTAAGGGTTACTGGTCGTCACATCTGACCGCCACCGCGAGCCTTGCCCCTCTCGATCAATCTCGCGATTTGAGATTCACTGCAGGGAAACACAATTCGACAGAAATCCGCGCCGTAGTGAGAACTCCGTTCATACTCTACCCTTACGGGAGGGTAGAGTATGAGAACCTCGTCAGGACGGAATCTCATGGCAGTAACCATCGCTTCATCCACCAACGACAATTCGGTTCGGGCCGCGCTCCGGTCACCTCGCCGTCTCAAAACGGAAGTTTTGGCCGGACTGGTCGTGGCGTTGGCACTGATTCCCGAGGCGATCTCGTTCTCGATCATCGCCGGCGTCGATCCGCGGGTAGGACTGTTCGCGTCGTTCACGATGGCAGTGACCATCGCCGTCGTCGGCGGACGACCCGCAATGATCTCCGCAGCTACCGGCGCCGTCGCACTGGTCGTCGCTCCACTGACGCGCGAGTACGGAATCGACTACCTGATTGCGACAGTCCTTCTGGCCGGTCTGCTCCAGATCGTGTTGAGCCTCCTCGGCGTCGCCAAGCTGATGCGCTTCATCCCGCGCAGCGTCATGGTGGGATTCGTCAATGCACTGGCCATCTTGATCTTCATTGCCCAACTCCCCCACCTGATCGATGTTCCGTGGCTCGTCTACCCACTTCTGGCCGTCGCCCTCCTGATACTCGTATTCCTGCCGAAACTGACCAGCGCGGTCCCGGCTCCACTGGTGGCGATCGTGCTACTGACCACCGCCACAGTCGTTTTCGCGTTCAACGTCCCCAATGTCGGCGACGAGGGCGAGCTTCCGTCGAGCCTGCCGACGCTACTGTTCCCCGACGTCCCTCTGGACATGCACACACTGTCGATCATTGCTCCGTATGCATTGGCCATGGCGCTCGTCGGCCTCCTCGAATCGTTGATGACGGCCAAGCTCGTCGACGACGTCACGGATACTCACTCGAACAAGACCCGAGAAGGGTGGGGCCAAGGCGTCGCGAACATCGTCACCGGCTTCTTCGGAGGCATGGGAGGGTGCGCGATGATCGGCCAGACCATGATCAACGTCAAGGTCTCCGGCGCTCGCACTCGAATCTCGACCTTCCTGGCGGGCGTGTTCTTGCTGATACTCGTGGTCGGCCTCGGCGATGTCGTGGCGTTGATTCCCATGGCCGCATTGGTAGCCGTCATGATCATGGTCTCGGTCGGCACTTTCGACTGGCACAGCATCAATCCGAAGACCCTGCGCCGCATGCCGATCGGCGAGACATTGGTCATGCTGGTCACCGTGGCGGTCACCGTCGCGACCCACAATCTTGCCTACGGCGTGATCGTCGGAGTGATCACCGCGATGGTCATCTTCGCCCGCCGCGTCGCGCATCTCACCGAAGTGATCGACGTCGCTCATCCGGACGAGGACACCCGTGTCTATGCGGTTCGAGGCGAGCTGTTCTTCGCATCCAGCAACGATCTGATCTACCAGTTCGACTATGTCGACGACCCGAAGAACATTGTCATCGATCTGTCCGAGTCGCATGTCTGGGATGCGTCGACCGTGGCGACACTGGACGCGATCACCACCAAGTACGCGGCCAGAGGCAAGAATGTCGAGATCGTGGGGCTCGACGACGCATCGGCCGAGCGCCATCTGCGCCTGTCCGGACGCCTGGGTGACGGTCACTGAGAGTATGGAAGCCCAGCGCGACGAAAGTAGGAGTGATGTCTGAGCCGGAACATGCGGTCCAGGGACAGAACATGCAGATCGGGCAGGTTGCCGAACGCACCGAACTGTCGATCAAGACGATCCGTCATTACGACGAGGTCGGTCTGGTCACTCCATCGGAGCGGACCGCCGGAGGATTCCGCTTGTACACCGAGGCGGACGTCCAACGGCTACTGGTAATCCGACGAATGAAGCCGCTCGGATTCAGTCTCGAAGAAATGAAACAACTCCTCAATTCCCTGGCAGTGCTCGGCGACGAAGCTTCGGACGCATCAACACGAACCGCCGCAACCGAATTCGTCACCGCCTGCCATACCCGGGCGGAAGAAAGCTGCACACACTTACGTAAGCAACTCGCCTACGCCGAAGAGCTGACGGGATTGCTCGCCGACCACAGTCTGAACGGTGAACGGCATTCGTGATCTGCAAGCTGAACTAAGCTGGGTTGATGGCCCGATATTTCGACGTTCACCCGGAAAACCCGCAGCCGCGCGCGATCAGCCAGATCGTCGAAATGCTGCGCAACGACGCGGTCATCGCCTACCCCACCGACTCCTGCTACGCCCTGGGTGCCCGAATGGACAATCACTCGGGCACCGATCGGATCCGCGAGATCCGTCACCTGCGGTCGGATCACCACTTCACGCTGGTCTGTGCCGACTTCGCGCAGCTCGGGCACTTCGTCCACGTCACCAACTCGGCGTTCCGGGCGGTCAAAGCGGCTACGCCTGGGCAGTACACGTTCATCCTTCCCGCCACGAAGGAAGTTCCGCGTCGACTGGCACACGCCAAGAAGAAGACCGTCGGAGTGCGTATCCCCAGCCACCCGGTAGTGCGGGCGCTCTTGCAAGAGTTGGGTGAACCGATCCTCTCCAGCACCCTTCTCCTACCCGGCGCCGAGGAGCCGATGACGGACGGCTGGCAGATCAAGGAAGAACTCGACCACCAACTCGACGCCGTCATCGACTCGGGTGACTGCGGCACCGAGCCCACCACGGTGGTCGACTATTCGTCCGGTGCCCCCGAGATCGTGCGCGTCGGCGCGGGAGATCCTTCCCGTTTCGAATGATCCCCCCGCCCGTGCCACATCACGGATGGCAACGTGTCACGGCGTCACGATGTCGAACCACAGATCGAAGTCCTCCAGCAGCGAGATGAACGTCTCCAGTTCAGACTGATCTCCCACAGCTTTTGCCGTTCCGGCCTTGATGGATTCGGTGAGCGAAGTCGTTCCCAGATACACCTCGTTGAACACGGCACGGGTCAAGGTCAGAGTCAGCGCCGCCGAAGCATCTGCCTTGTCCGTGTCGTAATTCAGCACGCCGTTGCGCACTGTGACCAGGACGTTGTCCGCAGTGTCCGACAACACGAATCGCAACGACAGGTCGACGTCGGCAGCTTTGGGACCGTCGAGGCGAACTGCCCAGAAGTCCAGCATCTGCTCGAGAGGCATCACGGCGACAACGGCCGGGCCGGTGGGGTTGTTGGACGGCATCGGTGCCAGCGGATGCCGCAGTTCCATCGCTCCGACCAGGTAGAAGTTGCGCCACGTACCGTTCTCGGCTTGGTAGCCGAGTTGTTCGTACGTGTCCGCCAACAACTCTCGCGCTTTCTGGTTACTCGGATCGGCGAACACCAGATGGTTCACCAGCTCCGCTGCCCAGCGGTAGTCGCCGTCGTCGAACGCCTGCTTGCCCTTGGTCAGAAGCGCGTCCGGTCCGCCGACGGCTTCGACGTAGCGCTTGCCGTTCTCCACCGGCGGATGAGGATTGAGGTGAGCCGGAACGCCGTCGAACCAACCGAGATAGAAGGTGTAGATCGCTTTGACGTTGTGACTGAGCGAGCCGTAGTACCCGCGGTTGTACCACTGCTTTCCGATGGCGTCGGGTACCTCGATCTGGTCGGCAATCTCTACCGGTGTCAGTCCCTTGTTGGCAAGACGCAACGTCTGATCGTGCAGATACTTGTACAGGTCTGCCTGATCCGACATCAGCTTCAAGATCTTGTCGTTGCCCCACGTGGGCCAATGATGCTGCGCAAAAATGATTTCGACGTCGGGGAAAAGTTCCATCGCCAGACGAACGTAGTGCGACCAGGCCTTGGCGTCGCGAGTTTTGGCGCCGCGCAACGTGTACAGGTTGTGCATTGTGTGCGTGACGTCCTCCGCTGACCCGAGCGCCTTGAAATCGGGTAGATAGAACAACATTTCGGACGGCGCTTCGGTGCCCGGCGCGAGCATGAACGTCACTCGCACGCCGTCGATGACTTCTTCGTGTACCGGTTCGGTGATGACGTCGGTCGGCACCGCGAACGTCGACGTGCCGTGCGACGTGGACAGTCCGAGACCACCGGAAACCTGCCCCTGCGGGCCTGGACGCAGGAATGATCCGTACATGTACATTCCGCGACGCGTCATCGCCGTTCCGGCGAGCACGTTCTCGGAGATCGCTTCCTCCGTGAAACTGTCTGGTGCATAGACTTTTACGGCACCGGACTCGATCTCTTCGTCGGTGACAAATCCTTTGACTCCGCCGAAGTGATCGCCGTGGGAGTGTGTGAAGATAATTGCCTTGACCGGGACCTTGGGGCGGTGCTGGTAGTACAACTCCAGCGCAAGAGCGGCTGTTTCCGCGGACATCAGGGTGTCACCGATGATCAACCCGGTATCGCCCTCGATGATCGTCGTGTTCGACAAGTCCTGGCCGATCACCTGGTAGAGGCGATCGGCAAGCTTGAAGAGCCCGCCGCCCTTTCCCATCAAAGTGGCTTGGCGCCAGAGACTCGGGTTGACGGTGTCCGGCGCTTCGCCGTCGGCGAACCCGTAGGCGTCGTAGGAGAAGATGAACTGTCCTTTGTCACCCTTGACCAACCCGCCGTCGATGAGCGGCGCTACCAGACCGCGAGAAATCAGTTCGAAGTCGAATGTGTCATCGAACGGAAGATCACGGAGGACCTGGGCATTCGCAAGGCGAGTCGCTTCGGTAGCTGACTTGGGTCGAGTTCGGATGGTGTAGTCATCTTCTCTTGCGCCCCTCGGGAACTCGCGGTGTCCTGTGTCTGGATACCGGTTCATCCTCGATCCCTACGTAGTCCTCGCGCATCACCCGGAAGGGATGATCACGTGGTTCGTCCAGCGTTCAACAGCGCAGCAACGAACTCACGCACCAGCGTTCGCTCGTCGTTCTCGTCCGCCCCCGGCACCATGAGCAGCGAGAGGATCACTCGCACGATCCAGCGTGCTCGTGACGCTGTGCCTGCTCCGTTTTCACCGAGCATCGCGACGCCCAGTCCGTTGATGACGTCGGATGAATTGGCAAGTTCACCTGCAAGACTCGCATCACCCGGAGTGAACCATGCAGCCAATGTCGGAGTGCTGCGCACCGCGGACACTGCGGTGAGCATCGCCGTTTCTAGACGCTCGCTCGGATCATCGATGGTCGCTACCGATTCCGCGATCGCAGTTCCCAGCCTGCGCGCTTCGCGGTGAACGAATGCAATGTGAAGGGCCTGCCGATTCTCGAAGTACCGATACAGGGTGGCCCGGGAACATCCTGCAGCAGAGGCTATCTCCGCCATACCGACGGCGCTGACACCTTTCTCGACGAACAGTTGTGCCGCACTGTCGAGGATCTTCTCGGCTGCCGCCAAGGCGCGCCCCTCGCCGAGCCAGTCGTTGCTCACGGCCGGGTCACCGACATCGGCGCTGTGAGTGGACGGCGCACGTAGTTGCCCGGCGCGTATTGCATCGCGTCGACGTCGATATGGAAATCTGGAATCCGGGAGAGCAACTCTTCCAACGCAACTCGAGCCTGCATCCGAGCTGCCGACGCCCCCAGACAGTGGTGGGCGCCATGACTGAAGGTGAGAATCTTCTGCGGTCGACGCAAGACGTCCAACTCCGCCGCGTCGGGTCCGTACTTTTCGGGATCACGATTGGCCGCACCGTACATCAGCAGAACCTTACGTCCTGCCGGAATCACTTTGCCGCCCAAGGCCACATCCCGAGTCGTGGTGCGTGCCAGTCCTTGGACCGGTGAGGTGAGTCGAAGCAACTCGTCGACCGCGTCGGTGATCAACGCGGGATCGTCCAGCAGGATCTGACGCTGGTCGAGGCGTTCGGTCAGCATCGCCACCGAACCACCCAGCATTCCTGTTGTGGTGTCGTTTCCACCGGCCACCATGGTGAAGGCGAAGCCCAGAATCGACAGCAGGCCGGACATGTCGCCGTCTTCACCGAGTCCAGCGGCGAGTAGGTGCGAAATCGTGTCGTCACCCGGTTCGACCTTGCGGCGTTCGATCAGCGAAGCGAAGTACATCATCAACTCACCGGTGGCGGCCTGCGCCGTCGTCGCTGCCGCGGCCACGCCACCTGCCGAATTGGCAGCGACAATGGCCTCGGTCCAGCCGTCGAACTGGTCACGGTCCGATTCCGGCACACCCAGATAGTGTGCGACAACCATCGACGGCAACGGTTTGAAGAGCTCGACGACGATATCGCCACTGCCACGCGCTTTCAACGCTTCGATACGCTCGACGACGAATTCGCGGACCATCGGCTCGACCGCCGATACCTGACGCGGAGTGAATCCCTTCGACACCATGCGCCGGAACTCCGACTGCACGGGCGGGTCCTGCATCACGAACGGCGGATTGTCCTGCATCCCGATCTGCTCGAGCTCACCATAGACGGTGGTCAATCCCTTTGCCGACGAGTACGTCTCGTAATCACGAGCGGCGTTGTAGACGTCTTCGTGACGGGTGAGCACCCAGTAGTCGTCCTGCGGCGAGGCTTCCGGCACCACGTTGTGCACCGGGTCGTTCTCTCGCAATGCGTCGTACATGGCCCACGGCGAACGCCAGGACTCCCCGGTGGAAGGAACAAACCGTGGCGAATGTGACACAGATGTTGTCATGACTCGACTATGAGACAAATTGGTAGATGTGTCAACGTTGACGACGAATATTTCTGCGATCAATATCGAGTAACCCGCTTCCACGCAGAGCACTATCGTGTGTCGGGTGATCACGGATCCGAAGAACCACCCGAACAGCTCTGACACCGGACCCCGCGCCGTGGTTGCGGTCCTGCTCCCCCGCGAACATCTCCCCTTCATCAGAGACTGGTGCCTGCACCACATCGAGCAGGGCTGGGAGGTTGTTCTCTACGACAACACCGGTTCCGTCGGGTCCACCCGCAAGACAAGCGCATTCAGCCTCAACCGTTGGCACGGCCGCAGCGAGGACAAGAGAGGCAACTCTTACGGCGCCTTCACCCGATCGATGTCGGACAGTGAAGTTCAGGTCGCATTCCGCAAAGAACTGCACGACCTTCCGGTGACGATCGTCGACTGGCAACCGCGCGACGCGGACGGTCGGATCGTGCACGGACAGGTAGAGGCCTACGTCGATTACGTGAGCCGGTACCGCGACACCGTCGCGTGGGCAGCATTCATCGACGCCGACGAATACCTCGAACACGCACCAGGATTGGACTGGGAGGTTCTACTTGCCGGAGTTACTCAGGCGGATTCACACCGTGTTGTTCTCGACGCCCTGGTTTACGAATCCAGGTGGACGCGCGACGGGCAACTGCGAGACGTCGAGGAATTGAAATGCCTTGGGCTACAGAGCCACGGCTGCAAGAACATCGTGAGGCTGTCGGAGATTCTGCGAGCGGACGTCCACTGGGGATGGAAGACAAGCGAACCGGACAGCCTGGTGCGGCCCGACCGATCCCTCTTCTACTTCCGCCATTACCGCGGTTCGGAGGCGGCACTCGACTTCACTCCGCTGCCGAACTTCGGACCCCAAGTCCACGAAGAAGGTGTGGATGTTCCGGCGGCAATTGACCTATCACAGAATTGAATGTGCCTGCAAGACACAGGTATTCAGGTACAGATAAACCTCCGGCCCGCATCCACGAAGGCAATGCCTTCAGAATGCGGGCCGGGGGCCGTAAATCCGGTTCAGCGAAGCAATCAAGCCTTCGGCTGCGAGCTTCCTGCGCCACCGATTGCGCCGAGAAGACCAGCAACTGCGCCGATGCCGACGAGAACGCCGCCCAGGCCTGCAATGATCTTCTGGAAGTCGCCGAGCTGTGCCAGGTCCGTCTTGCTGCTGCCAGTGGTGAATGCCATGTCTAGCTCCTCATCATGGAATGTGTACGCGGTCCGCGCGCCCGGTATGTAACGGCGCTCACAATATACGTAAGACAGCCGAAATTTGAAGCGGTGCCGTTGAGTGGGACGTAACTCACATCTCATCCAGCGGGAACCCACGAGTAACAATGCGCGATTCGGACAACGCTTCGGGAACCGTTGAATGACGAGCAGGAGAACAGCAGTGGGCAAGTTGGATGGAAAAGTGGCCCTGATCACTGGCGCAGGGCAAGGCGTCGGCCAGGGTGTTGCGTTTGCGCTTGCCAAGGAAGGTGCTTCCGTCGCGGTGGCGGGCCGCACTGAGTCGAAACTCGTAGTCACATGTAACGAGATCACCGAACGCGGCGGCCGTGCCGAACCGGTGCTCGTGGATATCGCCGACGCGGGTTCCATCACCGCTGCCGTGGCGCGAACCGTGGAACTGTTCGGCGGCGTCGACATCCTGATCAACAACGCCAGCCTCAACCCGCTCGGCAACGTCCTCGACCTCACTCCGGAGCGCCTTGCCGACGGATTGACTTCCGGTCCCGTCGCGACGCTGCGAACCATGCAAGCCTGCTACCCGTTCATGAAGGAACGCGGCGGCGGGGCGATCATCAACATGGTCAGTTCCGTGGCCGTCCGTTGGGACGCCGCCGGCTACGGCGGATACGCGGCCGTGAAGGAATCCGTCCGAGCCCTCAGTCGCGCAGCAGCGTGCGAATGGGGCGTCGACGGGATCCGAGTCAACGCGGTTGCTCCTCATGCATCCTCGCCCGGGCTACAGCGTTGGGCAGATGCGCGTCCGGAAGAGGCTGCCGCTTTTGTTGCCGGGATTCCGCTACGGAGGATCGGGGACTGCGAAACGGACATCGGCACCGCGGTGGCTTTCCTGGTCGGCCCGGATGCCGCGTATCTGACTGGAGCAACAATTCCGCTCGACGGTGGTCAGTCGCGCTGGGGCTGAGAGCTGGCGTCGTCGAAGGCAAGCACCGCCGACTTGGCTTCGGCGATCGGGCGGCGGAAAACGAAACCGACCAGAACGGATGCCAAAACCAGCGCGGCCAGAACAATGAGCCCGACCATCCACCACATGGTTTTCAGTATGCCCGAACCGACCTCCGCCGGACGCACACCACGGCCGTCGGAAAGCGATGACAACCGCGAAAAGTACTTGACACCAGTCAAATTCCGTTTTGCCCGTTTCCCGAGCTTCCCGATAATCCGTGATCGAGGACACAGTTTCGGATACCGAACCGGGACGAGAGCGTGACTGGAACCGCGCCTCGGTGCATCCTGTCAGGTATGGAATCCGCTGTTTCGGCCGAACCCGCCGACGGAAGCACCCTCACACACCCGTGGGGCGGGACAAGCAACATCACCGACCTCGGCGGTGATGTTCACTGGATCGACTTCGGCGGTCCCAGCGGAGCGCCGCCGATCGTGCTCGTTCACGGTCTGGGCGGCTCGCACCTGAACTGGGTGCGGGTGGCACCGACGCTGGCGGCGCGCACGCGTGTGTACGCGCTGGACCTCGCCGGATTCGGACTCACCTCTGCCCGTGGGCGGCACACCGGCGTCGACGCCAACGCAGCACTCCTGAATCGCTTTCTCGAGACAGTAGTAGGTGAACCTGCCGTCCTGTTCGGCAATTCGATGGGGGGAATGGTCTCGGCAATCTCGACCCATGCCAATCCCGAATCAGTTGCCGGCCTGGTGCTGGTGGATCCGGCGCTCCCACTGCCCGTCCAACTTCCCGATCTGACCGTCGCCGCCCAATTCGCGCTCTACTCGATGCCGTACGTCGGTGAGCAGGTTCTCGGCTTCGGACGCCGGAAGATGTCCGACCGGCAGTTGGCCGCTCAGATGACCAGATTGTGTTTTGCCGATCCGACGCGAGCAGACCCCGCGGTCCTCGACGCGGGCGCTGCCTTGACTGCGATTCGTCGCGGCGAACCCACTCAGGATGCCGAGTTCCTGCAGGCAGCACGGTCACTGTTGATGACCCTCGCCCGTCCGGCCTCTTATCGAAAGACACTGCGAGAGATCGCGACTCCGACGCTCCTGATACACGGCGATCGCGATCGGCTTGTCCCGGTCGAGGSTGCCCSGGCCGCCCCCGCCCCCCCCGCCGCCGCACATCCACACTGGACCACCATCATTCTCGGCGATACCGGCCACACCCCTCAGTTGGAGATTCCGGACGAGTTTTCACGTCATGCGCTCGCGTGGCTCGATCGCACGGGGCTGATCACGAGCTGACAAGTACCGGCACTACACCCGCGGAACGGCCTCGCCGATCGAGCAAGTGCCCCATCAACTTCGGCGTATCAAGGACGATTCGGCGATCGACTACGTCGGCAGGTCCGGCCCACCGGTAAGCGCGAACGGTCAAATACTCCAAAGCTCTCGAGCCCTGGGAATGTGTCGGGGTACGCGCGTAGCGTGAGATTCGCGCCTTCCTCGGCCAAGCATTTGCGCGACCCGTACTTGTGTATCCGTTTCGGTAAAGGAGAGTTTCAGATGCCCGCACGCACAGCGCTCGACGGAACACCCTGTTGGATCGACCTCACCAGCTCCGATACCGAGGTCGCCAAATCCTTCTACACCAACGTGTTCGGTTGGCAGACTGACACAAACGACGACCCGCAGTACGGCGGCTACGCGATCTTCAGCAAAGACGGGCAGCCCATCGCCGGGCTCGGACCTCAGCAGGAGGGAAACCCGTACGGCAACGTCTGGACCACCTACATCTCCTCGACTGATGCGGCAACGTCGGCGTCCAAGGCCGAAGCCGCGGGCGGAATGATCATGATGCCGTCGATGCAGGTCGGTCCCCAGGGCAGCATGGCGATCGTGGGCGATCCTGCCGGTGCAGTCGTCGGTATCTGGCAGGCAGATCAGCACCACGGCTTCGGTCTGGTCGGCGAGGCCGGAGCCCCGGTGTGGCACGAGACTTTGTCCAAGAACTACGCCGCGGTCCTGCCGTTCTACACCGACGTGTTCGGCTGGACTTACGAGTCCATCGGCGACAGCGACGAGTTCCGGTACTCACAGGCCAAGCAGGGCGACACCGTCGTCGCCGGTTTGATGGATGCCAGCTCGTTCCTCCCGGCAGAGGTGCCGTCGTTCTGGCAGGTGTACTTCGGGGCGGACGACACCGATGCGGCCGTCGCCAAGGTCGTCGAATTCGGCGGCAGCGTCTTGCGCGATCCCGAGGACACGCCCTTCGGCCGTCTCGCGTCGGTGGCCGATCCACTCGGTGCCAAGTTCCAGATCTCCACGATCATGGAGTGAATCTCCGCGCAGAGGCCGCACCGGCCCGCGGTCTCTGCGCGCTGATCATCTGGAAAGTCCCGATTTGACCGCACGGATTTGAACACTCGCCCAGAAGGTATGCAGTTTTCTGCGTCCAACGCCTAATCTCATGGGATGCCCGCCCCCGCCCCTCTCCTCGATGTGTACTCGCAGCCGACTCTGTCGACGCTTGCGCCGTCGGTACTCGCTTCTCTCGGAGTGAGCGGCGAAGCGAACCGTCTCGATCTACAGCCCAGCCAGAAGACTGTAATTCTGCTGGTAGACGGGATGGGCGCGAACTTGCTCGCCCGCAACGCCGAACACGCACCATTCCTGAACTCACTGATCGGAACGCCCATACGGGCAGGATTCCCCACGACGACGGCCACCAGCATCGTCTCGTTGGGGACCGGGCTGCCCTCGGGGGCGCACGGAATCACCGGTTACCAGTCTTACGTCGAAGAAGCCGATTCGGTGTTCAACTGGCTGGGTTGGCACAGCGCGGGCAAGAAGGAATCTCAGACCGACTCCATCGTCCCGGAGACCCTGCAGCCGCAGGCCACGACCTTCGATCGTGCCGCGGCCGCCGGCATCACCGTCACTACCGTCGTTCCGTCCAAATTCGACGGCAGCGGCCTCACCCGGGCGGGAATGCGCGGCGCCCAATTCGCCGGAATCCAGGCATACGGAGACCTCCTCGCTCGCACCGTGGCCGCGTCGAAATCTGCCGACCGTACGTTCACGTACTGCTACATCAGCGAGATCGATGCACTCGGCCACGTCTACGGCCCCGAGTCCGAGCCGTGGATTTTCCAACTGATGCTTGTCGATCGACTGGTCGAGCAACTCGCCGCCGCTCTCGGTCCGGACGTGAGATTGCTGGTGACGGCAGACCACGGAATGGTCGACGTGTTGGACGAGAACAAGATCGACTTCGACAACACTCCGATTCTGTCCAAAGATGTACTCGCTCTTGCCGGTGAACCTAGATGTCGTCACATCCACACCCGAGAAGGCGCTGCACAAGATGTTGCGGACCGCTGGCGCGCCGAACTGGGTGACCGCATGTGGATCGGGACGAGATCCGAGGGCATAGTCGCAGGATTGTTCGGGCCTGCAGTGCATTCCGAGTATCACGGCCGGATCGGTGATGTCATCGCCATTGCGTCCGGGGACGTGGCCGTCGTACGTCGATCTGTCGAATCGGGACTGTCCGGCCTCCGTGGACAGCACGGCGCCCTCACTCCGGACGAACTGCTGGTACCGCTCTTGTCCTCAGGACAACAGTAGGGCCCGAGCCCGGCGAATCTCGGGAACACCGACGACCTTGCATGCGCCCAACAGGACGACTGCTCCGACGGCCGCACCCGCCGACAATGAAATAACAGCAGCAAGCCTGGGCTCGGGAACTCGGTTCTGAACCGCCACCACCAAAGCGAGCGCACAACCACCTGCCAGAATTGCCGCCGCCGAAATCCTTCCGACGGTAGCCTGCACGCGACGGAATCCCAACAGCCCGTATCGCTTTCGAAGCAGGATGTGGCCGAGCGCCGCTCCGCACACGTAGGAGAACGAGCCCGCCGCACAGACGGCCAGGACCAGCGTTTCGTCACTCGCCGACAGAGACGCAAGAAGAACGAGCGCCGTCTTGGCTACCACCATCACCAGCGCGATCACCGCGGGAGTTCGGGTGTTGTTGTCGGCGTAGAACACTCGAAGCTGAAGCATGACCATCGCAAAGGGCACCAGCCCGAATGCACTGACCGCAACGGCCGTCCCGATCAACCAGGCACTGCTGCCGTCGACCCGGCCGAAGAAGATCAGGGTGGTCAACGAGGGGCCGAAGACCATGAGCGCCACCGTGACCGGAATCAGCGCCACCACTGAATACCGGGCTCCCCGGCCGAGATCGGATACGACGCCGACGTCGTCACCCGCAGCAACCGACCTGGCGATCCGCGGCATCAGCACCGTCAACAACGACACACCGAGAATGCCGTACGCCACTTGAAACAGCAGATCCGCGTGCGTGTACATCGAGTAGACGTGACGGGAGAGAGTGACCTTCATCGTCACCCACACACCGATCTGACCGGCAACGACGTACACAAGTACCCAACCGAGCAACGGCGCCCCGACGCGCACCGGGCGCCAGGTGTGCGGTACGACCCGCACGCGAAGGCGCCACCGAAACCCGTTGCGGTGCAGCGCTCGAGCAACGACGGCGGTTTGCGCCACGATCCCGAGCAGAGTGCCGATACCGATCACCAGAACCTGCGCGGTGGTCATCGACTCGGGAGTCAGAGTAACCGGCCCCGGGATGCACAGGAAGACCGCGACCGTCACCAGAAGGACGACGTTGTTGATCACCGGCGCCCAGGCCGGCGCGCCGAACACTGATCGAACACTGAGTACTGCCGTCATCATCGCCGTGACGCCGTAGAAGAAGATCTCCGGCAGAAGCAAGTACGCGAAGAGCGTCGTCAACTCTCGTTGAGCCGGATCATCGATCACAGCCGAGACCAGAGGCGGCGCGCACACCACCGCCACTACCGTCACGAGCGCAAGAGCAAGCGCTCCGACGGTGAGAACGCGCTGCGTCTGCTCTCGTTCGAGCGTCCGCCCACGACTTCGCTGCCGTGTCAGATACGGAAGCAGAACGCTGGCGAGAATTCCGCCGAGGAGGAGCTGATAGACCATGTTCGGGAAGCTGTTGGCCGCGTTGTACGCATCACTGACCAGGGCGATGCCGAGGACCGCGGCAAGGGCAAGGGTGCGGACGAAGCCGGTGATCCGACTGACCGTGCTGGCGAGCGCCACTTGCCCGCCCATCTTCGCCAAGCTGCCGCCCGTCACACCCGTACGTTCGGACTCCCCCATACTCTCGACCATCTCGCCAGAGTGCCACATCGCAGAGGTACGACGATCTGGACGGAAACGGAAGAGCGCCCCGAACCGTGGGGTTCGAGGCGCTCGTCACGAGAGAAGATCAGGCTGATTCCGCTCCAGCCAACGGCGGCATGACGACAACCTGGCCGGCGAAGGACAGACCCGCACCGAAGGCGAGAAGCAATGCCTTGTCGCCCGGCTTGCACTGGCCGTCGCGCAGCATCTGCTCCATGGCGAGCGGGATCGAGGCCGCGGACGTGTTGCCCGTCTCGGCGATGTCGTTGGAGACGGGGAAGCCCTCGGGCAGCTTCATGCTGCGAGCGATGACCTCGTTGATGCGCTGGTTTGCCTGGTGCGGCACAAAAGCGTCGATGTCCTCGATACCCAGCCCCGACTTCTCCAGGGTGCGAGTGGCGACCTTGCCCATCTCGAAGGCAGCCCAGCGGAACACCGCGGTACCGGCCATCTTGATCCACGGCCGAGGTCCGGTCGGGTTCTTGGTGTAGTCGAGCCAGCTCGGCTCCTGAACGATGGCGTCGGACTGGCTGCCGTCCGAACCCCACTCGACCGGGCCGATTCCGACGGTATCGCTCGGGCCGACGACAACTGCGCCTGCGCCGTCACCGAAGATGAAGCGAACGCTGCGATCGGTGGGCTCGGTGGCCTCGCTCATCAACTCGACGCCGACGACGAGTACGTGATCAACCGTGCCGCCGCGAACGAGGTCGCTGGCCACGGCAAGGGCGGTACAGAAACCGGCGCAGCCTGCCGCGACGTCGAATGCAGCCGGACCCTTGATGCCGAGCTCGTGGGCGACGATGGACGCAGCCTGAGGAGTCTGCAGGTCCCACGTCGACGTCGCGATGATCACGGCGCCGATCTGCTCGGGAGCAATGCCGCTGACGTCCAGTGCTTTACGGGCCGCGCTGATCGACATCGCGAGGATGCCTTCACCTTCGCCGGAGAACCGGCGCGACTTGATACCCGATCGCGTCTGGATCCACTCGTCGGTGGAATCGATCAGCTCGCAGATCTCGTCGTTGGTCACGACTCGCTCCGGGCGGTGAACGCCGAGCCCGAGAAGGACGGACTGCCGACCTCCGGCCACACTGGCAATCGGCTTACCCATTGATCGATCTCCTCGTTGGTTTCTGGTGATGACGCGCATTCGACATCACACGTTACGTACAGGACATAAGCCCCTGCCTCTCAGGTCACCGTTCGATCACGGCAACAACATGAGGCTGGCTCACATTACGCTTCGGTCAGGTATGTAGTCCAGATCCACGATCAGGCGCGTAAATGAGCTAGAACTGCCAAAACACGACGATGCCCGCTTTCGGAAGCCGACAGGCCGAGTTTTGCGAAGATATTTCCTATGTGCTTGCTCACAGCAGTGTCGCTGACGACCAGTTTCCTGGCGATTTCCTGATTTCCCAGCCCCTCCGCCATCAGTCCGAGAACCTCGGACTCGCGTGGGGTCAGTGATCTGATCGGATCGTCGGCGCGTCGACGGCTCATCAGTTGGGATACGACCTCGGGATCCATCACGGTTCCGCCGTCGACGACCCGGTTCAATGCGTCGACGAACTCGGCTACCTTGCCGACCCGTTCCTTGAGCAGGTACCCGACCCCGCCGGCGCCTCCTGCCAACAATTCACCGGCGTAGCGATCCTCGACGTATGCGGAAAGGACCAGGACGGGAAAGCCCGGGCGAAGCTTGCGCACCTCGATCGCCGCTCGAAGCCCCTCGTTGGTGAAAGTAGGAGGCATCCGGACGTCGAGCACCGCGGCGTCGGGGGCGGTCTCCTCGAACACCGTGAGGAACTGTGCGGCGTCGGAGACGGCAGACACCTCGAAGCCCTCTCCGCGGAGCAGCAGTGCCAGCCCCTCTCGCAGGAGAGCGTCGTCCTCGGCAATCAGAATCCGCACGGTAGTTCCACCCTCATCGTTGTCGGTCCACCCTCCGGGCTCTCCAATACTGCGGTTCCTTCGAAAGCCTCGACCCGGCGTCGGATACCCGCCACGCCGCCGCCCGGGCGTTCGTTCGCGCCGCCCTGACCATCGTCGATCACGTCGATGAGCATCGTCTCACCCAACGAGTCGTCCGACGCCTCCGTCCGTGCCGTGACGGTGACACTGCGCGCTCCGCTGTGTTTTGCGACGTTGGTCAAGGCCTCGGCGACGACGAAGTACGCAGCAGCCTCGACGGCAGCCGGGGCTCGGCGGAGTTCGTCGATCTCGAGTACGCAGGGCACGGCGGAGCGCCCGGCGAGCGCGGAGATCGCGCCCTCCAGACCCAACTCGTCGAGGATCGGCGGGTAGATGTCGTGCACCAACGTCCGGAGTTCGCTCAACGCCTCGGTGGCCGCATCCTGGGCCCGATGCAGTTGTGGCAGAGCCTGGTCCGGATTGTTCTGCAACGACCGCTCGGCCATCCCCAACATCATCACCACCGCGACCAGACGGTTCTGCGCGCCGTCGTGCAGATCCCGCTCGATGCGCTTGAGTTCGGCCGAATGTGCGTCGAGCGCCGCAGCGCGGCTGGCCGTCAGGGCGGTGACGCGCTTCGAGAGGTCCGAACGCGTGTCCGGCGCAAGCAAAGTCGTGGTCGACCAGCTGATCCACTTCGCCATCGCGGGGATCAACCACCACGCGATCAGGAGGTACAGGATGCCGATCAACGGCATTCCGGCAGCGCCCAACCACGACGTCACGGGGTACGGATTGTTGACGGGTTCACCGGCGGGCATCTGCTGCCAGTACAGCGGGACGGCAATCGAATTGAGTGCACCGAGTGGCAGAGCAATGGTCAGCATCGCCGCGACGAAAGCCCCCAGACCATGAATCGACAGCCAGGCCGCGTCGCGCCTCGTCGACTGATCGGTGAGGAACCGGCGCCAATCCCCGAAGGTCGGATTGCTTGGCATCGGTGGGTATCGCTGCAGAACAGGGCGTCCGGTGTACGCAGCCGTTCTCTTGCGGGCCAGACCCGCCCACCACCGGAGGACCCGCACGTACGACGGCAACAGCAACCAGCCGACGATCAGAATCGAGAGCGACAGCAGAATGAGACCGACCATCAGCAAGAACAGGGAGACCACGGCTGCCGCACCCTCGACGAGCACGTACACCGCAGCCCTGGTTCTCTTCTTCACTGCCCCAGCATGCCGCACCTGATGCCGCGATCCACTACAGCTGCCTACACCATTGATTCGGGACCCTGCTGGATGTCGACGAATGCCGAATCTCCATAGCGTTCATCCCATGAAGAATCGACACTCGGTCCTCGCCCCGCCGGCCCCTGGTGCCACGGCCGCCCGAACATCCGCCGTGCGACTCGAAGGCGTCAGCAAGATCTACGGCAACGGCCGCGGCGCCGTGACCGCCCTCGACAACATCAGCCTCACCTTGCCGCGCAGCACCTTCACCGCCGTGATGGGCCCGTCCGGATCGGGCAAGAGCACTTTCCTGCACTGCGCCGCAGGGCTCGATCGACCGAGCAGCGGATCGGTGTGGCTGGGCGACACCGAGATCTCACAGCTGAAGCCGAAGGCCCGCAGCATCTTCCGTCGCGATCACATCGGTTTCGTCTTCCAGGCCTACAACCTGCTCGGCGCTCTCGACGTCGAGCAGAACGTCACGCTCCCCCTACTCCTCGCCGGACGACGAGCCGACAAGCAGTACCTGACCTTCGTCCTCGAATCCGTCGGACTCGGATCGCACCGCAAGCGCAAACCCTCCGAACTGTCCGGCGGTCAGCAGCAACGCGTCGCCATCGCGCGCGCCCTCGTCACTCACCCCGACGCACTCTTTGCCGACGAGCCGACCGGCGCCCTCGACTCCCGCAGCGCCAAGCAGGTTCTGGAGTTGTTGCGCCGGACAGCCGCCGAGTTCGATCAGACCATCGTCATGGTCACGCACGACCCGGTGGCCGCGTCGTACGCCGATCGTGTGCTGTTCCTCGCCGACGGAAAACTTGTCGGGCACATCGACCGCCCGACGCCGCAGCAGATCGCCGAGCGCATGACACACCTCGGGGACTGGTGATGATGAAAGCGCACACCTTTGCGCACCTGAAAGCGCATCGCTCCGGTTTCGTCGCCGTGTTCGTCTCCGTATTCTGCGCAGCGCTCCTCACCTGCGGTCTGGGTGTGCTGCTGGAATCGGGAGTGCGAGGCGGCGTCTCACCACATCTCTACGCCGGTGCCGACGCCGTCGTGAGTGCACCACAGGCGCTCGAGGTCAAGGAAGACGCCGATCAGCCTTTTGCCGAGCGAGTTCTCCTCGACGGCGATACCGTCCGCAAGCTCGATGCCCTCGATGTCACGGTGATTCCCGACATCTCCGTCCCCGTCAGCACCGCCGAGGGCGTCGTACTCGACGCACATCCTTGGAACACAGCACAACTGGCGCCGTACTCGCTCACCGAGGGGCGCGCTCCGCAGAGCCGAGACGAGGTGGTCTCGACCACGGGCGCCGCTCTCGGCGAGCAAATCACGCTGGCTCACGGCGCGATAGCCGACGAGTACACCGTCGTCGGCACAGCTGATTCGGCTTCGGTGCCGTCACCCGACCGTCCGGCACTCGTCTTCCTCGACGACGCAGAGGCCGAACGGTTGTGGCCGCACCAGAACGCTGTCACCGCAGTCGGATTGATCGCTCCCGAAGGCGTGGATGCTGCCGCTCTCGCCCGCGATGCACTCGCCGGAACCGGCGCGGAGGTCTCGACCGGCACCGCACGCGGAGGCATCGAATTCCTCGACGCCGGTGCTGCGCGGACCCAGTTGATCGTGCTCTGTGCGTCGTTTGCCGGTCTCGCGTTGATGGTCAGTATGTTCGTCGTTTCCAGCACGCTGTCGCTCTCGATCAACGCCAGACGGCGAGAGTTCGCTCTGCTGCGGGCAATCGGGGCCACCACGCGACAAGTCCACGTCATGATCGGGCGTGAAGTGCTGCTCGTCGCGGCGGCTGCGGCTGCGCTCGGCGCGGTGCCCGGATTCCTACTCGCCCGATTCCTGGGTGCACAGTTTGCCGACGCCGGGGTCATGCCCACCGATTTCGCGCTGGCCTACAGCCCGCTTCCGGCGATCGCGGCTTTCCTGATCTGCGTACTCACTGCCCGCGCGGCAGCGGCGATCGCGGCACGACGACCGGCGAAGCTCGACCCCGTCGAAGCGCTTCGCGAATCCGAAAGCGGCCCGGCGAAACTGAGCCGCGGACGCATCGCCACCGGGCTGATCTTCGGCGCCGCCGGCCTCAGCGCGTGCGTGCTCCCCGCTTTCCTGCCCGGCAGCGTGGCAGCCGCTGGAGCCGGTTCGAGCGCACTGTTGTTGATCTTCTCGGTCGCGCTGCTCGGCCCCTTGTTGGTGCGCGGCATCATCAAGGTGATCGGCGGTCCACTGCGTCGTAGTGGGTCGGCGTCCAAAGTTCTCGCTGCCGCCAACGCCGAATCCAATTCGAGACGGCTCTCGTCGGCGGTTGTTCCATTGGCTCTCGCAATCGCACTGGGCTCGGTGCAGTTCTTCAGCCAGAGCACCGTCGCCGCCGAGGCGACCAACCAGTCGATCAAGGGCGTCACCGCCGACCTGATCGTCGGCGCGCCGGCCGGTATCGCTCCCTCGCTCCTCGACTCGATCGCATCGGTGCCCGGAGTGAGTGCGGCAAACCCGGTGGTCCGCAGTCAAGTCCTGCCGGTACCCAGCGGTGAGGAAGGCGGCTCAGCCGACAGCGCGATCGCTGCCCAGGGCATCGACGCCGCCGGCGCCGACGCGACCCTCGATCTCGCGGTGACCGAGGGCGACCTGAGCGCTCTGACCGGCGATACCGTTGCCGTGAGCGAAGACGGCGCCTTCACACTCGGAGCCAAGGTAGGTCAGCGCGTCGACCTCTATCTAGGGGACGGCACACTGGTGCATCCGATGGTCGTCGCAAAATATGGTCGCGGCCTCGGATTCGGGGACGTGACCATGCCGATCGAGACTTTGCGTCAGCACTCCACCGACGCTCTGATCGACACCGTTCTGGTTGCTGCCGAACCCGGACGGTCGGCCGAAGTCCAGCAGTCGTTGCGCTCGTTCCCCTCGATCGCCGCGATGAACCAGGACCAGTTCGGGGCCGCGGGCGAAGATCAGCGTCGTATGCAGTCCTGGGTCAGCATCCTCGCCGTCCTCGTCCTGCTCGGCTATCTCGCAGTCGCCGTCGTGAACACCCTGGTCGCCGCCACTGCCGAGCGTTCCCGCGAGTTCGCGCTCCTTCAACTGGTGGGCTCGCGGACGAGGCAGGTCCGAGCGATGATGCGCATCGAGTCGTTGATGGTGGTGGGAATCGCCGTCGTGGTCGGATCGCTGATCGCCCTGCCGCCTCTGATGGGTATCGCCGTAGCGGTGTCCGGGCAGCCGATCCCGGCGATTTCACCGGCGATCTACGGTTCCATCGTCGCGGTGACCGCTGTTCTGGGATTTGTCTCCATCGCGATCCCGACGCGCGCCGCCCTACGCAAGAACCCGATGGACGGAGTGCGTAACCACTGAGTGGCACTACCGTCGTCATCTATGGATGCGGCGGCCTGGGACAAGAAGTACGAAGAAACCGAGCTCGTCTGGGGCGCTCCTCCCAACGAACTGCTGGTGGAATACGCGACGGCCCTCCCCCACGGCCAGGCACTCGACCTGGCGTGCGGCGAGGGCCGTAACGCGTTGTGGCTCGCGACCCGCGGTTGGGAGGTCACCGGCATCGACTACTCGGCCGTCGCGATCGAGAAAGCCCGCACGATCGCGGCCCGCTCACCCCGATCGGTTCTCGACCGGCTCGACTACCGATGCGGCGACGTCACCGTCGCGGATTACGCCTCAAGGAACGGGCAGGGATACGACTTGGCCCTGCTTCTTTACCTTCATCTGCCCGCACCACAACGCACCCTGGTTGTGAACCGTGCCATAAATTCTCTGAAACCTGATGGAATCCTCATGATTTTGGGTCACGACCGAAGCAACATCGACTACGGCGTCGGCGGACCGAAAGATCCCGAAATCCTTTACACACCAGAAGAATTGATGCAGGAGTTCGAAGAAAGGCTCGAGTTCGAGATCGCCGGAAATCCGCACAGACACACCGAAACGGGAATCGCGGTCGACGCACTTGTCATCGGACGCAAATCCGGTGTTGGCAATGCAAAGAACGGCTAGTAACATGTATTAAGTTACCGACGAGTAATAAACTTCGGGCGGTACTAGGAGTGCTGGACCGCACCACCTCACTGGGAGAAGCAGAAGACATGGGCCATTACAAGAGCAACGTTCGGGACCTGGAGTTCAACCTCTTCGAGGTTCTCGGACTGGAGAAGCCACTGAGCGAAGGCGCTTGGGGCGACCTGGATGCCGACACTGTCCGCAACATGCTGGCAGAGGTCGCACGCCTGGCCGAGGGACCGCTTGGCGAATCTTTCGCCGACGCGGACCGCAACCCCCCTGTCTTCGATCCCGAGACGCACACCGTTGCACTTCCGGAATCCTTCAAGAAGTCGTTCAAGGCTCTGTGGGATGCCGAGTGGTACCGCATGGGACTGAGCGAAGAGGTCGGCGGCGTGCCGGTTCCCCGCTCCGTCGTGTGGGCCATCGGTGAGCTGATCCTGGGCGCACAGCCTGCAGCGCACATGTACCAGGCCGGACCCGCTTTCGCGGACGTGCTGTTCAACAACGGCACCGAAGAGCAGAAGAAGTGGGCAGCCACCATCGTCGAACGCGGATGGGGCGCCACGATGGTCCTCACCGAGCCCGACGCCGGCTCCGACGTCGGTGCCGGACGCACCAAGGCGATCAAGCAGGACGACGGCTCGTGGCACATCGAGGGCGTCAAGCGCTTCATCACCTCGGCCGACTCGGACGACCTGTTCGAGAACATCTTCCACCTCGTTCTCGCTCGCCCCGAAGGCGCCGGACCCGGCACCAAGGGCCTGAGCCTGTTCTTCGTCCCGAAGACGCACTTCAACTTCGAGACCGAAGAGTTCGGCGAGCGTAACGGCGTCTTCGTCACCAACGTCGAACACAAGATGGGCCTGAAGGTCTCCGCCACATGTGAGGTCACCTTCGGCGGCCACGGCATCCCCGCACAGGGCTGGCTGGTCGGCGAGGTCCACAACGGCATCGCCCAGATGTTCGACGTCATCGAGCACGCTCGAATGATGGTCGGCACCAAGGCAATCGCCACCCTCTCCACCGGTTACCTCAACGCTCTCGATTACGCCAAGCAGCGTGTTCAGGGTGCTGACCTGACCCAGATGACCAACAAGGCAGCGCCGCGCGTGACCATCACGCACCACCCCGACGTGCGTCGCAGCCTGGCAATGCAGAAGGCATACGCCGAAGGCCTGCGCGCGGTGTACCTCTACACCGCAGCACACCAGGACGAGGTTGTCGCCCAGCTCGTCTCGGGCGCAGACAAGGACACCGCGTTCCGCGTCAACGACCTGCTGCTCCCGATCGTCAAGGGCGTCGGCTCCGAGCGTGCGTACCAGTACCTGACGGACAGCCTGCAGACCCTCGGTGGCTCCGGCTTCCTGCAGGACTACCCGATCGAGCAGTACATCCGCGATTCCAAGATCGACTCGCTGTACGAAGGCACCACGGCCATCCAGGCTCAGGACTTCTTCTTCCGCAAGATCGCTCGTGACCGCGGCGTCGCGCTCGCTCACGTTGCCGGACAGATCAAGACCTTCATCGACAGCGAAGCCGGCAACGGTCGCCTGAAGGCGGAGCGCGCACTGCTCGCCACCGCACTCGAAGACGTCCAGGCCATGGCTGCCACGCTCACCGGCTTCCTCATGGGAGCTCAGGAGCAGCCCACCGAGCTGTACAAGGTCGGCCTCGGCTCCGTCCGCTTCCTGATGTCCGTCGGCGACCTGCTCATCGGCTGGCAGCTCCTCCGCCAGTCCGAGATCGCTCTCGCGGCACTCGACAACGGCGCTTCCGACAAGGACAAGGGCTTCTACGAGGGCAAGGTCGCCATCGCGTCCTTCTTCACCAAGAACGTCCTGCCCGAGCTCACCGCTTCACGCGAGATCATCGCGAACACCGAGAACGACATCATGGAGATCGACGAAGCAGCATTCTGATTCGTTCCTGATTTATGAAAAGTGCCGGTCCCGAGAATGTTTCGGGACCGGCATTTTCATGCTCGACAGTCAATGCAATCTGTGGTCATCTGCGCTCGACGGTCGGGCAACTGATCTGTGCGGACAGTACGGACGTCGTCGGTTGTTCGCCGGGCCGTGCCGCCGTTCCTACCAGGGAAAGCGCCACGCGCCTGCGGTCCGGAGAACTGACTATTTCGATGGAATTGTCGACGCCGCCGCCGAAGGACACGAACTGTCCGCTCTGATCCGAGAACATCATCGTCGCCCCGGACTGACCTGGTTCCGGGTTTTCGTTCACGTAGACCTGCAACTGGAAATCACGCCCCGGATATTCGCCGCCGCCGTCGTACTCGTAGAAGGAACTCGTGTGCACCTCGTAGGCCCACTGGCGGTGACCGGCGGGCAGCGAATCCGCCCAGTTGTGCTCGAAACACGTGACGGATCCGGGCAGCGAGACATTGGCTGCGCCGCTCCACCCACCGGACAGGGTGATGGCTCCGTATGGCGCTGCTTCGGACTCGTGCCGATCGGAAGGCAAGGGCGGAACGGTCACGGGTCCGACATTGCGCCCGGTGAACTCGAAAAGCCTCTCGCTCGACACGAACGGGGGCGACTCGCGCTCACCGGCACAGGAGACAACTGACAGGGCGGCCATGACCAGTAACGCGCACATACCGCGTCTACGAACCGGCACCTCGACACCCCCTGTCCGTTTCAAACAGAATACATACCGTTCGGTCTCCAAGTTACCGATCGTGTCCGACACATCCCATTCGTGGGACCGCTCACCCGCTACCGATGTGATTGGGTGAGCACGAACGTCCACTGAACCAGCACTCGGTTCTTTCGAAGGCCGAGTAGATCAACAGACAGGTGATCATCGTGGTCGCACCAGAGCACGCACAACTCGATTACGCCCCTGAACTGGCATTGACCGCCACGGACTTGGCGCTCGACGGCCCATGGGGGCCGGTGTTCGGACCCGTCAATCTCGAGATTCGTGCGGGCGGTGTGACCATCCTCGAAGGCTCGGCCGGTTCAGGACGTACGTCCTTACTTCTGACACTCAGCGGACGAATGAAAGCCAGTTCCGGATCACTGTCCGTCTTCGGTCGAACGCGTCCCCGAGAGATCTTCGAGATCGCCGGGGTCGCCGGGTTCGAGGACATCGACGAGCTTGCCGAGTCCGTCACCGTCCGAGATCTGATCACCGAACAAATTCGCTGGGATGCGCCCTGGTACAAGCTCATCGGACGTGCCGGAGACCGCGAACTCGAAGCGGTGTGCGCTCCCGTCTTCGGCGATCATCCGCTGCCTGCGCTCGGCCGGTACGTCAGCGATCTCGGGGAACTCGAGGCGACCCTGCTGCGTATCGCCGTCGCGAACACGAAGAAGCCGGCCCTGCTCGTCGTCGACGATCTCGAACAGGTGCGGCGCGACTCCGAACGCGCGTACCTCGTCGAGCGACTCGTCGAGATGGGGAGCTACCAGACCATCATCGCGTCGACCGTCAACCCGCTGCCCGACGGATCACCCATCGATGCCGTCGCCCTGCTCCAAGAAGTCACCAATCCCGACCAAGAAGGGGCGAGGTAACCGCGATGCTCGCTGGAATGTCTCTCGGAACCGAACTCAAGCGGTTCTCCCGCGGCGCGATGCCCAGGATCGCACTCGTCACCATCATCTTGATGCCACTGCTGTACGGCGCAATGTACCTGTGGGCCTTCTGGAATCCGTTCGGTGAGGTCAACAAGGTCCCCGTCGCACTGGTCAACACCGACCGCGGTGCGATGGTGCAGGGTCAAGAGCTCAAGGCGGGCGACGAAGTCAGCAAAGCACTTCTCGATTCCGGTGAGCTCGATCTCCACCTGGTCTCACAGCAGGAAGCCGCTCAGGGAGTCTCGGACGGCACGTACTACTTCTCTCTCACCTTGCCTGAGAATTTCAGCGAGGCCGTGGCCTCCCCGACGACCAAGGACCCTCACAAAGCTCAGTTGCAGTTCACCTTCAACGACGTCAACAACTACCTCGGCACCATCATCGGCCAAAACGCCGCCCAGCAGGTCCTCAGTCAAGTCAGCGACAAGATCGGCGCGCAGTCCGTCGAGACGGTCCTGGTCGGATTGACCGACGCGGGTGCAGGTTTGAAGCAGGCCGCCGACGGAGCACTCCAGCTCTCGGCCGGAGTGAACACTGCCAACGCCGGAGCCGGCGAATTGGCGTCGGGCTCGAAAACTCTGGCAGACAACATGGTTACCGCACGTGACGGTGCAGCCACTCTTGCCGGCGGTACAGCGCAACTCTCGACCGGAATCAACACCGCCACGGACGGTGTCCTCGCACTGACCGACGGTTTGGGGCAACTCGATCTCGGAGCCGTCCAACTGGGCGACGGCGCAAGCCAACTCAGCGGTGGCGTCACTCAGGTCGTCGACCAACTGAGCGTCCTCGGGAACACACAAGCAGACGTCGCACAGCTGGTCGGGCAGGCAGTGGCCAGCCTTCGGCTGAACCCGGATCCTGTCAGCCAACAGATCGCCAATGCCCTCGCGCCTGCCCAGGACATGCTGCGCACTCAGGGTTTCGGTGAAGCGACCATGGGCCAACTAGGCGAACTCAAGAGCGGTGCACAACAACTCGCTTACCAACTCGACGATCCGTCGAGCACCTTCCGAGCCGGGCTGAATGCCGCGGCCAACGGCGGCGGTGAACTCCGCAACGGCCTGGTGCAGCTGCGTGACGGCGGTCAGCAAGTCAACGACGGCGCTCAAACCCTCAGCAGTGGACTGGTTCAACTCACCGACGGCAGCGTCCAACTCTCCGATGGTGCAGCCAAACTCGCCGACGGCACCGAGCAACTCCGTGCCGGGTCTGCCGAACTCGCGACCAAACTCACCGAGGGCGCCGGTCAGGTTCCCAGTTGGACCGATCAGCAGCGAACCGCAACCGCTCAAACCCTCTCCAGCCCGGTCGAACTACAGGAGACCTACGAAAACCGGGCAAGTACCTTCGGTACCGGTTTTGCTCCGTTCTTCCTGCCCCTCGCGCTGTTCGTGGGCGGCATCATCACCTGGATGCTGCTCAAGCCGCTCCAGAACCGGCCCATCGCAAACGGACTCGGCGCGCTGCGAGTGGTCCTCGCCTCGTACTGGCCGGCATTGCTCATCGGCATCTGCCAGGTGATCGTGATGTACCTGGTCGTGCACTTCGCCGTCGGCCTGCATCCCACACACGCCCTCGGCACCGTCGGATTCCTGATGCTCATCACTGCCACGTATATGGCGTTGATCCAGGCATTCAACGCCATCTTCGGAGTATCCGTCGGACGCGTCATCACCCTGGCGTTCCTGATGCTGCAACTGGTTTCGGCCGGCGGCATCTATCCCGTCGAAACCACCGCGAAACCGTTCCAGATCATCCACCCCTTCGACCCGATGACCTACGCGGTGAACGGGCTACGACAACTCACCGTCGGCGGTATCGACTCGAGACTGTGGGTCTCGATCGCCGTCCTCGGCGGCCTTCTCGTCGCCTCACTCGGGGCCAGTTCACTTGCTGCACGCCGAAATCGGCAATGGACCATGGACAGGCTGCATCCGCCGATCGAAGTCTAGGTCAGGGTCTCCGGCCAAGGCTCCACGGTCAGCGCAGGCCATTCCCTGCGCCACCGTGCCGCCTTGGCCTCGTAAACCTCTCTCGGCGCCAGCACCGGGTTGGGGCGGACGATCATGTCGAAAAGATCGTCGTATCCATGCGGGGCATACACGTCCACAGTGCCGCCCGCAGACTTGGTGATCCCGAAACAGCAAGTTGTGGAAGCGAAGTGGTCGATAGCGTCGCGGCAACTGGTGAACGGAACGCCGGGAATCCCGAAATGCTGCTCGTACCACAGGTGCACGCGGGCTTCGTTGCGCACTTCGACATCGGCATCCACATCGGCGAACAGTTCTGCCGCCGAACGAATCACACCGTCCTCCGCGTCGTAGCTCAGATCGCCGGCGTCGAAATAGAAGAGGTCGTAGTCCTTGATTCCGGCGCCGAGGTCACGGCCGTCGATGTGATTCCAGACGGTTTGGAAGAGCCCACCCGCCGTCAAGTACCACTCCGGCAATCCCAGCTTCGGCGCCCGATCCACGATCGTTGCGACCACTGGATTGGCCAGGGCGATCTCGAGAAATCGTTCACGCATGCTCTTCAGCCTCTCATATGACAAGTAAACTTGACATCATGTGACAAGTATTCTTTACTTTTCCTATGACTGGAAAGGCCGGCGACAACAACGTGCGGGAGCACCGACGCCTCGCCGGCCTCACCCAGGCGCAACTGGCCACGGCAGGTCAGGTGAGCAGACAGAGCATCGTCTCCGTCGAACGCGGCGACTACGCACCGAGTGTCTACCTGGCACTTCGCCTGGCACTGGCACTGGGGACCACCGTCGAAGCGCTCTTCCCCTTACCCGAATCGGCACTCACCGCAGAAATTCCAGAGGAGACGGCATGAGCACCATGATGAAGGCAATGCGGTTCGTCGGAGATCTGGACGACGACTTCTACAAGGACGAGCGTCAGCGCGACGTCTGGAACGAAGCCTCGGCCGTGGGGTTCCAATTCGCCTACTGGATCACGTTGATCGCAGCGGCAATTCTGCCGTGGGTTGCCGGACGCACCGGCGCATGGATTTCAGTGGGACTGATCATCGGATGGTTTATCTGCTCGATGGTGGTGCTGCGGTATGCGCAGGCTCACGACGTCGACGCCTACACAAGCATGAAGGGTCTGCCGCCCCGAGTACTCATGGCTGGGTCCGTCTATCTGATCGCATTGATCGGCGTCGTCGCCCAACTCGTAGCTCGACCGGGCGACGGAATCTCGACTTGGGCCGGCGCTGGAGTCGGTGCACTCGTCGGCGTCACAGCCGCCGCCCTGGGCGTAAAGCGCCACCAGCAGCGCGCCAAGCGACGCGAAGCGGCCGAAGAACTTCTCTGAATTCCGGAAGTCTGCCCAGCACAACGGAATCCATAGAGTTGGTAAAATCGTGCCGGGTCCTCCGATCGCGAGTAACGTCGAAACGGTGAGCACTCGCCTCGGATACCAGATGCCCAACTTCAGCTACGGCGGTCCGGTCAAGGACCTCTTCCCCACCGTCATAGCGCAGGCCCGCGAAGCCGAAGCCGCAGGCTTCGACACTGCATTCGTGATGGATCACTTCTACCAACTCCCCGGAATCGGAGCGCCGGACGCCCCGATGCTCGAGGCCTACTCCGCGCTCTCCGCGCTGGCGACGGCCACCGAGACCATCCAGTTGTCTGCACTGGTCACGGGAAACACCTACCGCAATCCGCCCATGCTCGCCAAGACCGTCACCACCCTCGACGTGGTGAGCGGCGGTCGGGCCATCCTGGGAATCGGCGCCGGTTGGTTCGAGCTCGAACACAATTCGTTCGGATACGAGTTCGGAACGTTCACCGAGCGCTTCCAGAAGCTCGACGAAGCACTGCAGATCATCGCGCCGATGCTCCGCGGTGAGCGCCCCACCTTCGACGGCAAGTGGTACCACGTCAAGGACGCCATCAACGAGCCTCGCGTCCGCGACGACCTGCCGATCCTGCTCGGCGGCGGCGGTGAGAAGAAGACGTTCGGCCTCGCCGCTCGCTTCGCGGATCACCTCAACATCATCTGCGACCCCTCGGAACTGCCGCGCAAGATGGAAGCACTTGCGGCACGCTGCGACGAAGCCGGTCGCGATCCCGCAACCCTCGAGACCAGCTTCCTCACGTTCATGATGATCGACGAGGACGGCGACAAGGCTCGCGCGCATCAGCGAACGTTTCTCGCGGAGCGTGGCCTCGACATCACCACGGCGCCGGAAGACGTGGTCGCCAAGGCCACCGAACGCCATTTCGTCGGCAGCCCGGACGACGTCGCCGAGCAGGTTCAGACGCGCATCCTCGACCACGGCATCGACGGCGTCGTGATCAACCTGATCACCAACGGCGAAGAGCCAGGCATCGTCGACCTCGCGGGCCGCACCCTCGGCCCACTCGTCGGCAAGTAGTTCCCTACTCGCACTTCACGATCGGCACCGGGTCGTACTTGACGGTCCGGGTGTTCGAGGAAATCTCGGCGCCACTCGCGTGGTCGGTGATCACGCGGGTGTCGCTGACCGTGAATCCGGGCGCACCGCTCGAAGCCACACAACCAGGCCCCTCCGGCAACGTCACGGTGTTCGGCGACGTCGGCGACGTACGCGGGCCGGTCGTCGAAGCGACATCGACGGTTTTGGTTCCCCAGATCCGAACGGTGATGTTCGACGACGTCGCAATCGTCTCGATCATCACGCCGGTCTTCGCCGGATTACGGAACTGCAAGTCGATCGCTCCATCGAAGATGGTCGCCTCACGCGCTTCGGGGTACCGCGAGATGTAGTAACTGTGCTCGGTGTGCGCAACGTCGTCCATGCCTGCGAAATACGTCGCGTTGTAGAGCGTCGTCGCGAGCTGGCTGATACCGCCGCCGACAGCCTTGTCCGGGCGACCATTGTTGATGATCCCCGACTCGACGTATCCCTGAGCCGCACCGCGCGGGCCCGTGTACTCGTTGAGCGAGAACGTATCCCCTGGCTTGATCACGGCCCCGTCGATCTCCGATGCGGCCAGGCCGATATTCACTCCAGACGCGTATTCGAAACCACCGGTGGTGAATTCGCCGATCACCTCGTTGATGCCGAGGGCATCCGCGGCTTCGGTGGTCAACGCCGGCGGGACGGGTCCGTACACGGCGGGTGTTGCCCGAGAAGCCGTGCTGCCCAGCAGAACCGGAAGTTCCTTGACCGTGTCCGGCCAGTTGATCAGATCACCGACAACACCCGGCACAACCGACGGCTTACCACCGGCGAAGGTGAACGACGCGTCCTTGGGTTGTACTTCAGTCGATACCAACTGCGGAGTCAGAATCTTGATCGCAGCATCCGTGTTGTACTGCGGAGTCAGCCCACCCGAGCCGTCAGGGGTGAAGGTCAGAACCTCACCGATCTGGTCGACGCCGAGCGTCGCAACCTTGCCGTCACGGCCGTTGACCACGACATCACCCGAGGCAGCCGGAATGGCAATCTCCTGCAGTGCGCGATCGACACCGGCCTGAGTGACCGTCACCGGCACCTCGTCGACCGGAAGATCGACGACGCCACCGTCAGACCACTCCGCGGCGAACGTTGCGCCCGCCTGCTGCGTTTCGAGAGCCTGGCCGGCGGCAGGTGAAACACCCGTCGCCTTCCCACTCTCGAACACGACTGCGCCTTCGACGGGCGCACGATCGCTGTTCGCCGCAAGTTGCGACATCGAGGCATCCAACGCACCCTGGTCGACCGTCGACACCACGGGCACCTCGCGGGAGCCGAAGAACGACGTGATGCGGGTGATCGGGTTGATCGGCTGAGCGTTCACGCCCGAGAGCGTCGCCGACCAGTCGACGTCCACACCCGCAGATGCGGGAACGATCTCGGAATCGACGCCGCCGGCATGTACCGCTACCGGTTCGACGAGCCTTGGGCCGAGTTCGGCGCGCAGCGTGGCCTCTGCGTCGGCAGGCGTGAGATCACCGATGTCCACCCCGGCGACCTGGGTGCCGCGTGGTGTCTTCCCCGACGACGTGAAGATGTCCACTCCGTAGGCAATCACTGCGACGGCAAAGATGGCGCCGACTGCTATCGCCGGTTTGACCCACTTACGGGAAGACTCCGGAGCGGGCGCTTCTGGCTGTTGTTGAGGTGCTGGTGCTGCAACTGCCTCTGGTTCGCGGACAACAGGCTCGTACTGCTGCTGGATGGGTTCGAATTGCTGGGTGTCGTACTGCTGCACGAACTCGGGACGCGGCGGCTTCGGGGGAACCACCACTGCCGGGGGCTCGAACTGCTCTGTCTGCTCGTCGATGGTTTCTGTCGCCGGAGCCGAGTCGACTACTTCCGTCGGCGGTGCGTCCTCCGCTGGGACGACGGGGATGACGGTGGTGACCTCGTTTGCCGATTCGTCGATGGCCGGTTCGACGATTGTGGGCTCGACGATTGTCGGCTCGTCTACTGCTTCGTCGACTGTCGCTTCTGTGGAATCGATTGCTTCTTCGTCGACAGGCCTTGGTGCTTCGGCTGGTTCAGGTTCTACTGATTCAGCCTCGACAACCGCCTCGGTGTCCTCAGGGGTCTTGGGTTCCTCGACCGACTCGGTCTCTTCGACCGCCTGAGGTTCCTCGACCGACTCGGTCTCTTCGACCGCCTGAGGTTCCTCGACCGACTCGGTCTCTTCGACCGCCTGAGGTTCCTCGACCGACTCGAGTTCCTGTTCCGGGAGGGACGAGTCCTCGCTGTTCGTCTTCTCGACGGACGGACCCTCTTCGTCACTCACCTGTTGGCTCCTCGCTGCATCAACCGTCGCTGCGGCGCTCACCGACAACTCAATACAGGATATCCGGACATACGAGAGCCCCGCGCTGCTGCCAGGTCGGGGGTCAGGCAGCAACACGGGGCTGTCATGAATATCGGTAGCTATTCTGCAGCGTTACACGCCTGCGCGAAAAAGTTTGCAAAGAGTTCGGGGATCCGGCCACCCCTCGTGGCCGGATCCCCGATTACGCATCCCCTCGCGACGATCACTGCAGGTGAGCGCAGTTTTCAGTCGCGTGGGGAGATTGTGGAGCGGTTACCGCTCGATGATCGCCGTGACACCCTGGCCACCGGCCGCACAGATCGAGATCAGACCGCGGCCCGAACCCTTCTCCGCGAGCATCTTTGCGAGGGAAGCCACAATACGTCCGCCGGTTGCCGCGAACGGGTGACCTGCAGCCAAGGACGATCCGTTGACATTGAGCTTGCTTCGGTCGATCGATCCCAACGCGCCGTCGAGGCCGAGGCGTTCCTTGCAGTACTCGTCGGACTCGAAGGCCTGCAGGGTTGCCAGAACCACCGAAGCGAAGGCTTCGTGGATCTCGTAGTAATCGAAGTCCTGCAAGGTCAGACCGTTGCGGGCCAGCAAACGCGGAATCGCGTACGTGGGAGCCATGAGCAACCCGTCTTTGCCGTGGACGTAGTCGACGGCAGCGGTTTCGGAATCGACGAGGTGCGCCAGAACCGGAAGATTGCGCTCGGCTGCCCACTCGTCGGTGGAGAGGAGGACTGCAGAAGCGCCGTCGGTGAGCGGCGTCGAGTTGCCTGCCGTCATCGTCGCGTCGCCGAGCTTGGTACCGAAGACAGGCTTGAGCGTCGACAGCTTCTCGACGGTCGAACCGGGACGGAGGTTGTCGTCGCGGGTCAGGCCGAGGAACGGGGTGACGAGGTCGTCGAAGAAACCGCGGTCGTAGGCAGCCGCCATGTTCTTGTGGCTGGCAGCGGCAAGTTCGTCCTGGTCCTCGCGCTTGATGCCGAATTCCTTGGCGGTGATCGCAGCGTGGTCACCCATCGACTTGCCGGTGCGAGGCTCGCCGTTGCGTGGAATTTCGAGGCCGAGCATGCCCGCACGCACGTTGCCGAGCAGCTTGATGCGGTCGCCCGTGGACTTCGCACGGTTGAGGGAAAGCAGGAACTCGCGCGCCTGATCGTTGACGCCGATCGGGGCGTCGGACGTGGTGTCCGTGCCGCCGCCGATGCCCGAATCGATGCGGCCGGCTGAAATGGCGTCGCCGACGGCGATGATCGACTGCAGTCCCGTGCCACACGCCTGCTGAAGGTCGTACGCCGACGTGTACGGGCTCAGCGCGCTGCCGAGAACGGACTCGCGAATGAGATTGAAATCACGGCTGTGCTTGAGCACCGCACCGCCGACGACCATGCCGAGCTTCTCGCCCTGCAGATTGAATCGGCTCACCAGACCGTCGAGCGTCGCAGTGAACATGTCCTGGTTGGACGCCTGTGCGTACGCCTTGTCCGAGCGTGCGAACGGAATGCGATTTCCGCCGACGATCGCAACCGGACGGCGCTGACCTGCGGACTTCGCAGCGGCTGCGGCCGGTGCGGTGCGCGGTGCGGCGGGCTTTGCGTTTGAACGGGCTTTGCTTGTCACTTGCGTCTCCAAGGATGGTGCGATTACCTGTTGAAGACTATTCTTACTCAGTAGTAAGTTACTTGTCTATCGCCGCATTCTTCCGATTGCCCGGTGAGAGACAACCCGAAACACAACAGAAGGTAGGACCGTGGCAGCCAGCAAGGGAGCTCCCGACCTCTATTCACAGTTCCTCTCGTCCGCCCCCGGCGCATTCATCGCGTCGAAGGCCGGCCTGCCCAGGCCCGAGAACCTGCGTCGCTACAAAGCAGGGGAACCCGCACTCGCCGGACCTGTCCTCATCGGCGGCAAGGGTCGGCTCGCAGAACCACTTCGCGTACTGCTCTCCGACTACCCGGCCGCTCAGGCACACGACAGCAGCTTCGGCGGACTCGTGTTCGACGCCACCGGAATCACTCAGGTCAGCGAGCTCGAGCAGCTGTTCGAGTTCTTCCAGCCCGTGATCCGCAACCTCGCACCGTCGGCTCGCGTCGTCGTTCTCGGCACGACGCCGGAAGAAACGTCGAGCGTCGACGAGCATGTCGCGCAGCGCGCGCTCGAAGGCTTCACCCGCAGCGTCGGCAAGGAGATCAAGCGCGGCTCCACCGCTCAGCTGGTCTACGTCTCCCCCAAGGCGTCCACCGGACTGTCCGGCGTGGAATCGACTCTGCGCTTTCTCCTTTCGGCAAAGTCCGCCTTCGTCGACGGCCAGGTCATCGTCGTCGGCGCTGAAGATTCCGTCGCGCCCGCAAGCTGGGACAAGCCGCTCGAAGGCAAGGTTGCCGTCGTCACCGGCGCAGCCCGCGGTATCGGCGCCACCATCGCCGAGGTCCTGGCACGCGACGGCGCACACGTGGTCTGCGCTGACATCCCGGCCGCCGGCGAAGCACTGTCCGAGACCGCAAACAAGGTCGGCGGCACGTCCCTCGCCCTCGACGTCACGGCGGCCGACGCAGCCGAGGTCCTCGCAGCTCACCTCCTCGAGCGTCACGGCGGAGCCGACATCATCGTCCACAACGCCGGCATCACCCGCGACAAGACCCTCGCCAACATGGACGAGGGCCGCTGGAACATGGTCATGAACGTCAATCTTCTTGCACCGCAGAAGATCACCGAGCACCTCGTCGAGAAGGGCGCCCTCAAGGAAGGCGGCCGCGTCGTCGACGTCTCCTCCATCGCCGGCATCGCGGGCAACCGCGGCCAGACCAACTACGGCACCTCCAAGGCCGGCGTCATCGGCCTCGTACACGCCGAAGCTCCCGTCCTGGCGAAGAAGAACATCACCATCAACGCCGTCGCACCGGGCTTCATCGAGACCGCCATGACCGCAGCCATCCCCTTCGCCACCCGAGAAGCCGGCCGCCGCATGAGCTCGCTCCTGCAGGGCGGCGAGACCGTCGACGTCGCCGAGACCGTCGCATACTTCGCCAGCCCGGCCTCCAATGCCGTTACGGGACAGGTCGTTCGCGTCTGCGGCCAGAGCCTCCTGGGCGCATGATGGCAACAAAGACCGTCGCGCTCACCGAGCAGCCGAAGACCATCGACATCTACTCCCGGGCGGTACTGGGATTGTTGCCGTGGAACAAGTCCAACTCGCGCTCGGTGCCACAGCAGACCTTCACCCTCACCGGACTGACGGTCGACACCGACAATCTGGCGGCGTACTGCCGCGTGACCGGACTGCGATTCGGCGACACTCTGCCGATCACGTATCCCTTCACCTTGGCCTTCCCGACCGTGATGAAGCTGATGGTGTCGAAGGACTTCCCCTTCGCCGCCGTCGGCTCCGTTCACGCCGAGAACGTCATCGAATCGCTGCGGCCCATCTCCGTCAGCGAACCGCTTGACCTCTCGGTGCATGCCGAGAACCTGCGTGAGCACCGCAAGGGCCTGCTGATCGACGTGATCACCGAAATTCGGGTGGGACGGGAACTGGTCTGGCGACAGACCTCGAGCTTCCTGAACCAGCAGAAGACCTCCCTGTCCGGCCAGCCAGGTCCGGAGCCCAAGGCCGACGAGGTCCCGCCGATGCCGATGAGCACCATCCGCGTCGACCAGACCACGATCAGCAAGTACGCCGCCGTCTCCGGCGACCGCAATCCGATTCACGTCTCGTCTCTGGGCGCCAAGGCTTTCGGTTTCCCGAAGACCATTGCTCACGGAATGTGGAGTGCCGCGGCAGTTCTGCGGACCGTCGAGGGGTCCGTCGCGGACAAGGTCACCTACAGCGTGCGTTTCGGCAAGCCGATTCTGCTACCGGCGACGCTGAATGCCTACGCTGATCGCACCGACGACGGCTGGGATCTGTCGCTGCGTCACCCGAAGAAGGGTTACCCGCACGTCACTGCGACGCTGCGCTGACCTAAGTTTTGTCGGGTTTCGACCCACCTCAATTGAGCGAACGTACCTTTCGGCGCCTTGGATGCGCTGAAAGGTACGTTCGCTCAGATTGGTTTGGGGGCTATTCGGACTTCTTCTTGCCCGACAGACCGCGCCACGCGAGGGATTCGAGTAGATCCGCTGCGGCATCCACTTCGATTTCCCCACCCGCGACCCGGTCGGCTACCGCCTCACCGGCGCCGACGAGCGCAATGGCGATGATCCCGTAATCGTGCGCGGCATCAGGATCCTTGGTGCTGGACTCGAGCAGATGCGCAGTCAACTCGATCAACCGATCGCGGCTGGACTGCACGGTTCCCGCAAAAGCCTGCTGCCCGACGGCCTGACGGTAGAGCACCATCCACGACTTGCGGTTTGCGCCCACGAACCCGAGGAAGCCCTCGAGAGCGGCGCGCAATTGTTCACGCGGAGTCAGGTTCGGCGCGCCGGCCGGGGCGAGCGCTTCGAGGAAGCGGAGCCCTTCACGATGAATGCACGCCGCGAACAGCTCTTCCTTCGAGCCGTAGTACAGGTACAGCATCGGCTTCGAGATCTCGGCTTTGGCTGCGATGGTGTCCATCGAAGTTTCGTGAAACCCCCTGTCGGAGAACACGTCCACAGCCGCGTCGAGCATCTGCTGCTCACGCACTGCGCGTGGCAGTCGCTTGGTACCGCCGGCCATGCTTCCTCCAACCACAGGGTAAATGTCGATCTTACTCTACGGTAAGATTGTGCGTCGAATCCTGACTTCGACTCAGCAGGTCACGGCACCTTTGGCAGTGGCAACTGTGACCACGGCCTGATCGACCCGCGCCTGCGGAAGCTCACCGGACGCGACGGCCTGCTCGAGATGGTCGAGCACCCGCGGAACGTCGTCGGTTGTCAGCCACAATGCCTGATCGACTCCAGCCACCAGCGCAGCCTGAACCGCGTCGGCAATATCGTATCGGTCGGTGATCGCCTGCATTCCGCTGAGGTCGTCGGTGAATACCGGGCCGGTGAACGGCGCTGCGCCGTAACCCACTCCGTCGCGAAGCAACGCGACGGCGGCGGGGCTGATGCTGGCAGGGGTACCGGGCTCGGTCAGACCGGGAACCTCGAGGTGACCCATCATGACGCCGACTCCGGTTCCCGACAGCTCCCGGAAGGGAATCAGGTCCGACGCGATCAGATCCTGCAAGGGCGGCGTTGTCACCTCACCCCGGTGCGAGTCACCCGACGCGCTGCCATGCCCGGGAAAGTGCTTGATCACCGGGAAGATTCCGGCATCTCGCATACCCTGCGCGTACGCACCGGCGTAGGCAACCACGGTCTGGGGGTCGTCGGAGTACGAGCGGTCCCCGATCACGGAGTCGTCGGGTTGGCTGCTGACGTCGACGTCGGGGGCGTAGTTGACGGTGATCCCGAGATCCTTCAACCCGCGTCCACGCTCGAGCGCCATCTGGTACGTCTGTTCCACTGTCATGGTCTGCGCCGTTTCTCTGGCCGACGGATCGGGCCCGAGGATGTCCGCGACGCGGGAAACTCGTCCACCTTCTTCGTCGATCGTCACCATCAACGGCAACTTCGACGCCGAAGCAACCTGCGGCACTTCGCGATTGGTGAGCATCGACTGATCGGTCCAACTTCCGACGAAGATGCCGCCGATCTCCTCGTTCTGCACTATCGACAACGCGTCATCGGTCCCGGTGACGCCGACGTTGAGCAGCTGGGCAAGTTTCTGACGCAGGGACAGTGAAGCCAGAAGGTCACTACCGCACGACGCGGCGACGGGCGCGGAGCTGGATGCCGCAGGCGTCGACGTGATCTCGGAGGTGGTGCTGGTCGGGGCGCTCGAAACCGGATCGGCGGTCCCGTTCTCGCCCGAGCATCCCGCAACCAACCCTCCGCATAAAGCAATGGTCGTCGCAGCCTTCAGAAACGTGATCCGCATACCTCGACCGTAACGGACCCGGTACCCATACACTCCCTCACGGGCACATCGGGACGGTAGCCTGGAAGAGAACCGATTCCCCCGCTGACGAGGAGGTCGTGATGCCACAAGGTCTGATGCTCATCGCGTACGACGGTTCCGACAACGCCAAGCGTGCAGTCGACTATGCGGGGCGTTTCCTCTCCGCCAATCGTGCTGTTCTCGTCACTGCCTGGGAGCCGATGGTTCGCCAGGCCGCTCGCATGTCCGGCCTGTCCGGGGTGATGCAACCGGAGTGGGTTCCCGACGACGACGTCGAGGACATCGCGTACACCGACGCCAAAGTCACCCTCGCCGAGGGCGTCGCACTGGCCGAGGCCGCAGGCCTGACCGTCGAAGGCAGAAGCGCCGAGTGCCGATCCGCGATCTGGTCTGCAATCTGCGAAACCGCAGACGAATTGGACGTCGACATCATCGTGACCGGCACCCGTGGCACTACGGGTTTGCGGTCGCTACTGCAGAGCAGCGTCGCGGATCATGTTCTGCGTCACAGTCATCGGCCGGTGTTGATCGTCCCTCCAGGGAAGTGACCTTCGCGCATTCCTGATCCGTGGCCGACTAGTGTCGAAGCCACCATGGACGGTTTTGTTCTCTCGCGCCCCGATCACAGCGTGGTCACCCGCGGCGTACGACGCAGCTTCGACAGCTCCGACGCGGCCACCCACGCTCTGTCGGCAGGTACGACAAAGCTGATCGTCGGAGCGCTCCCCTTCGACCCGGCTGCCGCAACGGCGTTGTACGAACCTGCCGAGGCGACGATCACGTCGCGGCCGTGGCAACCGTGCGATCCCCAGGCCCTGCCCACGACCCGGGTTGACCGGGAGATCCCGTCGTCGTCGGAGCATCTTCGTCGGGTGGAAAAGTTGATCGGACGCCTCCGCAGCGGAGAGATCGACAAGGTTGTCGCGGCTCGCACTGTGGAACTTCGCACGCAGACCCCGATCTCTCCGACCGCGCTCGCCGCACGCATGGCGGCGCTCAATCCCGTCGCCAACACCTTTGCCGTCGACCTCTCTGCTGCGGGAGCCGAATTCGAGGGCCACAGCCTGGTCGGCGCGACGCCCGAAGTGTTGGTCAGTCGACGCGGTCGCGTCGTGACGTGTCGCCCGTTGGCCGGCACCACCAAGCGATCCGCCGACGCCGATCAAGACCGCGAGGCAGGCGAAAGCCTTCTGCATTCGACGAAGAATCTGGCCGAGCACGCCTTCGTGACGGCGTGGATCCGCGAGGTCCTGCAACCGATGTGCAGCGATCTGTCGGTGCCGGTAACTCCCGAACTGACCAATACTCACGAGGTCTGGCACTTGGCCAGCCCGATCCGCGGCACGCTGCGAAACGACACCACTGCGCTCGACCTCGCCATCGCGCTGCATCCGACGCCCGCGCTGTGCGGAACACCCACCGACGTGGCGCTGAAAGTCATCCGCGAGACCGAGGAGCCGCGCCGTTTCTACGGCGGCGCCGTGGGATGGTGCGACGAGGCCGGTGACGGCGATTGGGTGGTTGCCATCCGCTGCGCCGAGATCAGTGCAGACGGCCGCAACGCCTGGGCCAGCGCGGGTGGTGGAATTGTCGCCGAATCGGATCCGCAGGACGAACTCGACGAGACATCTACGAAACTGCGCACTCTGTTGACCGCGCTCGGTGCCGAAACCCTCGACTGACCAGCACGTCACGAGGGTAATCGTCCGGATTCTCGAGTGCGGGTGATACCTTGACCCGAGCAGTTCGTACGGGCCGGTAAGTCCGTCCGACCGCGAACGACCGACTAACGACCAATTGGGAGATCCGCGATGACGAAGTTCCTTGTCCCCGGTGTGGCCAGCGCTGTCATCGGTGCCGTTCTGGGTGCCGGCGTCATCTTCGGTGTCACGGCCGCCGCGTCGGACAACACTCGTCCCGAGATCGACCGCAGCGGAAACGCAGATTCTTCCGTGCTGAACCAGGTTGAGTACGGCAGCCGCTGAGAGCGCAGGCCTCGCGAGTTCCCGTTCTTCCGCCGACGCAGCGGTGTCTTCGGTAGACACCGCCCCGTCGGCAGAGCCCCTGTCGAAGCGGTGGCTGTTCGGCGCCTCCGTCGTAGCGTTTCTTCTCACTTTTCTGCAATCGCCGGGTCTGATCACCGCTGACACCAAGTACGACCTGACGCAGAATCCGTTCGGTTTTCTCGAACGCGCGTCGCATCAGTGGAGTAGTCAGGCCCCGCTCGGCCAGGTTCAGAACCAGGCCTACGGATATTTCTTTCCGCACGGGCCGTTCTTCGCGCTCGGCGAGTTGGCGAACGTTCCGCCGTGGATCACCCAGCGCATCTGGTGGGCGCTGCTTCTGATCGCAGGATTCTGGGGCATCATCCGAGTTGCCGAGGCTCTCGGTATCGGCAGCCGTAGTTCGCGCGTCATCGCAGCGGTTGCCTTTGTTCTTTCTCCTCGCGTGCTGACCACGCTCGGTTCGATTTCCTCGGAAACCCTGCCGATGATGCTGGCGCCGTGGGTGTTGTTGCCGGTGATTTTGGCCTTCGGCCCTGTGCGTGGAAAAGGAGTCCCTGGACTCCCTAACCACTCACGGGGGTTGAGGCGGTTAGCCGCACAATCCGCGCTTGCCGTCGCGCTCATGGGTTCGATCAATGCCGTCGCCACTGCCGCGGCCTGCCTGGTCGCGATCATCTGGTGGCTCTCGCACAAACCCAACCGAACATGGCTGACGTTCACCGCGTGGTGGGCGCTGTTCGTCGCTCTCGGCACGCTCTGGTGGATCGTGCCGCTACTTCTGCTCGGCAAGATCAGCCCACCGTTCCTCGACTACATCGAGTCCGCCGGTGTCACCACGCAGTGGGCGTCGCTGGCCGAGATACTTCGCGGCACGGACAGTTGGACCCCGTTCGTCTCCCCCGAACGCATTGCCGGCGCCGTCCTGGTCACCCAGCCCGCAGCAGTTGTCGCCACCGGTCTGGTTGCCGCCGCCGGCCTCGCCGGGCTCTGCATGCGGTCCATGCCTGCTCGCGGCCGGCTGACGCTCATCCTGTTCGTCGGTATCACCGGCCTGGCCGCGGGATACGTTGGTGAACTCAGCTCGCCGGTGTCGGAGTCGGTACGCCTGTTCCTCGACTCGGCGGGCGCGCCGCTGCGCAACGTCCACAAGCTCGAGCCGTTGGTCCGTCTGCCGCTGGTGCTCGGACTCGCACACCTGCTGGCCAAAGTGCCACTACCGGGATCGGTTCCACTCGCCCGATGGCGCCGCGCGTTCGCCCATCCCGAGCGCGAACCGATGGTCGCACTGACCAGCCTGATCCTCGTTGCCCTCACCCTCTCCACCGCCTTGGCCTGGACGGGAAAGCTCGCTCCCCGCGGTGCGTATCCGGACGTTCCCTCGTACTGGAACGAAGCAGCGCAGTGGCTCGAGGACAACACCTCCCCCGGGTCGGAAGCCGAACGTGCCCTGGTCGTCCCGGGAGCGCCCTTCGGCAGCCAGGTCTGGGGTCTGACGCGTGACGAACCGCTTCAGGCTTTGGCGAGTACGCCGTGGGCGGTGCGTGACTCGGTCCCGCTGACCCCTCCCGGCGCGATCCGAGCGCTCGATTCGGTGCAACGTCTCATCGCCGACGGACGGCCGTCGGACGGTCTCGCGCAGACCTTGCTTGGGCAGGGCATCCACTACCTGGTGATGCGCAACGACCTCGACGGCGAAACGTCGCGATCGGCCAGGCCGATACTCGTGCACCAGGCGGTCGAAGGCTCGCCGGGGATCGAGCGAGTCGCCCACTTCGGTGAAGACGACAGCCCCGAACAGATCGAAGGGCTGGTCGCGGACAGCGATCTGCGTCCCGGTTACCCGGCGATCGAAATCTTCGAGGTCACCCCGCCCGACGGCACCCCGGCGGTCAGTGGCCCGTACTCCGTCGACCTGAACCAGGTTCCGCGTGTACAAGGTGGGCCGGAATCGTCTGTACGACTTCACGAAAGCGGGCTGGTTCCGGGGACCGGGCCGATGATTCTCGCCGCCGACGCCGAAGCTGCGGGACTGCCCGTCGATTCTGTCACCGTCACCGACACACCGCGCGATCGAGAAACCGATTTCGGTCAGGTCGACAACCACAGTTCCGCCCTGCGCACCCCTGACGACGCTCGTCGTACCTACAATCTGGTGCCCGACTACCCGGTTGCGAACACGCCTCTCGTGGAAGGCCATTGGAGCGGAGCTTCGATCACCGTTTCCAGCGCCGCCTCCGACGCCACCCAGCTGGGCGGCACCTCACCGTCGAGCAGTCCCGCGTCGACGGTCGACGGCGATCCGGCCACCGGCTGGTTCAGCAACGGCATCGAGCGCGCACTGGGCCAGTGGTTGCAGATCGACTTCGACACACCGATTTCCAGTGGGTTGCTTCATCTGACCACCAGTGCCGCGGCAATCGGAGCTCCCGTCAAATGGCTCGAGGTCTCGACACCGAACGGCAGCACGGCGGTGAAGGTGGAGCGTCCCGGTGAGCCCATCACCGTCTCGATTCCGGGTGGCAACACTCCGTGGGTACGCGTCACAGCGACTCACACCGAAAACGGATCGCCTGGAACACAGTTCGGCATCAGCGAACTCTCCGTCGAAGACTTCTCCGATCGCAGCGCGCCGAAGACCGTACCGATCCGTTTCGACACGGCCCTGCCGAGTACGCCGACGGGCGCATCTGTGAACGCGTGGAACCTGAGCCAGGAGTTCCCCGGCCGCAACGCCTGCGCCGACTCGACGGACCGCGTGCGGTGCAGCAATGCATTCATGGCGATACCCGAAGAGCCGAGCCGCTTCCAGCGCACGCTCACGGTGCCCGAAAACACAGTCGTTGCACCGACACTGACTGTCCGAGCGCGTCAGGGCAACGCCCTCGAAGATCTGCTTTCCGTCCCCGGCCGAATCACGGCTTCGGGTTCGAGCGACATCGGCGACACACGCGGATCTGCCTTCGCTGCCACCGACGGCGACGCACGCACCACGTGGTCGGCGCCGCAGAGCACCACAGAACCGGGCGGCCCGAAACCGACGCTGACTCTCAATCTTCCCGAGCCCACCCTGGTCACCGGCCTGGACATCACCCGGGGACTTGGCACTCTGCCGTCGCTGCCGACCAGTGTCGCGGTGAATCTCGGCAACGGGCCGCAGGTGCGAGAGCTGCCCGAACCCTCGGACGACACGCCTCGAACCAGTCGAGTTACCCTCGCCCCCTTCGTCACCGACAAGATCGTCCTGAGCATCACCGCTTGGGAACCGGTCCTCGATCAGACGGCGCTCGGCTTCGCCCAGGCGCAGCCCACCGGCCTCGCCGAGGTCGGCGTCGTCGGTGCCGACGGAACCCCGATCGCCGGTTCCGGAGTGCAGGGCGCAGAATCATTCGACAACCGCACCGTCACCGTCACCTGTGGCGACGGCCCGACCATTTCGGTTGCCGGACAGCAATTCCCCACCTCGATCACGGCGACGGCGACGCAACTTCGGACCGGCGCACCCGTCGAGGCACGTGTGTGCGGTCTGGACGCTTCGGCGACTTTGCCGGCGGGACAGCCTGAAGTGGTCGTCGAACCAGGCCCCGCATTCTCGGTCGACAATCTCGATCTGACGGCTGTCGGTCCTTCAGCCGCGCAACGGAATACACCGCTCGAATCGACCGCGTGGACGGCGAATCACCGCGAACTCACCGTCACGAACTCGTCCGCCGATCAGCTGATCGTCAATCCCGAGAGCACCAGCATCGGTTGGATCGCCACGGCGCCGGACGGTTCCGAGCTGACGCCGGTGGTCGTGAACGGTTGGCAGCAGGGCTGGATCGTGCCGGCAGGCACCGCGGGAACCGTCACCATCGACTTCCCCAGCGACCGTTGGTACCGCCTCGGCATCTTCGGCGGGCTCGTGTTGCTGATCCCGCTGTTGTTCGCGGCTCTTGTCCCCACGCGCCGAGAGCCCAAGCCCCTCACACCACCCCGACCGTGGCGCAGCGTCGCGGCAGGATGGGTGGGCGTGCTCGCGGCGGCCACCGTCATCGGCGGCGGAGTGGGAGCGGCGATCGCAGTTGTGTGCTCGATCCTCGGACTTGCCGCGCTGCGAATCTTCGGCCCGGCTCGGACCGCACGCATTCTCGTCGGCACCGCCGGCGTGGCCGCGATGATCGGCATCACGCTGCTCTCGACCGGACCGTGGCGGGCGCCGGGCGGCTATGTGGGCGACTCGTTCGCGATTCAGTTCTCGATGTTGGTGGCCTTGGTCGTGACCGGGTTGGCCGCGTTGCCCTTTGCCGGTTCACCGATGTGGCGGCGCTTCTCCCACCGCGTGACCGCGACGCGCGCCGGTTCCTCCACCAAGGCGTAACTGGCCGAGGCCACAGCGACGCTCAGGACGACCGTGAGGGCCAGGACGTAGAAGAAGCTGCCCGAGAACGGAACTATGCCGAATACGGGGAACACAGCGTTCAGTACGGCCAGGTGCCAGATGAACAGGCCGTAGGACCAGCGTCCGATTGCCAGCGCCAATGGACTGGCCAGGAACCGATGCTGCGATTGATCGCGCAGAACCAGTGGCGCGATCAACGAGAAGCTGATGATCGCACCGAGTGCAATCTTGATCGCGTACTGCCACGGCTCAGGCCGCACCAGACCTTCGGGCCCGGCCAGATCAGTGCACGAGAGAACGAAGGCGATAAAGGCAATCAGGGTCAGGAGTACCCGACGGTGCGCGAGGCGATGCACCCATGTCGACGGGCCCACTGCCAGCTCGGCCAGCACCATGCCGGCGCCGAACCACGGCAGGTAGCCCGGCAACCAGTTGTCGTGGTGGATAGCGTCCGGCGTCGGAATCGGAATGAATGCCCACGTCAAGGCCAAGACCGACACCCCGAGCAGAAGCGGCAGCCGGAACCGGACCGAGTTTCCTCGTAGTCGGACCATCAGATACGCGAAAAGCGGCAGCAGAACATAGAACGCCACCTCGACCGACAGGCTCCACATCTGCGTGAGGCCCTCGGTGAGTGTCAACGGCACGAAGACCTGCGCCAACCCGAGATTCGCCAGCCACACTTGGTAGCCCCCGCCGGCTCCGGGCAGGAACAGCAGGATCAGGACCACTGCCACCCAGTACGCCGGCAGAATGCGCGTCGCGCGGGAGATCCAGTACCGGACGGTCGACTGCGGCTGCCCGATTCCGCGAGCCTTTGCCGCGTGGGGGCGCCACAGGAGAAATCCGGACAAGGCAAAGAACACCGCTACGGCGAGATCGAGTCGACCGAACGCGCGCCCGATCGCACCGGACTGCGCTTCACCGGTCTGGAACGCGACATGGGTGACGAGGACGCCGAGCGCGGCCAATCCACGCATACCGTCCAAAGCCGGAACGAAGCCCCGAGCCTGTGGCGGGACCGTCTGAGAGGAATTCGTGGAACTGATCATCACGGATAAGTGTGCACCCCAGGCCGATTGAGGGAAACCACCAGGGACTCACAACAAAATGCCTGGCCAATTCATGCCCTCATGCGACAAACCGGGCCGGTGGACTGTTAGTGTTCTGCCACACATGGTGTCCATCGGGGGCCCCATGCGATCTGCGCAGCTCATATTGTGCCGGTTGGGGAACCTCGAAAGACTTAACGGGTTAGGAGTCACAGCATGGCGGAACGCTCAGGGCCGAGCCGGATACTTCCTTGCATTCTGGTGGGCCTCGGTGCCTTCCTTTTGGCCATCGCCATCCTCATTCCTACCTACACGGTAGGCAAGCTGGAGAAGACGCCACTCGACCTCGAGGTGACCACCGTCGCCACGGGCACCGGTAGCGTCCTCAACTCGGCGGCCCTCCTCGGCGGAAAGGCACAGGTCGACACCAACGTGCCGATCGTCGCTCAGCGCTACGTCACCACGCAGGACCCGTCCGACGCCGACATCATCACCGTCGAAGCCGGCCAGACGGTCCGTCGTACCGACAAGCAGGGCGATACCGGACTGCTGACCGCAACCCTGGACCGCGTCACGCTCGATCGCGTCAGCTCGATGCCGACCAACGATCCGGTCGGAACCGTCCAGACGTCCAGCGACCAGCCCGCCGAAGAAGTTTCCCGCGACGGTCTGCAGTACAAGTTCCCGTTCAACACGGAACAGAAGAGCTACCCCTACTTCGACCTGAACGCTCGCGCCACGAAGGACATCGACTTCGTCGAAGAGACCGAGATCAACGGTCTGAAGGTGTACCACTTCCAGCAGACGATCGATCCCGTCGACCTGTCGAAGGTCGTCAACTCCCCCACCAACAAGCTGAGCCTTCCCGCTGACACCTGGGGCGTTCCCGGCGGCGCAACCCCGATCACGATGACGCGTTGGTACACCAACGTCCGTGATCTGTGGGTCGAGCCCAAGACCGGTGTCGTCGTCAAGGGCCAGGAGCAGTTGCACCAGTACTACGGCCGCAACAAGGATGCCGTCGACGTCGAGGTTCTCAAGGTCACGCTGCCCTTCGACGAGGCGACCATCGAGTACCAGGTCCAGCAGGCGCGTGACGGCATGGACAAGCTCTCGCTGTTCGGCCGCACCGTCCCGATCGTGGCAGGTGTCCTCGGAGTCATCGCGCTGATCGCCGGTATCTTCCTCGGCCTTCGCGGCGGCAAGGGCGGAACTCCGGCCCGCGCTGCACACGGCGGAACGAACCAGAATCCCAGCGGCCAGGGTTCGCCCGAGCCGGCTCCGGGTGAGCACGACTGGACCTCGGACGACACTCAGGTGATCCCGCGTCCGGATCTGCGCAAGGACTGATTCAGGCAGTAAGCAGAGCGCCCCTTCCACACGGAAGGGGCGCTCTGCTGCATTTCGGGACTTTGTTGCCGGATCGGCGTACGGATTGGCGCAACGGGTCGTTCCCTCCGCGTGGTCGCGGGCTTAGCGTTTTCTGGAAGTCCAGACCGAACACGAGGAGCCACATGCCCGCATCAACAGTTCTGGGTTCGCACATCTGTGTCAGCGATCTGACACGTCGGAGATTTGTTGTCGGCAGTGCTGCATTCTCCGGGCTGTTCGCCGCCGGTTGCGCAAGGTCCGCCGGTACCGAGGGCGATGCGTCCGGGATGCGCACGGTCACGACCTCGCTCGGAACCTACGACATTCCGGTGACACCGAAGCGCGTCGTCGCCATCGACTCCCGACTCGACCTCGAACCAGCCGTTGCGATGGGCCTGCCGGTCATCGCGTACAGCTTCGACGCCGCCGAGCCGTGGGTTCCAGCCGATCCCACGGCGCAGGTGTTCGAGGCACCGGTCAACGTCGAGGCAATTCTCGCGCTGGAACCGGACCTGATCATCTGCACCGACATCGGTGAGGCCTCCGACATGTGGCCGCTGCAGCAGTTGAGCCAGACAGCGCCTGTGCTTCCGATGGACTTCACCCGTCCGTGGCGCGAGAACATCGATCAGTTGGCGAGTTGGCTGAATCGCACCGAGAACCCCGAAGTCCGTCAGGTCATCGGAGCGTACGAGGACAAAGCAGCCGGATTGAAGGAACGCCACGCCCGGAGTTTGGCGAGCAAGCAGATCGTGCTGCTGAACTACGTGAATCAGAAGGTCAACGGCGTCAACCGCAAGGGCATCTCCACGCAGGTGGCCGAAGACCTCGGCGTCCAACTCCAGTGGCCCGTCGAGGGACAGAAGGAGATCTCCACCGAAAACCTGGTGACTTCCCTCGACTCGGCCGACGGAATGATCGTCACCACCGCGCCCGGCGTGGATCCCGTCACCGACGACCGCGCGATGTGGAACCGTATCCGCGCAGTACAAGGCGACAACGTCGTCTACACGGGTGGGAACATCAACTACGGATCCGTCTACACCGCGATGCGTACGCTCGACTACTTCGACGATTTGTTCACGCGTCTGGAGAACTGACGTCGCTGTGAGGTGCCGGCCGGGCGCGGTCGGCACTTCGCACTGCGGCGACGGACACCGCCAAGGCCGTCGTCGACGCCACCACCACGGCGACGCCGATCAACTCTCCCGGCGTCTTCGCCCACACCAGCATGACCGTCGCCTCCACAACCAGTCCTGCCCACGCCAGAAGGGCCACTCGCGTGCGTTCTGACGCGATTGCGGACAGCAAAGCACCCTGGAGTACCGCCAGCGCTGCACCGTGCAGGGCGAAGGCCCACAGCATCGGAGCCACGGCGGCGTACGCGTCGCCCACGAGCATCGGCACCAGCGGGCCGGCAACCGCCGCCCCCAGAACCAACACGGCGCCGATACCGACGAGCACCGCCAACGCCGAGCGAACCGCTTGCGCCGAGTGCGCCGGATTCGCCATCTTCGGGTACAGCACGACGCCCACTGCCTGTGGCAGCCAGAACGCCACCTTCGTCGCGACGGCTCCGAGTGCGTAGACACCGGCGTCGTACTCGCTGAGGACGACGCGGACGATCAGCAGGTCCAGCGAAGACAACGCGATCAACGCAAGCTGGACTTGTGACGCCGCGAGCACGGAGACGACGCCGATCCGCACCGCACGGTCCTCGCTCACCGAGACGGTTCGGTCGACCACTCGAACTATCGCCACCAGCAACGCAGTTCCGGCCGCGCCCGCGACCAATGCCGCGCCTGCCCCGCCGCCGAAAGCCAGAACGATTACTGCCGGAAGGACTTTCATCACCCCGGCCCCGGCCAGCACAGCGCTGAGAGTGCCGAATCGACCGTGACCCTGCAACAACCCCTGCTCCGTGGCCAGCAGAACCAACATGGGCGCAGTCACCAATGCCGAGAACGACGCCACGATTCCGGTGTCGAGCAGCCACGCCATCGCCGGAGCGAGCGCAACCGCGAGGACGGCGACGATCGCGGTGCATCGATACCCCAACGACCGCAACGCATCTGTGCTCTTGCCACGCACCGCCTCGCGGGCGACCACCGTCTGCAACGCCAAAGCCGGAACCGCAAGTACCAACTGGGCGGCAAGCAGACTCGCGAACTCTCCGTAGCCGACCGGACCCAACCATCGGCTGGCCAACCATGCCAACAGGTACGACGCGACATTGGCCGTCATCGATCCCACCAAAACCATGCCGACCCCGGCCGCGGCGGCGCGATCGAGTGGTTGGCGAGGCATGGCAGTAATGATGCACCACGTATCGTGCGCGTCATGACAGTGCAAGCCGGATACCGCCGTTACCTGCCTGCGGCGTACAGCCTGGCGCTGGCACTGTTGATCCTCGGACCGCTGCTGGGCCCCGGCTACCTCCTGCTGCGCGACGCCGTCAGCACGCCGCGCTCGTACCTGACCGACTCCGCCCTCGGACTCACCGACGCCGCAGCCCGCGCCGTTCCCCAGGACGCGCTGATCGCAGCGTTGAGCACCGTGATCGACGGCGGACTGGTGGTCAAGTTCATCCTGCTCGTGGCGCTCTGGCTCGCCGGTTGGGGTGCGGCGCGCATGGTCGCCGTCCTGCTGCCGACGGCCGGTCTCGGTCCACAACTGGTCGCGTCGACGGTGATGCTCTGGAACCCCTACGTGGCCGAGCGCCTGTTGCAAGGACATTGGAGCCTGCTGACCGGTTATGCCGCACTGCCGTGGATCGTGGGTGCCGGAATCGGAGTTCGCCGAGCCACGCCCGGGTCCTGGTGGGCGTTGGCCGCGTCACTGGCATTCGCGGGCCTGACACCTACCGGCGCTCTGCTCGCTCTGACGGCCGCGCTGGTGGTGGTTGCCACCCCAGGAGGCCGAACCTCGGCCATGCGGCGTGTCTGCGGCGCTATCGGGCTGTTCCTCGTCGCCGCCTCGCCGTGGTTGGTCGCCACCTTCGTATCCGGAGCAGCAGGCGACGGTTCCGATCCGGCGGGAGTCGCCGCCTTTGCCGCCCGAGCAGAACCGGGACTCGCGACGCTCGGCAGCCTCGCCGGGCTCGGCGGTATCTGGAACTCGGCAGCGGTACCATCCACGCGCACAACACTCTTCGCGTTGGTCGGAACAGTTCTTCTGCTTGTCGTGGTGTTTGCCGGTGTGCCCGCTCTATGGCGCCGACGCCGGAACCCCGTTGTCAGTGGACTCGGCGCGCTGGCCCTGTTCGCGGTGCTCGCTCCGACCCTGGGCGCTACTCCGTGGGGGCTCGACGTCGGCCGATGGTCGGTCGAGGTGTTCACCGGCGCCGGTCTACTGCGTGACGCCCAGAAGTGGGTCGCGCTGGCCGTACCGTTCTACGCACTCGCTGCCGCCGCCGCGGTGATGTGGGCGGGCAATCGGTTCTCCCTTCCCCGCCCGACATTCTCGATCGCCGCCGTCGTGGTGACGATCGTGGCGCTACCGGATCTGGTGTGGGGTGTCGGCGGCGCGTTGAAACCCGTGCACTATCCCGGGTCCTGGGCCGTGGTGGCCGAGCAACTACGAGACGAAACCGGTGACGTTGCAGTGCTTCCCGCTGGGATGTTCCGCGCCTTCCCCTACAGCGGTGATGCGCCGGTACTCGATCCAGCACCACGCTTCCTACCGCTCGACGTTCTGCAGACCGGCCAACTGGTGGTTGCCGGTGGTGCTGTCGGCGGTGAAGGAACCCGGGCCACCCAGGTCGAGGATGTGCTGCTTGCCGGCGGGAGTCCTACGCAGTTGGCCGATCTCGGAGTCGGATGGGTACTGATCGAGCGTGAGACACCAGGCCAGCTCGGCAAGGCGGCAGCGACACTCGACGGGTTGGAACAGGTCTTTGCCGACAACGATCTCGAGCTCTACCGGGTACCGGGAGATGTTGCCGCGCAGGAAGCGTCGACCGGCGCCCGAACGGCCGTCATCGTTGCGCATCTCGCCTGGATACTGATGGGCGTGATCGCGCTGATCTCAGTCGGACTGAACCAGAACCGAATTCGACTCGCGAGGCGCGGCCAGTCCTGAGACCCACCGACCGTCCTTGTGCGCGGTCAGCACCTCGAGCACTCCGGTGCCGGTCTGCTCCCAGGAGAACTCGCCCGACCACACCCGAGCTTTCTCACCGAGCACCGTGCGGAGTTCGTGGTCGCGGAGCAGGGTGCCTGCCGCCTGCGTCAGATCAGCGATGTCGCCGTCGCCTGCGTGCTCACCGCCGACCAACAGCCCGGTCACTCCGTCGACGATCGAATCGGTCAAGCCCTTGGAACTGCGGTAACCGATCGTCGGAACACCGTGCTGCGCAGCCTCGATGACCGCCAGGCCCCACCCTTCCTTCCGCGAAGGCATGAGGTGGATCCACGACTGCGCCAGCAGTTCGTGTTTACGAGCCTCGTCGACGTGGCCGTAGAACGAGACGGCGTCACCGATCCCCAACTCGGCGGCGCGATCGCGCAGGTTCTGCTCCCACCAACCACCACCGATGACGTCGAGATGGATGTCCGGAAGCGTCGGCCGCAGGGCTGCGACCGCTTCGAGTGCGTCCTCGATCTGCTTGTGCGGCACCAGCCGTGAGAGAACCGAGATGGTGGGACGCTCGGCCCTGGTGATCGATCCGCCCGCGTCGACGCCGACGGGGAGCCGATCGGCACCGTTGCGCACCACGGCAATTCGTTCGCGCTCGACACCGAGGTCCACCAATTCTTCCGCCGAGGGAAGCGACACCGTCAGATATTGACTACGTCGATGAGTGCGCGGTGACAATCGCGATTCGACCCACCAGCCGATCCGGCCGACGAGCTTGCCTGCCACCGGCCATTGTTCACGATGGCAGTGATGGACCAGAAGCGTGACCGGTGCACCCGCCACGGTCTTCGAGAAGAAGGGGATGCCGTTCTGGGTGTCGATCACCGCGTCGGGGCGGATGCCCTTGAGCGATCCGAAACCCAGACGTCCGGCGGCAATGGCGGCCAGAGCGCGCGGGTACACGCTGAAACGTCCACCGGCCCGGCTGATGGTGATGCCGTCTCGAACCTCCGAAGCGGGCGCCCCGGGATACGACGCCGTCCGCAGCGTCACCTTGATACCGCGCTCGGCCAACTGGGATCCGACCTGCTCGAGGTAACGCTCGCTTCCACCGCCCTGGGGATGCCCGGTATCGCGCCAGCAGAGCAACAGAACCTCGCGCACGTGCGTTACTCCCTGAGTTGGTCGGTGGCCACCCCGGTTCGGGCGATCCTGCGGGATGCCCCGCCTGACCGGCCGGTAACCCTGCCGAACACCCTAACTGTTCGAGCGTCCGTATTGCCGCGCTCCTGACGGTGTTCGTGGACCGGGCGACCCAGTGGCTAAAGTTGCTACCCGTGACCAAGCCCGCAGTGACCCGCATTTTCGGCCGACGGGCAACCCTGAAACGCTCGTTCGGCCTGCTCAGCGACTTCCGCCACGAGCAGTCCGCGCCCGACATCTTCTACGGCGCGCTTGCGCGCGACTCCGTCGAATTGATCTCGGACCTGCACGAAGGTCACACCGGGCGCTCCCTCGACGGTCTCACCGTCCTCGACGTGGGCGGCGGTCCGGGCTATTTCGCGGAGGTCTTCCAGGCCGCAGGTGCCCGCTACATTCCCGTCGAACCCGATCCGTCGGAGATGCACGCAGCAGGTCTGACCGTGGGCGGCGCGGTGCGTGGATCCGGTTTGGCACTGCCGTTCCTGGACTCGTCCGTGGACATCTGCTTCTCCTCCAACGTGGCCGAACACGTCAGCGAGCCCTGGCTGATGGCCGAGGAAATGCTGCGCGTGACCAAGCCCGGCGGCTTGATGGTTCTCTCGTACACCCTGTGGTGGGGTCCGTTCGGCGGCCACGAAACCGGACCGTGGCACGCGCTGGGGGGCGAGTACGCAGCCAAGCGGTACCTCCGCAAGACCGGACGCGAACCGAAGAACAGATTCGGGGTGTCGTTGTTCAAAGTCGGCGCCACCGACGGCCTACGCTGGGCCCGTGGAACCAGCCAGGGCACGTTGCTCGCCGCGATCCCGCGCTACCACCCGTCGTGGGCGTGGTGGATGGTCCGAGTCCCCGGTCTTCGGGAGTTCCTGGTGAGCAACCTCGTCGTGGTTCTCGAAAAGCGATAGCGACATGCGCCTCGCACTCGATATCGGTGGCACCAAGATGGCGGCCGGCGTCGTGTCCGAGGACGGCCGCGTTCCCGTGTTCGACAGTGTGCCGACGCCGCAGACCGACCCGTGGGGAGCGTGTGCGGCGCTGCTCGAACGAGTCGCAGACGGCCGCGACGTCGACGGTGTGGGCATCGCTTGCGCCGGGCCGGTGGACACCGTCGCCGGCGTCGTCGCCCCCATCAACATCACCGAGTGGGCACAGGGATTCGAGCTCGTAGCGGGCGTCCGCAGCGTCTTTCCCGATGCCGGAACTGCCCTCGCCATGGACGGAGCCGCAGCGGCATTGGCGGAGTTCCACCACGGCGCCGGACGCGGAACCCCGAACCTCCTGAGCCTGGTCGTCTCGACGGGAATCGGCGGAGGAATCGTCCTCGGCGGTGAGATTGCTCGGGGTCGCACGGGGAACGCCGGTCACATCGGCCACCTCGTCGTTCCAGGATCTTCCGAACCGTGCAGCTGCGGGGGCGTCGGCTGCCTCGAGACGGTGGCCAGTGGACCGTCCGCGGTGCGATGGGCTCGTAGCCAGAGCTGGTCGGGAAACACCGGCCGTGAACTAGCCGAGGGTGCACGCAGCGGCGACGCGATCGCCGTGGACGCGCTCCACCGCGCAGGCACGGCGCTCGGTGGTGCCATCACCTCGGCGGCTGCCCTCCTGGACGTGGACCTCGCGGTGATCGGCGGCGGTTTCGCCCAGTCGGGTGCACCGCTGTGGGAACCGATGCTCGACGCGGCTGCCCGACATGCCCGTTTGTCGTTCATCGCCGGGCTCCGGATCGTTCCCGCCGAGCTGGGTGGCGCCGGAACTCTGACCGGTGCGGGCTTGCTCGCGCTCACCGCCGTTATCTGACACGCGTTCTTCCCCGATAAATCCGCAGGGAGTCCCACTAAACGGGTGCCACCTGTTCCCAATTTCTGTAACGTGTTTTAGTGTTCTGACTCACACCGTTACGGGCATTGCACGTGACGCCTACGGGAAGGAGGTGACCGTGAGCCCAGACGCTTCCTCATCTGACGTTGCCTCGACTGCTTCTTCGACCGATGAAACCGAGCATCACGCCCAGGTCGCCCGACCGAGCGATTCCCTCCGCGACACCGAAGACCTCCGTGAGCGCCTGGAACGGTGGATGGCCGGCAAGGTGCCGAGCGGATCCACTGTGACCGTCGCCGACGTCACCTTGCCCGCAGCCAACGGCATGTCCAGCGAAACCATCCTCTTCGACGCCACCTGGGACGGCGATCATCATCCCTTGGTCGCTCGGGTGGCACCGACGGAATCGACCATGCCGGTGTTTCCGACCTACGACCTCGAATCCCAGTTCCGCACCATGGCTCAGGTGCGCGAGCACTCGGCGGTGCCCGTACCCGCGGTGTACTGGTCAGAATCCGACCCGGACGCGTTGGGTGCGCCGTTCTTCGTGATGGAACGAATCTCCGGCGACGTGCCGCCAGACGTCATGCCGTACAACTTCGGATCGTGGGTCACCGAAGCGTCCCCCGAGCAGCGAAAAACCCTCCAACAGAACTCGGTCGACGTCCTGGCTCAATTGCACGCCATCGACAAGCCGTGCGAGCGTTTCGACTTCCTCCGACTCCCGAATTCGGGAACGACTGCACGAGACGCATTCACGGCGCACATCGCCGAGCAGCGCGCGTACTACGAGTGGGTGGTCTCCGACGGCATCAGATCACCGCTCATCGAACGTGCCCTCGACTGGATCGAGGAGAACAATCCCGCGGACGATTCTCCGGCGGTGCTCTGTTGGGGCGACTCGCGCATCGGCAACGTCATGTACCAGGACTTCGCGCCGGTAGCCGTACTCGACTGGGAAATGGCAACTCTCGGCCCGCGAGAGATGGATCTGGGCTGGATGGCATTCCTGCACAGGTTCTTCGAGGACATCGCCGGACTGGCGAACCTACCCGGTCTTCCCGACTTCCTTCGACTGCCGGATCTCGCGCAGACCTACGCCGAGATCACCGGCCACACCCCACACGATCTGGAGTTCTACGTTACCTATGCCGCACTGCGTCAGGCGGTCATCATGTGGCGAATCCAGGCCCGCGCCATAGCTTTCGGCCAGTCGCAGCGACCCGAAGACCCCGACGACATGATCATGCACCGCGCTTCGCTCGCCGCGATGCTCGACGGTACCTACTGGGAGAGGTTGGCCTGACATGCTCTCACCGATGGACGACTATCCCGTTCACCAGATCGCCGAACCGATCCGTCACGTAGCCACCTCGGATCGAAACTTCTACGACCGCTACTACTTCAATTGCTACCCCACCGAATCCCCCGACGTGTTCCTCATCGTCGGACTCGGCCAGTACCCCAACCTCGGCGTCATGGACGCATTCGCTGTCCTTCGCCGCGGTGACGACCACATCGTTGCTCGCATGTCGAAGGCGCTGGGTGCCGACCGTACCGACACCACCGTCGGACCTTTGCGCGTCGAAGTGCTCGAGGGACTGCAGAAGCTCCGCGTCGTACTCGAACCGGGCAGCGAATACGATCTCTCCTTCGACATCACCTTCGATGCCACCATCCCCGCGGCGCTCGAGCCCAAGCACTTTCGCCGTCAACTCGAACGAGTCACGTTCGACACCTCACGCTTCCTGCAGACCGGCACGTGGACCGGATCGCTCACCGTCGACGGGGAGGACTTCGCGATCGACCCGAAGACGTGGCGAGGTAATCGCGACCGCTCGTGGGGTGTGCGTCCGGTCGGTGAAGCCGAACCGCAAGGCAGACGCGCCGTCGACGGAATCCAGAACTTCTTCTGGATCTACGCGGTCATGCAGTTCGACGAGTTCACGATCTCGGTGATCATGCAGGAAGACGAGCAGGGCAGGCGCATCGTCGAAGAAGCCATGCGAGTGTGGCCGGACGAAGCCAGGGACAACGAATGGCTCGGCCGACCCGAACACGAGCTGACGTTCTGCCCCGACACCCGCGACGTCACCGGAGCGACCATCACCTTCCACCGGCCAGGCGGTGAAGTCCTCACCGTCACCTGCGAACTGTTGCTGGCCAACTACATCGGAATCGGCACCGGCTACGGGCTCGAACAGGACTGGCGTCACGGAATGTGGCAGGGCGAACTCGTCGTACAAGGGCTCCGCCACAAGGTCCACGAGATCGAACCGTTCCAACGCATGTTCTCCCCCGTCGACAACCTCGCGTCCTTCACGCTCACCGAAGGCACGAACACCAACACCGGCACCGGTCTTTTCGAGGTAGCCGCCATCGGACCGCACGAGAAATACGGATTCACCAGTTTCACCGACACCGCACAGGCAGACGACGCGTATGCCCTCGCGGCGACCGACAACACCGAGGAATGAATTGATGACTGACTACGACAAGCTCTACATCGGTGGAGCATGGGTGGCCCCGGCCACCGACCAGGTACTCGAAGTGTTCTCTCCCGCAACGGAGGAGCGCGTCGGCAGCTGTCCCATCGCAGCACCGGCAGACATCGACGCGGCTGTGTCCGCAGCCCGCGCGGCGTTCGAGGGACCGTGGTCACGCACCACCCCCGCCGAGCGCGGCGCGATCCTCGCCAAGGCCGCCAAGCTGATCGAAGAGCGCAGCGCGGAAATCAACCAGCTCATCTCCAACGAGATGGGCCAGCCGCCCGCCATGGTCGGCATGATGCAGCAGACCCCATCGATGGCGACGCTGGGCTACTACGCCGAGCTGGCCGACAAGTTCGCGTGGGAAGAGAAGCGCACCGGTGCGTTCGGGCAGACCAAGGTGACCCGTGAGCCCGTCGGCGTCGTCGCCGCCGTGCTGGCCTGGAACGTCCCGCTGTTCCTGGCGATCAACAAGCTGGCCCCCGCGCTGCTCGCCGGCTGCACCGTACTGCTCAAGCCCGCACCCGAATCCCCTCTCTCCGTCCACGTGATCGCCGAGATCTTCACCGAGGCAGGCGTTCCCGAAGGCGTCATCTCCGTGCTCCCCGGCGGAGCCGAGACCGGCGAATACCTGGTCTCTCATGCGGGCATCGACAAGATCACGTTCACCGGATCCAGTGCCGTCGGCCGCAAGATCGGTGCCATCGCCGCGCAGAACCTCAAGCGCTGCTCCCTCGAACTGGGTGGCAAGTCCGCCGCGATCATCCTCGAGGACGCCGACATCGCCGCCGGAATGCCGATGCTCGTCATGTCCGGCCTGATGAACACCGGCCAGGCCTGTGTCGCTCAGACCCGAATCCTCGCTCCCCGTTCGCGTTACGACGAGGTCATCGAGGGAATGAAGACCGCGGCAGGCTTCATGACCGTCGGCGATCCGTCCGATCCCGCAGCACAACTCGGCCCGCTGATCTCCGAGAAGCAGCGCGAGCGCGTCGAGGGCTACATCGCCAAGGGCAAGGAAGAAGGCGCGCGCGTCGTACTCGGTGGTGGACGTCCCGCCGGCCTGGACAAGGGCTGGTACGTCGAGCCGACGATCTTCGCCGACGTGGACAACTCGATGACCATCGCACGCGAGGAGATCTTCGGACCCGTTCTCTCGGTGATCCCGTACGACTCCGAGGACGAGGCCATCAAGATCGCCAACGATTCGGATTACGGCCTCGCCGGATCGGTGTGGACCACCGACATCGATCACGGACTCGAAGTTGCCGCGCAGATCCGCACGGGTACCTACGCGATCAACTGGTACGCCTTCGATCCCGGATCACCGTTCGGTGGTTACAAGAACTCCGGTATCGGGCGCGAGAACGGACCTGAGGGCCTCGAAGCCTTCTGCGAGACCAAGTCCGTACTCATGCCGCCCGGCTACGTGGGCTGACCCACCCGGGAGTTGGCACCCTTTGCTGACAGTTGGCACCCGTTCCGACCTGCCGGAACGGGTGCCAGCCCCATGAAATGGGTGCCAACTCCCAGCGAATCCACAGATCCACCCGGTACCGTCGAAAACGAATCAGTCATCTCACAAAGGACATTCATATGCTCACCAACGCCATCAACGCTTTCCTCGCACTCTGGGGCAGCGCCTCCGTCGGCAGCAGTGGATACCAGATCCCGCCGGGAACCCTTCCCTTCGGTTCCTGAGACATGAATGTTTGAAGCCCGCCGATTGGTCAATCGGCGGGCTTCAAACGTAATCGAGGCACCATTCAGGCCAGTCCACGCTCCCGACGAAGCGCATCCTCCATCTGCTCATACTCGCGACGCGCAGAATCCCGTTCCAGGATATGACTGCCGTGCGTGCAAAGCTCGGGCGCTCGAACTGCAGGGATGAATATGGAAACGGGCCACGTGAGACCAACTGCTAGAAATCCGAACATTCCTGTAAATATCGCCTCTGTCGAGAAAAAGGAGCGATACACTCCGTGTTTCCTTCTCCAGTAAGACGTCCCTATTGCCCGACCGATTACAGCATAGGAGATGAATGCAATGAATCCGACTACTACCATGTCCATTGAATATCCTCTCGACCGATTGATAACGAATATTTTTCGCCGGATTCAGGCACTCGGCAGCCAACTCTCATAGCGTTGACATCGACGTTCACCGAACCTAATGCGCTAGCCTGAGCAGCATTGACTCATCGGTGCTGCGCGCATGGGCTACCGCCTTGCCCGTGGCACCTCGTGCAATTTCCAAAGGTTCCCCACACCTTCCCCTCCCCGTTGCAGACCGAACATTTGCCGTGCTGGCAATCCCGGCACCTATTGTCGTATCCCATGGTTCACTCCTCGAATTCGCATTGGTCTGAATATTTCTACCCAATCTCGATACTCATGGCAGTCGTCTGATTGACGGACAATCGCCACAGGGTCCTGGTTGCATTCAAGAGAAATCAATTCAGGCTGACCGGGTCCGCAAGAAATATTCGACCACTTGAATCGAATTGACCGTCTCACTGATGGACAGAACCCGCTGAGCGCACTTCGCGCTCAGCGGGTTCTCTGTTTCGCCGACCTGTATCTACCGGTCCAGAACGTGATCCATCAATTGATTCTCCTGACCTGCGACCAATGCTTCAGCGTCACCGGCGTCCACATGACCGAACCAGGTGCCACCGGGGTTCGCGATCACCAACGGGCCCAGGTTGCACGGGCTCAGACAACCGGTTCCCGTCACCTTTGCCGAAGTGCCTTTGGCCGCCGCACTCATGGCCCGGTGGAGAGGCCCTGCTCCGTACGCCATGCAGCGGGGCCCCTTGCACACCAACAGATGCGTATCGTGCTGCTCGATCACCGACCAAGCCGGACTGCGATACGACGCCGGACTGGCAGTGATCGGCTTTCCGGCCGCGCCGAGTTCATCGATCACCTGCGCGGCCACAGCACCTTCGAGCGTTTCCGATTCGTGGAGCGAGACTTCCAGTTCGGCACCGATCCGGGTTTCGCGCCAGTTCGCAACCGCCTTGCTGGTCCACGTGAGCAGGTACCGATCCCTCGGCACCGCAACTGGAATCAACACGACCTTGCCCACGTCATCGGTATGCGCTCGATCGAGTTCCTCGTGAAGGCTCGGCGACGCGACATCGAGGTACGCAATACGAACGTCGGCGTCGGCGCCGGCCCGAACAGCGTCGAACATCCGTCGCGCGGCCGACTCGTCGAGGCCGCTGACGGTCGGCCGAAGTACGACGATCACCCGATGCGAACCACTGTCGACACTCATGCCGACGGCGCGGTTGTCCAGTCGATCCCGCTCGACGGAGCAAGTCCGAACTCTTCGATCTTCGCGCGCAGTTCTTCCGCGCCGTAGACGTTGGGGAATCCGCTGGTGAACATCGCGAGCGGGAGTACGACGAAGCGGTTCTGCTTGACGGCGTCGAGATCGCGTAGGCCTTCTCGGCTCTTGATCGCGTCGATCTTGCCCTGTACTTCGTCAGCGCTCTTCTTGTAGTCCATGATCACGATGACGTCGGGTTCTGACTTCGCGACGGTCTCCCAGCTCGCTTTGAACCAGGTGTTGTCGACGTCGGCGAACACGTTGGTTCCCCCGGCGACGTCGATGATTCCGTTGGGGGCTCCGTTGCCTCCGCTGGTGTACAGATCTTCTTCACCGCTGTCGTAGATCAAGACCTTCGGCTTGTCGGCGGCATCTGGCGCGGACTCCAGACGTGCCAAACGTGAATCCAATTCGGTCAATGCCTCGGCGGCAGTGTCCTCGGTTCCGAACAGCTTTCCGTAATTGGTCACGTCCGCACGAAGGGCATCCCACGGACCCATCGTGCCGAGCGCGGAATCCGCTGCGGCACTCTGCCTACAACTATCGGAGATCACATATGCATCGATGTTGTTGCTCTGCAGCGATTCCGGCGTCACACCGGAGGCTCCCTTGAACAAGCCACTGTAGGAGCCGACCACCAGGTCCGCCTGCTTACCCAGAATCGTCTCCATCGTGATCGTTCCGTCCAGGTGTGGGACGTCCGCAATTCCAGGGCCGAACATCGACTCCATGATCGCGTCGTTGTTCGTGTTCAACACGACGGCCGCGAGACGATCCAAACCGCCGACTCGGAGAATGGTGCCGATATTGGCCGCATTGCTTGTCGCAACGACGTTCTCGATCGGAAGCTGGAAAGTGCTTTCGGTCCCGCAGTTCTCCACTGTCACCGAAGTCTTGTCTGCAGCTTCGTCGACGGGCGCGGTTGCCGAGCAGCCGGCAACTGTCAACAACGCTGTCGCGGCTACAACCGCACCGAACGACGCTCGAGTCTTGACATGTATCAAAGTGCACTCTCCGAAAATGATTGTTGTAGTTGAGAATTTCGTGATTCGAATACGAGGTGTGAACGGCCTGTCGCGGGGTTCACGAGCTCGAAAGTCTCGACGCCGAAGACAGTTGCCACCACCGAGGTGGTGAGTACGTCGGATGGATGTCCGAACGCCCTGGCCACTCCATCCGCGAGCACGAGCACCCGATCGCACACTGCCGCAGCCAAATCGAGGTCGTGCAGTGCCATGATCACCGTCCGGTCCAACGACCGGACCAGATCGAGCAGTTCGAGTTGATGCCGGATGTCGAGATGATTGGTCGGCTCGTCGAGGATGAGCACGCCGGCGTCCTGCGCGAGACCTCGGGCGAGAAATACCCGCCGACGCTCGCCGCCGGAAAGCGTGTCCATCGAAGAGAGCCTGTGCTCGATCATTCCGACCTCGCCCAGAGCACGATCAACGACGGCATTCTCGTGCTTTCCGCCGACACTCCAGGGCTTTGTATGTGGCGTGCGCCCCAGAGTCACGTACTCGTGAACCAACAAATCGGCGGGACTCTGCTCTTCCTGCGCCACAAAAGAAATGGCTTTGGCCCGCGAACGCGCGGACATCGCGTGCACGGACTCGCCGCCGACGCGGACGTCACCGTCAGCGATCGGTCCGAGACCGGCAAGCGCACGCAACAAAGTCGACTTGCCCGATCCGTTCGGACCGACGACGCCGACTACTGCACCGGCGTCCGCCGCGATGTCGACGCCCTTGACGACGGTTCGGTGGTCGATGCGGACGACGACTCCGGACGCGGTCACCGCCAGGGCGCGGGCGCTCACGAACTGCCACCGAATCGGTAGCGCCGACGGCCGAGAAGCAGGAGAAACAGCGGGGCACCGATCACCCCGGTCACCACGCTCAGCGGGATCTCGGTCGGCCGCAACGAGGTCCGCGCCACGACGTCGACCCACACCAGGAACGACGCGCCGATCAGCGCTGCCGCCGGCAACACCACTCGATGTCTGGCTCCGACGAGCATGCGTGTGACGTGCGGTATGACCAAGCCTACGAAGGCAATCGCGCCGGACACTGCAACCATCGTGCCGACCAACGCTGCCAGCACGCCGAACAGCACGTTTCGCAGGGTTCGGATGGGAATACCGAGCGAAGCCGCGACGTCCGGTCCGGCCGCCAGCGCATCCAGCCAACCGTGCAGGGCGAACACCGCTGCCGTCAGCAGGAACACTACGATGACCGGCGCCCACAACTTGTCCCAGGATGCCCCGGCCAAACTTCCCAGGAGCCAGAACAATACGGACTGCGCGGCCTGGGAATCATTGGTACGCAGCACCAGAAAACTCGCGATCGCCGACAGGGCGGATGCGGTAACGGTGCCGGTCAGAACCAATCGCAGTGGAGTGATACCGCCTTGCAGCGTCGCGATGGTGAAGACGAGAATCGCAGCTCCCAATGCCCCGATCATCGCGCCGAGGCTGAGCGCCCATACTCCCGCGCCGGCGAACAGTCCGGTGGTGATGACGGCGGTGGCACCGACACTCGCGCCGGACGACACTCCCAGCAGGTGGGGATCGGCAAGAGCGTTACGGACGAGGGTTTGCACCACCACGCCGGCGACGGCAAGACCAGCGCCGACGGCCAGACCGAGCAGTACCCGAGGTGCTCTGATCCCCCACACGATCGCAAGTTCGGAACGCGTGACGGGTGGGCCTCCAAAGCGCGAGTGCACCACGTCCACCACAGTGGACACGGGGAGCATCTCGGATCCGAATGCCAACGCGCACACAGCAGAGAGCACGGTGACGACCAGCAGAGCGGGCAGCACGATACCCGGACTGAGCCGTCCTCGAGGCGCACCAGCCTTCGGCGAAGGCAGGTGGGTAGGTGGAGACAGAGCTCCGCCAACAGCATTCATGGTGTGACCGATCCATCCTCGTGGCATGACACAACGTCAACGAGGGTGGTATCTGGCTACGGTCGACGCAGGGACGACCTCACAGTGGCGGGACCGCGCCGGAATTGCACCGACTTCCCATTACCTCGATGATGACGTCAGAACCATAACGGACTGTGGTCACCATTCCGCACACCGGATCAGGATTCCGACGCGATCATCGATCTCGCCTGCCGCACGACGGCTTCCGTTCGCACTCGAAGTTCCTCGGGTGAATCCGATTCCAGCACAACCCGATGCACCTGGCTGTCCACGGCAGTCACAGTCAGCCGTGACGTCAACAACGCATCGTCCGCACTGAAACCGCGGCTCTGCAAGTACTCCGAAAAACCAAGTACCAGTTGCCGATTCATTCCTTCGACCTGCTCGATGAGCTCACGCGTACGCGGAACCTGATCGTAGAGCAGGTGAAAGAACTCTCGCGGCTTACTGTTCACTTCGACCGCGCACTCCACCAACATCCGGACGGCCTCGTCCAGGGAGAGTTCGCGCTCGACGATGTCGGAAAGGCAGAGCGCAAAACTCTCCCGCGCAGCACTCACGTGACGGTTCGCCAACTCCGAGAGGATCTCGTACTTGTCGCCGAAATACTGGTAGAGCGAGCCCACCGACACCCCTGCTTCGTCAGCGATCCGGTTGGTGGTCGCTGCCATGGCTTCCGAAGCGAAAACGCGAGTAGCTGCCTCCAGGATCGCGTCGTAGGTAGCCCTCGAGCGCTGCTGGGAGGGCCTTTTCCGCCGAGTCGACACGGTCCTCCGATGCGAGTTGTCAGCCGCGACGCCGATACCGAGAATTGTGTAGGTGACCAGCGCCGATTACTCGAAGTTTATGCCCGACCGGTACACCGACCACATGCCGGCGCCGACCCCGACGTGGTGGGAGTGGAACGGCAACACCGTCCACGTCGCACGGGCAGTGGCTCCAGACGCACCGGTTCGTGTTCTCGGCATCCACGGCGCCGGCGGCTACTCGGGCGCGTTGTGGCCGTTCGCCGGGATCGGCGTGAAACTCGGAGCCGAAGTCCTCTTCCCCGATCTTCCGCTGTACGGCGACACCGTCGTAGCCGATCCGGCCGGCGTCCGGTACGAGCAGTGGGTCGATCTCCTCTGCGATCTCGTCCGAGCCGAGAAGGCAGCCGACGATCGGCCGCTGGTGTTGTTGGGCGCCAGCATCGGCGGTCTGCTGGCCTACGAGGTAGCCGCGCGGACCGGTCTGGCCGACGCCGTCGTCGCCACCTGTCTGCTCGATCCCTCGAATCCGTCGGCCAGAGCTGCCGCGGCGCGGTTCGGCCCGATGGGTGTCTACGGCGCTCCCCTGATGCGCCGCACCGAACGACTGGTGGGCCGTATCCGCGTGCCCATCCGTTGGGTCGCCGACGTCGCGAACATGAGCAGCAACCGTGAACTCGCGACGCTGTGCGCAACCGATCCGCGTGGTGGCGGTGTTCGGGTGCCACTCGGATTCCTCAGCAGCTACTTCTCGTTCGAGCACACCGCACCCGAAACATTTCGGACGACGCCCGTTCTGCTCACCCACCCGGCCGCCGACCGATGGACGCCACCCGAACTGAGCTTGCAGTTCCTCCGCCGCATCAACGCACCCACCGAATTCGTGATGCTGGACGGGTGCGGGCACTTTCCCGTCGAAGAGCCGGGCCTGACGCAGTTCCACGACGCCGTCGACACACTGCTGCGCTCCGTCGCCGAGCGTCACCGCACGAAACCGTCGCCACCCGCCTAGCCTGAAGTTCGTGAGCATCGAACCCAAGGCCGAGCCGACGGGAAACGGCGACGAGAGCACCACGACAGTCGTACTGGCGTTTGCGGCTAACGCGCTGATCGCCGGGGCCAAGACGGCGGCCGCCATCGTCACCGGATCTGCATCGATGGTCGCCGAGGCCACCCACTCCTGGGCCGATACCGGCAACGAAGTGCTGCTGCTGATCGCGAACCGCCGCTCGAAAAGGGTTCCCGACCGAGACCAGCCACTCGGGTACGGCCGGGAGGCCTACATCTGGTCGATGTTCGCCGCCCTCGGACTCTTCGCGCTCGGCGCAGGTGTGTCGATCACCCACGGCATCCAGGAACTGTTCCATTCCGAACCGGCCACCGACTTCGGTGTCGCCTACGCAGTCCTCGGCGTCTCGTTCATCCTCGAAGGCATCTCGTTCCGGCAGGCGTACAAGCAACTCCGAACCGAAGCGTCCGCCGTCAACCGTGACGTCATGGCCCAGGCGCTCAACACATCCGACCCGACGACCCGGGCCGTGTTCGCCGAAGATGCTGCAGCACTGATCGGTTTGGTCATCGCATTCGTCGGCGTCCTACTGCACCAGATCACCGGTTCACCGATCCCCGACGCCCTCGGCTCCATCTTCGTCGGCATACTTCTCGGAGTCATCGCGATCATCCTGATCGATCGCAACCGCCGATTCCTGGTCGGCGAAGAGGCCTCACCGACGCTGCGGGCAGCAGCCGTCGAAGCTCTCACCCAACTACCCGAAATCAACCGAATCACGTTCCTACGCATGGAATACCTCGGGCCGCGGCAGGTGTACCTGGTGGCCAGCGTCGATCTGGTCGGTGACTACGCGGAATCCCGAGTGGCCCATACGTTGCGCGAACTCGAACGCTCACTCGAGCAGAGTCCACGCGTCGTGCGAGCGATCCTGACCCTCTCGACGCCCGAAGAACCGTCGATCGCAGTCTGAACTTCCGGCCGGGCGATAGGCTCGTTCGATGCGCACACTGATCGTGATTCTTGCGGTTCTGGGATTTGTCGTCGGGGGAATTCCTGTGGTGGGCAGTCTGATCGATGTGATGACCAGTCAAGACAAGACCATCGTCTATCAGGGTTCCTACGTACCACTGCGCGGCGTACAGATGGCTCGGGACTACGAGTCGTCGTTGAACATCGCTTTCGACGCCCGATCGGACGGACCGCGCTGGCTCGTCCTGGCCTGCTATCCCCTGATCGGAGCAGCATTGGGCGCTGCGACGGCCGTCGTACTGGGACGTCGCGGGTGGCACCTGACGCGAGCCTGAACAGACGCCGATGGCCACCCGCCGTCTACACGAGGGTGGCCATCGAAGAAGGAGTGCTTCAGATGTACATCGCAGGATCGATGTAACTGTTCGGGTCCACCAGTTTTTCCTTGGTGGTCCGTGGCCGCGCCACCGCCGGGATACCCGTCGCGATGGATTCGGCCGGAACATCTCTGGTGACAACGGCATTGGCGCCGATAGCGCTACCTTCACCGATGACGACAGGTCCGAGGATCTTGGCACCAGCGCCGACGGTGACCCGGTCTCCCAGCGTCGGGTGACGCTTGACCTGCTCGAGCGAGCGACCACCCAGGGTGACGCCGTGATAGAGCATCACGTCGTTACCGACCTCGGCCGTCTCCCCGATCACGACGCCCATGCCGTGGTCGATGAAGAACCGTCGACCGATGGTGGCACCGGGGTGAATCTCGATGCCGGTAACGAAGCGTGTCAGCTGCGAGAGCACTCGCGCCGGGCCGCGTAGTGCAGGGACGGCCCACATACGATGCGCAACCCGATGCGCCCAAATGGCATGCAGCCCTGAATAAACGAGCGCGTTCTCCACATTGCTGCGCGCGGCAGGATCCTGACCGCGCGCAGCCTGCAGGTCCTCGCGAATTGTCCCGAGGATACTCACAAGTCTCAGTCCCGGATGTGTTCGAACAGCGGGGTGGAGATGTAACGCTCGCCGAAGTCGCACACGACAGCCACGATCAGCTTGCCGGCGTTTTCCGGACGCTTCGCCAACTCGAGTGCGGCCCAGACGATGGCGCCGGACGAGATGCCGCCCAGGATGCCTTCCTTGGTGCCGAGTGCGCGAGCGACCTCGATGGAATCGGGGAACGAGACGTCGATGATCTCGTCGTAGATCTCGCGATCGAGGACGTCGGGCACGAAGTTCGCGCCGATTCCCTGGATCTTGTGGGGACCGGGCTGGCCACCGTTGAGGATCGGCGAGTCGATGGGCTCGACGCCCACGATCTTGACCTCGGGCTTGTACTTGCGAAGGGTGCGTCCGACGCCGGTGATGGTGCCGCCGGTGCCGATGCCGGACACGAAGATGTCGACGGCGCCGTCGGTGTCGGCCCAGACCTCTTCGCCCGTCGTTGCCTCGTGGATGGCCGGGTTGGCAGGGTTGGCGAACTGGCTGGCCGAGACAGCGTTCTCGGTCTGCTCGACGATTTCCTTGGCCTTGGCGACTGCACCGGCCATGCCCTCGGAGCCCGGGGTAAGGACGATCTCGGCGCCGTAAGCACGCAGCATCACGCGACGCTCGGTGGACATGGTCTCCGGCATGGTCAGGATGACCTTGTAACCGCGAGCAGCACCGACCATGGCGAGTGCGATACCGGTGTTACCGCTGGTGCCCTCGACGATGGTTCCGCCGGGCTTGAGTGCACCGGACTTCTCGGCGGCGTCGATGATTGCCACGCCGATCCGGTCCTTGACGCTGTTGGCCGGGTTGTAGAACTCGAGCTTGACGGCGACCTGTGCGTCCAGGCCCTCGGTCAGACGGTTGAGCCGCACGATCGGGGTGCGCCCGACCAATTCGGTCACGTTGTTGTAGATCCCGCTCATATCTGGTCCTCCTGAGGATCGAGTGTGTCGACCCGCTCGCTGATCACTGCTTTACGGCTGAACTGCATAACGGCTGAACTGCTTAACGGCTACAGGCAAGGGCATACAGACGACCGATGCCGCATCGGTTCATCAAATTGAACCAATGCGGCATCAGGCCACTACATACGGGGGCGGTTTATCAGGCCAACCGCTGCTTCAGAGCTTCGAACTCGTCACGAATGCCGGTCGGCAGCTTCTCGCCGACGAAGTCGAACCACTCTTCGATGAGCGGGATCTCGGCCTTCCACTCGTCGATGTTGACCGCGAGGGCCTCGGTGATGTCGGCGTCCGACACGTCCAGGCCTTCGATGTCGAGTGCCGATCCGGTGGGAACGACGCCGATCGGGGTGTCGATGCCGGCAGCCTTGTGCTCGATGCGCTCGACGATCCACTTCAGGACGCGAGAGTTCTCGCCGAAGCCTGGCCACAGGAAGCGTCCGTCGTCGCCACGGCGGAACCAGTTGACGTAGAAGACCTTGGGGAGCTTGGACGCGTCCGCGGACTTGCCGAGGTCGATCCAGTGCTGGAAGTAGTCACCGACGTTGTAGCCGAGGAACGGCAGCATAGCCATCGGATCACGGCGAACCGTACCGACCTGGCCTTCGGCTGCTGCGGTCTGCTCGGAGCCGACCGTTGCACCCATGAAGACGCCGTGCTGCCAGTCACGAGCCTCGGTGACCAGCGGAACCGTCGTCTTGCGGCGTCCACCGAACAGGATTGCCGAGATCGGCACGCCCTTCGGGTCGTCCCACTCGGGAGCCATGATCGGGCACTGCGACATCGGGGTGCAGTAACGCGAGTTGGGATGAGCCGCATGGGTGCCCGACTCGGGCGTCCACTCGTTGCCCTTCCAGTCGATCAGGTGCTGCGGGTCGCCTTCGAGGCCTTCCCACCAGACGTCACCGTCGTCAGTCAGAGCGACGTTGGTGAAGACCGTGTTGCCCTGGTCGATGGTGCGCATGGCGTTGGGGTTCGACGACCAGTTGGTGCCGGGAGCCACGCCGAAGAAACCGAATTCCGGGTTGACGGCGTAGAGCTGTCCGTCCTCACCGAAACGCATCCAGGCGATGTCGTCACCGAGGGTCTCGGCGCGCCATCCGGGGATGGTCGGCTGGATCATCGCGAGGTTGGTCTTGCCACAAGCGGAGGGGAATGCCGCCGCGATGTAGTAGGCCTTGTCCTCGGGCGAGATGAGCTTGAGGATGAGCATGTGCTCGGCCAGCCAACCCTCGTCGTGCGCCATTGCCGAAGCGATACGCAGCGAGTAGCACTTCTTGCCCAGGAGAGCGTTTCCGCCGTAGCCGGAACCGAAGCTCCAGATCTCACGATCCTCGGGGAAGTGAGTGATGTACTTGGTGTCGTTGCACGGCCACGCGACATCTTCCTGGCCATCGGCCAGCGGAGCGCCCAGCGAGTGAAGCGCCTTGACGAAGAATCCGTCGGTGCCGAGCTTGTCGAGAACCTTGCTGCCCATGCGGGTCATGACGCGCATGGAGACGACGACGTACTCGGAATCGGTGAGCTCGACGCCCAGCTTCGGATCCTCGGCGTCGAGGGGGCCCATGCAGAACGGCACGACGTACATGGTGCGTCCACGCATGCAACCGCGGTACAGGTCACCCATGAGGGTGCGCATCTCCGCCGGGTCCATCCAGTTGTTGGTGGGACCTGCGTCGATTTCTTCCTTCGAGCAGATGTACGTACGCGATTCGACTCGCGCGACATCGGACGGATCGGAGTTGCCGAGGAAAGAGTTCGGCTTCTTCTCGTCGTTGAGGCGGGTGAAGGTTCCTGCCTCGACCAACTTCGTTGTCAGTCGGTCCCATTCTTCGTCCGAGCCGTCTGCGAAGACGACGCGATCAGGCTGGGTGAGTTCGGCAACCTCTTGCACCCATGCAAGCAGTTCCTTGTGCTGCGTGGGGGGCGTGCCGTCAGTTCCATTGAGACCGGGAATGGTCGCTGAGGTCATCAAACTCTCCTGGGGTGAGCCGGAACCGGGTTCTCGTGACACCGGATGCAAACTGCAGCGCCCCGATACCAGTCGATCCCGGTGTCCCCCTCTCGACGGGGTCCAGCCGCGTCATCCACTCACGTGGATTTCACGGACGCCGGGTGTCCTATGTATTGAGGTTAACGCTGGCTGTTCACCTGCAGGTAATCGGGTGCGGTCAGAAATGTCACAGAAACGATTCAGTTGGTGTGTTCAGGTGCCTACCCGGCGCTCAGAGCACATAAACGGAACCTTTTCAGAGCGCTCCGGCATCGATTTTCTGCCACACGAGGGCGCCTTCGTCGTCTCGACTGCATTCCCAGGCCGAGTAGTCGCCGTCCGACTCGATCATCGTGAGGCGATCGGCGCTACCGTCGCGATCGAAATCGGACACGATCACGACGTCGTCGTCGGAGTGGACGACACGGCTGTCGACCGTTCCGTCACCGTCCAAGTCGAAGGCGTCGAAGTTCAGGTCGCCGGCATCGACCGGTCCCGACGAGGGCCCGAAGGTCTCGGGCTCGATACGCCCAGGATCGAGCGCTTCGGCTTCGTGCCCGTCGATGTGTCCGGCCGTGATCAGAAATGCGTCCATTACTCCCCCTACTGGATGGTGACCTACTGCTTCGGCAACCCCTACCGAAACCGTCCGCTCAGTATTACCAGACCCCGACGATCAGTCGTGGCCGAAATTGCGGCGCTGTGGAGAACTCTGCACTCGCGGAATGTCAGTAGGCGGCGTTCAAAACGGCGAGGTCGCGCTCGCACGACGCCAGTTGCCCTGATCTGGCCGCGGCAAGCTCACGAAGTTCACCGTCGATCTCCACGATTCGGGCCTGCGCCGACGCCACCTGCTCGCGGCTCTCCGCCATGATCGCCGCTCCCAGATCCGCCTCGGCCTCGAGCAGAACACTCTGGACTCGCTGCTCCCACTGTGCGCGAACCGTCGACATCGATTCGACGATCCACGACCTCGAGTAGGCACGATCCGCCGTCAGCCCGCGAGTTCGCGCCAACCACCACGCCGCGGCGCCACCCAGAACCAACGTCACGGGGATACTCGCGAACTCCAGGGCCGGAATCATCTCCAGCGGAGTCACCGCGATACGGCCGAGGCCGAGACCCGCGGACGCGCCGACAAGAATTGTCACCCGGTCCTCGTTTCCGCGCTGACGGCGCGGCGGGCCCTCCGGAATCCGTGAGGAAGGCATGCATCCGGTCGTGCCCGCCACTTCCACCGCTGCCGCCATCGCGGCATCGAACACCCGGGTGTGGTGGTCGACCTCGTGCTGCAGTCGCGTCGGCACGCTGCCCAATTCGGCTCGCGAGGCCGCATCGACCCAGGCACGTGCCCCCGCGACCGTAGCCCGGGTTGCCTCGGCGATTTGTTGTGACAGATCCCCGCGCGCTCGCTGCAGTCGGCTTCGCACCTGCACCAGGCGTTCGCCTCGCCGGCCGTCACGGTCTGCGAGCAGCTGTGATCGCTCGGCCCGCAGTTCGGCACCAGGAACACTGTCACGCAGATTCCTGATCTCTATCTCGATCATCCGGCGCGTCTGCGCGATGACACCGGAATCCGAACCGCCTGCTTCCCTCTCCCGTGCCGCCCGGCTCACGACCGCAACGAGCGACTGCTCTTGACCGGGCGCAATCGGGACCACCGGGGCCTGAGCAAAAGCGGTGCAGTGCGACGCGAGAATCTCGGCATCACGCCGGCGCACCGCCTGCCAGTCTCGGTAGACGTCGATGCGGGTCAGCGCGACCACCACCGGGATTCCGCTCTCTGCAGCGTCGTCGAGAAGAAGAAGATCCTCGCGTCCGATCACGCTGGCGGCGTCGACGACCAGAAGTACGACGTCGGCGTCCACCTCGCGTGTCACTGTCGAACAGTCATCCGAAGCATTGAACATCCGGGCGACGTCTTCCCGTCCACACCTCGGTGGGCCGACAACGTAAATTCTAGTGCCACTGGATGTTTCGGCGGCGACCTGGCGACCCGGATCGGATGCCGGATTCCATCGCTGCACCACGCGCAGCACCGAATCTGGAAGTACCGAAACGCTATCCATCGGTCACCGCCGGAGCGGACCGATCGCCCCCGAGCTGCGCCCACCGACGCACATACCCGCGACGAATCAGTGAGACCCTTTGTTGCGGAGCCTGTTCCGACTCGTCCACGAGCTCGCCCCACCACCGGCTGCATGCGCCCGCGTCGTCGGCGGTACGAGGATCGGGAGGCTCGCCTTGACGCAGGGCTCGAATTTCGGGGCTCATCATCGCCGCCGCGGCGCCGAACAACACCGCGGAGTCCGAACTCAGATACAACTCGATCTCGTCCCTGCCCGCAGCGCTGTGCGAGGGAGATCGCCTCAGCGCCGGGCCGATCTGCTCGACCCGGCCCCACCACTGCGCCTCCAGAACAGGGCCGAGAGCCGCGAACAATTCTTCGACGCCGCGCCCGGTCAGCGTCTCCACCGGAACCGTGGGCACGCCGACGGTCTCCGAGATCTCCGCGGCCCGTCCCAGCGCCTCGTCCCAGCGCGGCCCGAACAAGTCAGCCTTGTTCGCAGCGACGACCACACGATCGGAAACTCGGGCAATGGCTCGGCCGTCGACGTCGCGGACCGCGTCGACCACCACGTAGACAACGCAACGACGACCCAGATCGGGGTTCGACGTTCCAGGGACGTCGAACGCGCGCGACTCGGTCACCACAACCGGTGCGCCGACGACTCTGCGCGAGAACCGGTCGTCGCGCCCCAGGATCCGCGCCAACGACGACCGCCCCACCCCGGCTCGCCCGGCGACCACCAATTCGAGCGGCGCGCTCAGCGATCCGAGCACCGAGTGAACCGCCTCTGCGGCTCCCGAATCGATCGACGTCAGCCGATATGCCAGAGCGCGCAAGTGGTCGATCGGCTCCGCGCAGGCGTCGTCGATCGATTCTGCGGGCAACATTCGTGACCAATTACTGCATGCAAATCCTGTGTTCATCCCCACCCCACGTCCCCATCGTGTCGGTGAGATTCTGTCAGGTTCTCGGCAAGGACGGCAGGTGACACCACTCTTTCGCTGGCTGTCCGAAGTCGGCTGTTTCAGGACTTTCCGCAGAAAGTCTCAACTCAAACTTCAGACCCGTCTGCGCTAAACGGGGGTCATGCGTGACAATGGGTTCGTGAACGAAGCCGATCAGCATGCACCGCAGACCCCTGACACGGGGCAGACGGACCACGCCAAGGGGTCCCGTCTCCATCCGAGAGTGACCAGCTTTCGCTCTCGCCGGGGTGCGCTGACCGACGCGCAGCAGCAGGCTTGGGACCGTCAGTGGCCGCTCATCGGCGCCGACGTCTCGGACACACCGCTCGACGCGAACGCCTGGTTCGGACGCGAGGCACCCCTGATCATCGAGATCGGTTCGGGTACCGGCACCGCGACGGCCGCTATGGCCAAGGCGGAACCGCACGTGAACCTGATCGCGATCGAGGTGTACCGCCCGGGGCTCGCGCAGCTTCTCCAGCAGGTCGAGCGTGAAGAGATTCCCAACGTCCGCGTACTACGCGGTGACGCGATGGACGTACTCGAGAACATGGTCGCCCCCGAGTCCCTGACGGGCGTCCGGGTGTTCTTCCCGGACCCGTGGCCCAAGGCCCGCCATCACAAGCGTCGCCTCCTGCAGGGGCCGACGTTCGCGCTGATCGCCAACCGCCTCAAGCCCGGCGGAGTCCTGCACGTGGCAACCGATCACGCCGAGTACGCCGAATGGATCGAAGAAGCCGGCAATGCCGAGCCACTGCTGACCGCACTCGACTGGGAGTCTCCGATGACCCACGAGCGTCCGGTCACCAAGTTCGAGGACAAAGCCCATAAGGTCGGTAGTGCAATCACCGAGCTTATATGGGGGAAGATCAGAGCATGAGCGTCAGCGAACAGCTATCCGACGACGTGACGTCGTCGGAATCTCCTCTCGACTTCGGTCGTGACTCCCGCCACCCCAAGCGGGTGCTTCTGGTCTGGGACGCCCCCAACCTCGACATGGGCCTCGGCGCCATCCTCGGTGGCCGGCCTACCGCCGCCTACCGGCCACGATTCGACGCTTTGGGTCGTTGGCTGCTCTCTCGCACCGCCGAACTGTCCGCACAGAACAGCGGCACGCTCGAGCCTGAAGCGACCGTCTTCACCAACATCGCGTCCGGCAGCGCCGACGTCGTTCGTCCTTGGGTCGAAGCCTTGCGTAACGTGGGTTTCGCGGTGTTCGCCAAGCCGAAGGTCGATGAAGACAGCGATGTCGATTCGGACATGCTCGAGCACATCGCGCTCCGGTACGGCGAGGGCCTCGCCGGAATCATGGTCGCGTCCGCCGACGGCCAAGCGTTCCGCGAACCTCTCGAGGACATCGCAGCAACCGGTATCCCGGTCCAGGTTCTCGGGTTCCGTGAACACGCCAGCTGGGCTGTGTCGTCCGATATCTTGGACTTCGTCGATCTCGAGGACATCCCAGGTGTCTTCCGTGAGCCTCTGCCACGGGTAAGCCTGGACACCCTGCCCGACGAGGGCGCCTGGTTGCAGCCGTTCCGACCGCTTTCTGCCCTGCTCATCGGGCGAAAAAGTGTTGCCGAGTAGGAGTTGATCAGTGTTCGCCAGCTGGGGAAGCATCGTCTATCGAGCCCGCTTCACCGTCATCGCTGTCATGGTGGCGGGGCTCCTCGGGCTCGCTGCGTACGGCCTGAGCCTGCAGGATCATCTAAGCCAGAGCGGCTGGGACGATCCGGGGTCGGAATCGGTAGAGGCTGCAAAACTCGCTGACGGCACGTTCGGACGCAGCACGACGGGTGACGTTCTGGCGCTGTACACGGCGCCGGAGGGCAAGACCGTCGACGACCCCGAGTTCCAAGCGAAGGTCATCGACAATCTGCAGCGGCTCGTCGCCGACAACCCCGACCAGATCATGAAGATCAACGGCTCGTACTTCAAGGTCGACAACGGTCTCTCGGTGGCGGCCCTGGCGGACAAGACCAAGCAACACGCGGTCACCAGCATCGCGATCGCCGGCGACAACGACACCGCGGTGTCCAACAACTTCCGCGACGTCGAGTCGCAGTTCTACATCGACGGCGTCGACGTGCAACTCGCCGGCCTGCAACCTGTCGCGAATTCGCTCAACGACACGATGGCCAACGACATCAAGCGCATGGAAATGCTCGCGATTCCCGCCGTCGGTGTCCTGCTGTTCTTCGTCTTCGGTGGCGTCGTCGCTGCAGCCCTCCCGTTGATCGTCGGCGGTCTGACCGTCATCGGCGCCAACGGCATCATTCGACTGATCACCAACTTCACCGAGGTCAACGCGTTTGTTGCGCCCGTGGTCTCTCTGGTCGGCCTGGGTCTCGCGATCGACTACGGACTGTTCATCGTCAGCCGTTTCCGAGAAGAGATAGCCGAGGGGTACGACACCCCGACCGCAGTACGCCGAACGGTCATGACGGCGGGTAGAACGGTCATGTTCTCGGCGACCATGGTTGCCGTCAGCCTCGGCGGTCTGCTGTTGTTCCCGCAGGGCTTCCTCAAATCGGTGGCCTACGGCGCCATTGCTGCCGTCATGCTTGCCGCGATCTCGTCCATCACGATTCTTCCCGCGATTCTCGGCATTCTCGGCAAGCGGATCGACGCGCTGACCTTCAAGAAACTGCGCCAGACCAAGACCAACGAGGAAATCGAGAACGGTTTCTGGGGCAAGCTCACCCGCTGGGTCATGCAGCATCCGCTCAAGGTCGCGGTCCCGATCGTCGCGGCTCTACTGCTGATGATCATTCCGCTGACGGGCATCAAGTTCGGCGGCATCAACGAGACGTACCTGCCCCCGGACAGCCCCACGCGTGTCGCGCAGGCGCAGTTCGACGAACTCTTCCCGGGCAATCGCACCGAGCCCGTTCGACTCGTCATCGAGGGAGCGGACAACACCACTCTCGGTCAGATTTCCAAGACCGCAAACGCTGCGCCGGGTCTGGTCGAGAAGTTCACCCCGGAGGTTGCGACCAAGGACGGTGTCAACGTCCTCAAAGCCGGTCTGACCGAGCGCAACGAGGCACGTCCCACCATCGACTATCTGCGATCCGCGGATTGGCCCGAGGGCACAACTGTGCTCGTCGGCGGTACTCCGGCCATCGAGCAGGACAGCGTCGATGCGTTGCTCGACCGTCTGCCGCTGATGGTCGTATCCGTCATCCTGCTGACGACGCTGCTGATGTTCTTGACGTTCGGTTCGCTCGTCCTGCCCATCAAGGCTGCGTTGATGAGCGCGCTCGGCCTGGGTTCGACGCTCGGAATCTTGACCTGGATCTTCATCGACGGCCACGGTTCCGGTCTGTTGAACTTCACGCCGGGACCGATCATGTCTCCCGTCCTGGTGTTGATCATCGCGATCGTCTACGGCCTGTCGACCGACTACGAAGTGTTCCTGCTCTCCCGCATGGTCGAAGCGCGAGCGCAGGGCGCAAGTACTACCGAATCCATCCGAATCGGCACGGCACATACCGGCCGGATCATCACCGCTGCCGCACTGATTCTGATCGTGGTCACCGGTGCATTCGGCCTGTCCGATCTGGTGATGATGAAGTACATCTCGTACGGCATGATCTCCGCGCTGATCATCGACGCCACACTGATCCGAATGTTCCTGGTCCCCGCGACCATGAAACTGCTCGGCGACGACTGCTGGTGGGCCCCGGCCTGGATGAAGCGGATCCAGCAGAAGATCGGGCTGGGTGAGCCGATCCTCGACAACGAGCTCGTGCTCGCAAACGTCCCGCAGATCGCGCCCGTCGGTGCGATCGCCGGACCGGGTCAGCCGCGCAAGATCGAAGCGGCCTCGCGGGTCATGCCGCCGCCTGCCCCGGCTGCACAGCCGGAAAGCGGACCTCGCGTTCCTGATCCCCTCACCGAGCCCATTCCGCTCAGCGAAATGACGATCAAGGCACCGAACACGGATACACCTGCCGCGGAGAAGCCGGCACCGCGACGTCGTCTCGATATCGGGAGTGCAGCCAGCGCGCCCCAGAACTTGATCGAGGCACCGGTCCCCAATCCTTCGTACCGACCGCAACCGAACACCACCGACAAGCGGAGAAACCCGACGCCCGCTGCGCCGGCCGAGCGTCCCATCGAGAGTTGGTTGTCGGACCTGCGGGCTCGGGAACAGACTCCCCCGGCCTCACGGCCGCTGCCGGTGGTGCGGACGCCTTCGCGTACTAACGGTTCGGCAAGCAGCGGTTCAGGTACCAACGGCTCGAGCCGGAATGGCTCTGCAAACGGTGCTACCAACGGTTCTGCAACAAATAGCGCTGCAACAAATGGCGCTGCAACAAACGGCTCGGCCCCGACCTCGGTGGAGGCGACCCCCCAGTCGCCGCCTCCACCGATCGCTCCGGAGCGTCGTCCCACCGAGCCCCGAGTCTCGGATGCCTCTGACGGCGACGACAACGCCACCGGCAGGCACCGACCTGACGACGCAGGCGCCATCAGTGTCAGCGAGCTCATCGCTCGCCAGAAGCGAAGCTGACTCATGATCCAGAAGCGGAGCTGACCTGCTCCTGCTTGGCGAAGGCTCGTGCATAACGAGTCCCGACCAGCAGGAGCAGCAAGCCGACCACCAGGAAGGCAGCGCTGCGCACCAGCCCACTGAGCGTGGCCAGGTCGAAGAGGAACAGCTTGGCCACTGCCGCGCTGGTGAGAGCAAGACCAGCTCCGAGCAAAACGCGAGCATGCTGACGGTTGTTCAATCCGAGCACCAGCGCTGACGTGGCGGCAAGCATCCAGACGATGGTTGCAACGCTGTGCCCGGCAACAAATCCGGTTGCACTGTCGAAGATTTCGACGCCGGATGAGACGAGCGCACACGTCACCGCGTAGAGGACACCAAACCCTGCGGCCGCCCATAGAACCGCTGCATTCGAATCGGCGATCAACTTCAGTCGGTGAATCGCCCACACCAGCATCACCAGTGCACCTATCGCCGTCAGGCTCGAGAGTGCCGTGATCGCACCGAGTTGCATGGATGCGGCACGGGCAGTCGTCAACGCTTCCGGCGGAACCGTCGTGAGGTATCCGATCGATCCGATTGCCGCAAAGGCGGTTCCGAGGGCGAAGACGAAGCGCGAACCCGCATACAGCGAGACTCTGAGGAAGATCATGCCGACGGTGAGGACCAGCGGTACGACCAGAGATTCCGTCGCCCCGGACAAGCAGCACAGCAACAATGCGAGAGCGCCGGTTGCGCCCAGTCCGAATCGCAGTTGCGTCGGCAAAGGCTTGGCCGCCGCTGCAGCGGAAAGTAGTAGTAGCGCTGCAATTCCGTACAGCACTGCGGATTCGGTGCGCCCGAGCACGGCCCCGACGCTCATCAGCGGAAGGGACGAGACAACAAAGGTAGCGGTGGACCACGCCCCTGCAACTCCGCCGCGCGAGGGCGAACCCGTCCACTGCACGGCCATCGCGCAGCCGGCCCCCACGATTGCAACCACGCCGGCACTGATCACCAATTGCACTGCACTGTTACCGGATTCGCTGAAGATTGCATTCGACGCTACCGCTACGAGCAGCGCGAGAACCACCGGTACTGTGCGCGCCATACCCAGGTACTTCCAGTCACGACCGAGCTGGGCGGAGAACGTCGCCGACTGGATCGCGAAGAGGAAACCGATGAGAGTCAACGATATTCCCGACGTCAACACGGGAGCCAGCACCGCTGCGCCCAGAACGATCATGAGCGCCAGTGATTCGGAATCCCATTTCACCCCCAAAGCAACGCCGGCCGCGGCAATCCCGAAGGCAATCACCACCGCGAGCGGCGTCGTCACCCAACCGTAGAGAACAGAGGCAGCGACGACGTCGAGGTACATTCCCGCAAAACCGGTGGCAGCCAGAGCAATTGCCCCCACTTTGCCGCCTGGTCGTCCGTGGACCCGCACTCCGGCAAACACCAAGGCGCCGGAAAGGAGTGCGCCACCGAGCACCCGGAGCGGCGGCCCGAAGAATCCGGCCTGCGCTGCAATTACCAGCAGCATCACGACGCCGATCAGTGTGACGGCTACACCGGCGGCGGCCAGGAGTCGACTGATGACACCGTCGCGTTGCCACCAGGGCTGGCGAGGTGCGGCAACCGGATACGTCGGCGGCTGCCAGGTGGGCACGTTCTGCTGAGGACGCATTGGCGGCATCTGTGGCGCCGGAGCTGCGGGTGCCGGAACTACCGGCATGGGCGGGGGAACAGTAGCCGAGGCCAGCTGAGTCTGCAGGATCGACAGGTTCTGACCCATGTGACGCAACTGCCGGCCGATGCTGTCGCACTCGGCCGAGAGGGCGGTCACCAGTCGCGGATCGACGGCGGAAGAACTCGGTGTGGTCATGGCTACGAGCTTGCTGCGTGGCCGAACCGATCAGATGAGTAGTACTACTCGATCAGCCTGGGGAGTTCTCGTATTCAACTGAGGACACCTTCGACTGACGGCACCATCGACCGACTGCATCATCGACCGACAGGGAACTATCGCCGAGGCGCTGCATTCCGCAATCGTTCGGAGAGCAACCGACCCGAAGTGTGAAGCGGAGCGGGATCCTGACGCGCCCGAGCGAGGACAAGCGCGCCCTCGAGTGCGGACAAAGCGAGAATTGCCTCGGACTCTGCGTCTTCGCGGGACCAACCGTCGGCTTCGAGGCGCTGAGCCAGCAGCCCCAGCCACGAGTTGTACCCGTCCGCACAAGCACTACGGATGACCTCGGATTCGGTTGCGGCATCCAGTGTTGCCGTAGCCAGGGCGCATCCACGTTCGTAGTCCGAATCCGACAAACGCGCAGCCAGTGCGGCAGCAAATGCCGAGATCGCGGTGGCGGCATCGGGTGAGCTCTCCAGGAGATGCCGGATGAAATCGGCCATTGCCTCACCGCGTCGCCTCAGAGCCTCGCCTGCGAGTTCTTCCTTGCCACCGGGAAAGTGAAAGTACAAGGACCCCTTGGTGGTCGCGCTCGCCGAGAGCACTTCCGACACACCCGTTCCCGCGTACCCCTTCCGCTGCAACAAGTCGGCAGCGGCATCGACCAACAAATCCCTCGTAGACATAAGTTCAACATACCGATCAGTACACATATCGACAACACTTGAAGTGCATAAATAGCCAAAACCTTGCATCACTAGACCGATTGGTACATGATTCGAGAATCGAAACCGGAGCGCAGCCAACGACGCTCACGACGGCAAAGGACCAAATCGATGTCACCGAATTCCGCAAACCACACCACGACGACCGTCCTCGGGCCGGACGTAGATCTTGCCGGGACTCTCGCTTCCACCGGCGTCCGGATGATGGTTCGAAGCAAACAAACCGAGGGAGGATTCTCTCTTGTACAACACCGCATCGCTCCGCATTCGATGACCTCACCGGTCCATCGCCACAGCCGCGAAGACGAGTACACGGTGGTTCAAAGTGGCCGCGTCGCAGCGATGGTCGGAGACGAGGTCGTCTACGCGGAGACTGGCGCCATGATCTTCAAACCGCGTGGCCAGTGGCACGCCGTGTGGAATCCCGACGACGCTCCAGCACGGATTCTCGAAATCATCACGCCCGGAGGGATGGAAGACCTGTTCGAACTGATGCCGAAACTACTGGCCGAAGCAGGTTCCGCCGCGGAATCGGTTGCAGCGCGGGTAGAAGCAGATTTCGGGATCGAATTCGATCTCGTTGCCACCGCCGAGATCGCACAGACGCACGGTGTGGGATTCGGCATCGAAAGTCACTGACCGACTGCCAGCACCTACCGATCAAAGGAAGATTCATGCTTGTACTCACCGGAGCAGAAGACCTCAGCGCCAACCTGAACCAAGAGTTGGGCGTCAGCGACTGGCACGATGTCACGCAGGAGTCCATCGACGAGTTCGCCCGGGTCACCGGCGACGATCAGTGGATCCACGTCGATGAGGATCGCGCGAAGGAGTCACCGTTCGGTGGAACGATCGCACACGGCAACTACACGCTCTCACTCGGACCCATGTTCTCGTATGCGATGTTCTCGCTCGAGGGTTTTGCGTTTGCTCTCAACTGCGGATTCGACAAGGTCAGGTTGCCTGCTCCGCTTCCGGTTGGCTCTCGCGTCCGCATGCGTGCGACGTTGAGCAAAGTCGAACCGATCAATGGCGGCGTCCAGATCACGGTGACGCAGACATTCGAACGAGAACACGGTGACAAACCCGTGTGCGTCGCCGAGATGTTGACCCGCGCGTATCACTGAAAGGTCAGGAGCCGAACATCTTTCGGATCGTGGTACCGAAGGGATGCTTCGCGGTGACACTGCCGAATCGCACCTTGCCGTGCACCACCAGATGCAGCGGGCCCATCTGCGGGCCGGAACGAACCTTGTTCGACGCGCTTCCCCCGACTGCCTCGACACCGTTCATGTCCACCGTCGCCTCTTCGGGAACGATCAGTGAAATCGAACTGGCGTAGTCGTCGATCGAGATGTTCACGACCTGCGTCTGCATCACAGCGCGCGTGAAATCGATAGTCACACTGGACATTCTGGTATCGACCACGACAGCGGGAGGAACGATCCATGCGCCGTTTCGCGTCACCGTCGCCATTCGTCCACGAATCACGGCAGCATTTGCCGTTCCGTAGTTACCGACAACCGGAGCGCCGACGGGAGCGCGGTAAGGCGGGCTCGGGTGAACCGGCGGCGGCTGGGGTTGGTATGTCGGCGAAGGATACGGCTGGCCTTGGTACATCGGCTGACCTGCATTGGGATACGCGGGTGGGTCGTAGTCGGAGATCAGCGTGATGCCCGGAAGATCGGCGAGAACCGAGTTGAGCTCACCTCGCGTCTTTGCAGCCAAGGCAGTGTCCATGCGCTCGGTGAACTCACCGAGCGAGAGCATCCCTTGACCGACAGCTTTCTGCAGCAGCTCGCCGACGTGCTCTCGTTCGGCATCGGATACGCGTAGATTCCTGGCCTCCATGATTTCCAGGATAAACGTTATTCGAGACCTTGTTCTATTGCGTATCGCGTGAGCTCGACGCGATTGGCCAACTGAAGCTTCCGAAGCGTTGCCTGCACATGGTTTTCGACGGTCCGGTGGCTGAGCGAGAGCCTCGTGGCGATCTGTTTTGCGCTCAGCCCCTTGGCGACAAGACGGAGCACTTCGGTCTCACGGTCGGTGAGCCGAGGCAGCTCGGGTGCGCGATCGTCGGCCGGTGCCGTCGACATCCGGCGGTACTCGCCGAGCACCAATCCGGCGAGGCCGGGTGTGAAGACGGCTTGTCCGTCGAAAGTCGCTCGCACGGCCTCGAGTAGTTCCGCCACCGAAGCACTCTTGACCAGATAACCCGACGCTCCGGCTTTGACCGCGTCGAGGACGTCGTCACGCTCGGCGGAGGCCGAAAGCACCAGTACCTTGCTCTTCGGCGAAACCTCGAGCACCGCGGTGGTGGCGTCGGCACCGTTTCCGTCCGGCAGGTTCATGTCCATCAGAACCACGGCCGGTTGCACGGCGGCGGCTCGGCGGCGCGCACTCTCGACACCCTCCGCCGTGGCGCTCACGGTGAAGCCCGCGGCTTCGAGGTCCCGGGAGACACCGTCGCGCCACATCGGGTGATCGTCGACGACCATCACCGTCACCGGATTCTCGCCCTTTTCGTCAGCCACGCTCACTCTTCCCCTTCGGAACGTTGATCTCCCATTCGGTGCCCTCCCCCGGCCCCGTTTGCAGGACTGCAGTTCCGCCGAGCACCTGTACTCGACCGAGAATGGACTTCGATACTCCCATGCGGCCTTCGGCCTCGGCCTGCGCCAAGCGACCTTCGGGGATTCCGACGCCGTCGTCGCGGACACTGACGATCACCTCGTCCGGCAGATCTTCGAGCAATACGTACGCCTTCGCCGCAGGACCGGCGTGCAGCCCGACATTGGACAGGGCATTGTCGACGATGGCTGCCAGTTCGATGGCTCGATCGCGCTCGATCACGACCGGGTGCGCGGGCGTCGACACCGACACCGACGTGCTGGCCTGCGTGGTCAGCAGCGGACACAGATCCACTGTCTGTCCGCCGACATCTGCCGCGGCACCCGAAACCTGCTCGGAAATCAGCATTCTCAACGCGACCTCCTGCTCGCCGGCCAGCGCGGCCAGCTCAGCTGCCTCGCCGCCGAGTGCGGCTCCTCGCCGGCGCACCATCGCCAGCACCTGCAGAACGCCGTCGTGCACTTCGCGTGCCAAACGTTCGCGCTCTTCGGTAGCCGCCGCCAGACGTACGGCCTGCTCGAGTTGTCGATGCGAGCGCCGAGCGGTGGTGGTGGCCAAGCCCAACGCCAGGCCGACCGATACGAGCACGGGAGCCGTCGCATCGCGCCAGAGGTCCAGGTTGACCTGGTCGCGGATGATCGCGCTGGCCGCCGAGATGACAACTCCGGACGCCATACCGAGCCACGGCCCGCCGAGAATTGCCGCGGAGATGACCGCGTTGGTGGCCCACAGCGTGGTGGGGAGCGTCTGGTGATTCTGATACCACTCGTGGTCGGAGACCAGCCTCGTCGACGCCATCAGCAAGATGACGACCACCTGATCGGCGATCACCACCTGGTACCTCGGCAGCGTCTTACCGAACAGAGCACCGGAAGTTCCGAGCAACAGCGCCGACACCCCGGTCCACACGGCCATCAGAGCGACGAAGAACCAGCTGAGCCGGGAGTTGGTGTAGTCGGAGGCCGAAGCGAACTGGTAGCTGATCGCGTACACCAGCGTGACGAGGCGAAATGCCTGCGCCGCCCGCCACAGCGGGGCATCAGGGTCGGTGTCGACGCCCGACGCCTCGCGAACGGTCGGCTGATAGTGCAGCCGACGACGGCGGGTGGGCTCAGTCATCGGGAGGAGTGGGGTTCACGATGCGAGGCTCGGCGCGCGGCTCGTCGGGTTCGGCGGGGAACAGTGGGGTCTCCGGATCTTCGACGTGCAGTTCGGCGTACGCGATGTCCGGGTCGTCGGCGAGGAGGGAACGAATGGCGGTATTCAGGACCGCGACGATCGGAACAGCCAAGAGCCCGCCGACGATTCCGGCGAGGACGATGCCCGTTGTAATGGCGAGAACGACTGCCAGCGGATGCAGGCGAACAGCGCGACCCAACAACAGCGGTTGCATCACGTGCGCTTCGAGCTGCATGACGCCGATGATGATGCCGAGGACGATCAGTGCCGTCAGGAAACCCTTCGTGACCAGAGCGACAAGCACCGCGAGAAAACCGGTCAGAAATGCGCCGACGATCGGGATGAACGCGCCGATGAACACCAACGACGCCAGTGGCAGGGCGAGCGGCACCCCGAGGATCGCCAGGCCGGCACCGATACCGATCGCGTCGGCGGCGGCAACCGCGACCGTGGCGCGCACGTAACCGATCAGCGACCCAAAACCTGCAGAACCGGCGATCCGCACCCGACGACGCGCGTCGGTGGGAACGATCCGGGTGACGAACTGCCAGATCTGGTCGCCGCCGTAGAGGAAGAAGATGAGAGTGAACAGCGTCAGCAATGCCCCGGTGAAGATCTCGCCGATGACCGTCGCCGTGGTCAAGGCGCCGCTGGTCAGGGACTCACGATTGGATTGCACCGACTTGACGACCGAATCACCAGCCTGGCGGATCTGATCCTCGCTGAAGTGCAGCGGTCCGCTGGTGAGCCAGTTCTGAATCTGCGTGACGCTGGCCGTGAACTGGTCGGTGAGCTGGGGCAACCCGTCGATGAACTGCTCGACGACAAACGTCATGATTCCCGCGACCAGTCCGATCGAGGCAAGCAGAACGACGATGACGGCTGCCGAGCGAGGAACTCCCCATACCTGTAGCCGATCGACAACCGGAATCAGCAGAGCCGATGCCAGTAGAGCCAGCCCCACCGGGATGAGCACGGTCTCGAGGCGCAGAACCACGTATCCGAGGACCAGTAGCCCGGCAAAGATCACGATGAGGCGCCACGACCATTCCGCCGCGATGCGCACGCCCGGGTGCACCGCCCGAGCGTCGGCGGAGATGGGTTTGTTCATCCTCGAAGCTCGCTCCGCACGCCCCCTGTTTGCGTTCACCTCGCGAGCCTAACCGGACCGGCCGACACAGGTGAGCGGACCAATAATCGGACGCGCGTACCAACACTTCGAGCTCTGCCAGCTAAATTGAACCCTGTGCGGGCCTCATACAGAGCAATAGCGGTGACCATCCGCAGCCGGTGGCCCCTCTATATGCTCTCCATGCTCGCAGCCAATCTGATCGGCGCGGTGCTGGTCTTTGCCTTCGTCCGGTACGGCGTTCCGATCCAGGAGTCCGACGCGATAGTTGCCGACCGTGTCCGCAACTTCGCGATCTTCGGCGTTTACCTGGCATTCGCCGGTGCCGTCAGCCTCACCGCGGCGGCCATGATGTTGAAGTCGGTCATTCGTTGGCGGCTGCGCGGTGGTCCACCGACGAGGTCCGAGCAGATGGCGGCACTTCACGCGCCGCTTCGCCAGGCCATCGTTCACCTGGTGCTGTGGATTCTGGGCGGCATCATCTTCGTGTTCCTGACCATCACCGAGATGCCCGGACTCGCGATCGCCGTGATCGTGACGGTCTGCATGGCCGCGACCACGACCTTCGGGTTCACCTACATGCTCGGCGAGCGCATCTTGCGTCCGGTCGCCGCCCAGGCGTTGAGCGAGGGCGAATTCGATCGGACCATGGCGCCGGGCGTCGGAACCCGGCTGGCGATGACCTGGGGACTCGGCACGCTGATGCCCGTCGCAGGCATCATCTTGCTGTGCTCGACGCAGCTCACGACCGATCTCGAGTTCTCCCCCGACTCGCTCGCGTGGGCGATCCTGCTCATCTCGATCATGGCGATCGTGCAGGCCTTTGCACTGTCGATGCTGACGGCTACTCAGATCTCCGATCCGATCCGACAACTGCGACGCGCCATCGAGCGAGTGCAGCGCGGCGCCACGGACGTACGCGTCGAGGTGTTCGACGGCAGTGAGATCGGCCGGCTACAGGTCGGATTCAACCGCATGATGAAAGAGTCCGACGAGCGGCGCCTGCTGCGTGAGCTGTTCGGTCAGCACGTCGGCGAGGACGTGGCCCGGCGCGCGCTGAAGTTCGGTACCGAGCTGGGCGGCGAAACTCGATTCGTGGCAGTTCTGTTCGTCGACATGGTCGGATCAACCGGTGCCGCGGCCGAGCGCCCGCCGGGCGAAGTGGTCGAGCTGCTCAACGAGTTCTTCCGTGTGGTCGTCGACGTCATCGATCGCCACCACGGTTTTGTCAACAAGTTCATGGGAGATGCGGCGCTCGCCATCTTCGGTGCACCACTCGATCGACCCGACGCTCCGACGGCAGCTCTCGCGGCGGCTCGCGAGCTGCGGTTCAAGCTCAACGACATCACCGGCCTGGACGTCGGTATCGGTGTGAGCGCGGGGCTCGCGGTCGCCGGCAACATCGGTGCTGCCGAACGTTTCGAGTACACCGTGATCGGCGATCCGGTCAACGAAGCGTCGCGGCTCACCGAGCTCGCGAAACTTCGGCCCAGCCGGGTGCTGGCGTCGACGAGCGCGCTGTATTTCGCCGACGAAGAGGAACAGGCCGAGTGGGAACTCGGCGAGCAAGTCCAACTGCGTGGACGCCGACGACTGACGCATCTGGCGTGGCCCGAAAAGTATCCAGAGGTCGATCCGGATCAAATTGGTTAGGGTGAGTCGATGGCTCAGCCTGGAAACACCCCACGGCGACTGAGACGACCACGCTCGCCCGTGGCCGAGACCAGTCGGGCCAGAGGGCGCTTCTGGTGGTTGAAGTGGCTGCTCGGGGTGGCTCTGATCGCCCTTCTGATCGTCGAGGGAATCATCCTGTGGCCTCGTCTCAACGAGTACTGGCAAGCTCTCACCGAAATCCATTGGGGTTGGGTGGCTGCCTGTGTAGCCGCCCAGGCGGTGTCCCTCAGTGGTTACGCGTCCGTTCAGCAGCGCCTTCTCAACGCGGCAGGTGTTGTCGCCGGTCACCTCAAGAACCTCTCGGTCATCTACGCCAGCACGGCGATGGCGTTGACGTTGCCTGCCGGCCAGGTCTTCTCGACAGCGTTCACGTACAAGCAGACTCGAAAGTGGGGGGCTACGCCGGTTGTCGCGTCCTGGCAGTTGGCAATGTGCGGTGTCATCGCCGCCGCGACTCTGGCACTACTCGGTGCCACTGGCGCAGTGGCGTTCGGCACCAAGGTCAGCCCGGTGACGCTGACGATTTCGCTCGTCGGCATGGCAGCACTGTTTCTGGCGTTGCGATACGTAGCCCAGAATCCCGGCAGCATCGAACGCATCGGGCACCGAGTTCTGGCGCTGTACAACCGTTCCCGCAAAAACCCGACCGGGCGCGGTATGCACCGTTGGTCCGAAATCCTCAAGCAACTGGACTCGGTTGAACTCAGTCGGACCGACACTGCGGTTGCCTTCGGATGGTCGGCAGTTCACCGAGTTGCCGACGTCCTCTGTCTCGGTTTCGCTTGTTGGGCAGTAGGAGCCGATCCGTCCTTCGCCGGCCTGCTGATCGCGTTCACAGCGGCGAAAGCGGTGGGCAGTATTCCCCTCATGCCGGGCGGTCTCGGCTATGTCGAGCCCGTGCTCATCACAGCACTGACCATGGCGGGCTCTACCTGGGCGCAAGCCGCAGCAGCGGTATTCGTTTATCGGATAATCAGTTTCGTACTTGTCGCTCTGGTGGGATGGCTCGTCTTCCTCGTGTCATTCCGTGCAACCCACCACGAAGACCTCGAGATGGATCTCGAGTTCGAACGTCGAGAACAACCCGGCGTCTAGCGTCGCAGCGCTGCTGCCGTGTCGTCGAGGTGGGCTCGGCTGATCCGTACCGCTGCCTCCGCGTCGCCGGCTTCGATGGCGTCCACCAACATTCGATGCTCGTCCGCATCCGGCTGACTGTGTGGATGCAGGTCCAGAACCGCGATCAACTCGATCAACGCGGCCCGCAGACGCGGCACAAAAGTCTCGAAGAGTTCCGACAGCACGGGATTGTGTGCCGCATCCACCACTGCCCGGTGGACCGCAATGTCGGCGTCGACGAAGGCTGCGTCCCCGGAATGGGCGGCAGCAGTTCTACCGTCGAGCGCCTGCCGCAGAGCCGCGACGTCAACGGCATCGCGGCGCTGCGCTGCGAGGCGAGCCGCTTCGATCTCGACCGCGTTTCGCACCTCGACGACATGAAGAATCGCCTCGGCTTCGAGCACGCGCGGCCACTGATCCGGAGGCGTCGTACTCCGTAGGAAGACGCCGGCACCCTGTCTCGATTCGAGCATGCCGAGGCCCGCGAGGGTCCGCACCGCTTCCCTGATGGTGGACCGACCGATACCCAACTGCGCAGCCAAAGTGGTTTCACCTGGGAGTTTGGCGCCGACTTCCCATTCACCGCTCACGATCCGCGCTCGCAGCAACTCCGCAGCCTGGTCGGTGAGCAGCCGACGCTCGACGATCGGTGACACGTGAACTCCTCAGGTTGTCTGATAAGTGATTTCGTTCTAGTGTAGCCCGCATGGCTACAGGAGCACTCCTTCTCGACTGCCGCGGCGGGGCCTGACAGACCGGCACCCCTCCGCGGGGTTTCGCCATGCCGGTCTCTCGACTCGACCGCAGGAGAAACCGAAGATGAGTACTACCCGCGCCAACCGCTGGAACAACCAGAAGCCGTCACCCATGCCGTCCGAGCGCTATCGCGCCGCGTGGGATCGCGTCGACATTCCGATTTTCGACCGAACGTGGCCGTCCAATCGCACCACCGCGGCGCCCCTGTGGGTGCCCGTCGATCTGCGTGACGGCAATCAAGCCCTCGCAGAACCGATGGACCCCGAACGCAAGCGCCGAATGTTCGAACTGATGGTGGCGATCGGCTACAAGGAAATCGAGGTCGGCTATCCCTCTGCGAGCCAGACCGATTTCGATTTCGTTCGCGACCTGGTGCGGTTCGATCTCGTTCCCGACGACGTCACCATCGTCGTATTCACCGCCGCGCGTACGGATTTGATCGAACGGACGTACCAGTCGATCGAGGGACTGCCGAACGCGGTCGTCCACATGTACACCGCGACTGCGCCGACGTGGCGAAACGTGGTTCTCGGCAAAGAGCGAGAAGAGTTGCACGACATGATTTTCCGCGCGGCGCAGGACGTGGCCCGTGGCGGCGAAGGCCACGACGGGTGGCGATTCGAGTTCTCCCCCGAGGTCTTCAACCTCACCGAACCCGATTACATCCTGCAGGTCTGCAACAGCCTCACCGAACTCTGGGACGCCAGTCCCGATCGCCCGGTCATCCACAACCTGCCTGCCACAGTCGAAATCGCCACCCCCAACATCTATGCCGACCAGATCGAATACATGCACCAGAACCTGGCCCGACGCGATTCGGTGATTCTCTCGGTCCACCCGCACAACGACCGCGGCACCGGGGTTGCATGTGCCGAACTGGCAGTACTGGCCGGCGCGCAGCGCGTCGAGGGATGCCTGTTCGGCAACGGCGAGCGCACGGGCAACGTCGACCTGGTCACGCTGGGGCTGAATCTGCATGCACAGGGCGTCGATCCGGAAATCGACTTCTCCGACATCGACAAGATCCGTCGAACGGTGGAGTACTGCAACAGAATTCCCGTCCACGAGCGCCACCCGTACGGCGGCGATCTCGTGTACACGGCATTTTCCGGAACCCACCAGGATGCGATCAAGAAGGGCTTCGCCCATCACTACGAGAGTGCGGAGGCTGCCGGCGTCGATCCGGGATCGGCGCCGTGGGCAGTCCCCTATCTGCCGATCGACCCCGCCGACGTCGGCCGCGATTACCAGGCGGTGATTCGTGTGAACAGCCAGTCGGGCAAAGGCGGAATCGCTTATCTGTTGCAGACCGAGTACGGGGTCGAACTCCCCCGGCGCCTGCAAATCGACTTCGCCTCGCGAGTGCAGCTCGAAACCGACGACTCGGGCACCGAAATGACCGCCGACCAGCTGTGGAAACTGCTGCTGCGCGAGTACGGGTACAACGGAGGAGTGCGTCGGTACTCACTGGAACACACCGCCGACGGTGATCAGTTGTTCGTCGCCATTGATCGCGACGGACGCGAGGTCACCGCCGCCGCGAGTGCGTCCGGGCCGGTCGAGGCATTGAGCAAGATCCTGACGGAACAGGGCTCGGCCGTCGAGGTCGTCTCGCTCACCCAGCATTCACTGCCCCGCAACCCGGAGTCTTCCGGTAGTGCGAATTCGGCAGTCACCATCGCAGAATGCGTGGTGAACAGCGAAGGGCGCTGGGGCATTGCGGTGCATCAGTCGGTGACAGCGTCGGCGCTTCACGCCGTCTATGCCGCAAGCACAAACACTGTGATGCAGCTCACATGATCTTGCGGAAGGATTTCCTGGGGTCCATAGTTGAAGCTACAAGAACTTGAACATTCAACTACTTATTCAGGAGCTTCCATGACCACCGCAACCTTGCCCACATTGACCGCCGGAACCTGGGTCATCGACACCGTCCACTCCACTGTCGGATTCTCGGTTCGCCACCTCATGGTTTCCAAGGTTCGTGGAACGTTCGACGAGTTCTCGGGAACGATCACCGTTGCCGAAGACGGAACCCCCGCCGTCGAGGCCGAGATCTCCGTGGACTCCATCAACACCAAGAACGAGCAGCGCGACGGCCACATCAAGTCCGCTGACTTCTTCGACGTCGAGAAGTTCCCGAAGGCCACCTTCAAGTCCACCGCAGTGCGCTCCAAGGGCAGCGACTTCGTCCTCGCCGGCGACTTCACGCTCCACGGCGTCACCCGCGAGGTCGAGCTGAACCTCGAGTTCAACGGCGTCAACCCGGGCATGGGCCAGGGCCCCGTCGCCGGATTCGAAGCCACCACCGTCATCAACCGCAAGGACTTCGACATCTCCATCGAGATGCCCCTCGAAGGCGGCGGAGCAGTTGTCGGCGACAAGATCACGATCACCCTCGAGATCGAAGCCGGCCTCCAGGCCTAACAGCACTGTGCGCCTTTATTAACCGCCCGCGGTTAATAAAGGCGCACAGTCGTATGGTGTGAGCGTGAAGAAGTACGCACCATTCCTGCTGATCGACGCCATTCTTGTCATAATCTTCTGCGCGATAGGGCGCCGTACCCACGAAGAAGCCAATGCGCTCGCCGGTCTGGCGAAGACATCGTGGCCCTTCCTGACCGGCCTGGTGATCGGATGGGCTGCCACGTTCGCGCTGTACCGCGACAAGTTCAACGCCGTTCTCCTTCTTCCCACCGGCATTGTCGTTTGGCTCGGCGCCGTCGTCATCGGCATGATCCTGCGAGTGTTGAGTGGCCAGGGCACCCAGTTCAGCTTCATCGTCGTCGCGACGCTGGTCCTCGGCGCGTTCCTTCTCGGTTGGCGCGCACTCGCTCCGCTGGTAGTGAAAATCCGCACCAAGTCGTAACCAAACTCCACGGCTCGGAACCACCCGAAATGCCCGAGCACGTAGGACACTTTTCGAATGAGCAACACTACGGAGCCCGTCGAACGTAGCGAGAAAGAAGACCGGGGGTTCTTCGGCCAACCCTTTGCGCTGGCGAACCTGTTCGGCGTCGAGATGTGGGAGAGATTCTCCTTCTACGGGATGCAAGGCATCCTCATCTACTACCTGTACTACAGCGTCAGCGACGGCGGCCTCGGCATCAGTCAGGCGGCAGCGACCAGCATCGTCGGCGCATACGGCGGCACCGTCTATCTGTCGACGATTCTCGGCGCGTGGGTGGCGGACCGACTTCTCGGCTCCGAGCGCACGCTCTTCTACAGCGCTTCGCTGGTGATGGCCGGCCACATCGCCTTGTCTGTTCTTCCTGGCATGTGGGGTGTGGGCGTCGGCCTGGTCATGGTCGCCTTCGGCAGCGGCGGTTTGAAGGCCAATGCGACCTCTCTGGTCGGAGACCTCTATTCCGAACAGGACAATCGCCGCGACGCCGGATTCTCCATCTTCTACATGGGCATCAACATCGGCGGTCTTGTCGGTCCACTGCTCACCGGAGCCGTCCAGGACGCCTGGGGATTCCATGCCGGTTTTGCTCTCGCCGCCGTCGGCATGGCTCTCGGCCTGATCCAGTACACGCTGGGTCGGAAGCATCTTCACGGAATCGGAGCCGAGCCCGGCAACCCGTTGCCCGCGGACAAGCGCGCGCTCTACATCGGGATCGGCATTGCTGCGATCGTCGTCGTCGCGGTCGCCTCGATCACCGGTTTGATCACCGCGGACAACATGTCCGACGTCGTTGTCGGACTCACGATCGTCGCGTCGGTCGGTTACTTCCTCCTCATGCTCACCAGCAAGAAGGTGACCAAGGTCGAACGCAGTCGAGTCTTTGCGTTCATCCCGATGTTCATTGCGAGCGCGGCCTTCTGGTCGCTGTTTCAGCAGCAGTTCACCACCGTGCCGGTGATCTCCGACAAACTCCTGGACCGCAATCTCTTCGGTTGGGACTTCCCGCCGACGTGGGTGCAGTCGATCAATCCGGTGTTCATCATCATCTTTGCCGGTGTGTTTGCAGCGATGTGGACAAAACTCGGTGACCGTCAGCCGTCGTCGCCGATCAAGTTCGCGCTCGGTACCGGCACGATGGGTCTGGCGTTCCTGGCGTTCATCCCGATCACCGGTGGCGGACCGAACAGTGCACCGCTCCTCGGCCTTGCCGGAGTGCTTCTGCTCTTCACCTTCGCGGAACTCTTCCTGTCCCCCGTCGGCCTTTCCCTTGCAACCAAACTCGCGCCCGAGCATTTCCACACCCAGATGGTGGCGTTGTTCTTCTTGTCCGTTGCGTTGGGTTCTTCGATGGCGGGAACCTTGGCCGGTTACTTCGACATCGACGACAGTCGCCCGTTCTTCCTGATCATCGGTTTCTCGTCAATCGGAATCGGAGTACTTCTTGCTCTTGCCTCACCCTGGATCAAGAAGCTGATGCAGGGCGTGAAGTAGGCGGTCTCACTTCACCCACAACCACAGAGCCAACACGAATCCCGCTATCGCTACTGCCACACGCAGTACCGATGGCGGGATTTTCTTGACTACGGGCGGGCCACACCAACCTCCGGCCAACGCTCCGAGCGCCATCGCCAACGCGGCCACCCAATGCACCTGTCCGGAGAAGGCGAAGATGAGTGCAGCCACAAGATTGGCAATGCCGAGAAAGAAGCTCTTCAGGATCGTTGCACGCCACACCGTTTCGGAAGTGAGGATGAGCGTCGCGGCCAGGAAGATGACGCCGGCACCGGCACCGAAATAGCCGCCGTAGACCGCGACGGCAAACAGTGCGGCCGAGTAGATTCCGGGACGGTCACCGCCGCCGGACAACTCACGAATCTTCGGTTGCAGTAGCAGCGCGAGCGAGGCGAACACAACCATCGCCGGCACAACGGATTCGAACGAACCTTCCGGTGCCAGCCACAGAATCAGGGCACCGATGATGCCACCGGCAGCCGAATAGAGAGACCAGCGAACAAGTTTCGGACCGGTGTCGGCAACTTCACGGGACGAGTTCGCCAATGCGCCGACGCCGACGGCCACCAACGCGACGGTATTGGTCATGTTCGCGCTGACCGGCGAAAGCCCGACGCTCAGCAGCGCCGGATACGAAACAATCGATGCGAGACCGGTGACAAAACCGACTAGACCGCTGAAGAATCCCGCTACGACGAGGAAAAGGAACTCGAGCAGGTTCACGAACCAGGAATCTACCCGCGGTGCCTGGTACTACTTGTCGGCAGGCTTGCCGAGTTCCTGGAAGAGCTTGTCCGTCATCTGCATTGCTCGATCGCCGCCGTCGGCGTCTGCGACGAACACTGCAAACGCGAAGTCTCCGCGCGATCCGTAGAACCAACGATCGTCACCGCTCGCTGCACCGGCCGCCATCATGTCCGGGTACCCGGCCAGTCCGCCGGCCCCTCGCATGGCGTCGCGCAGACGATTGTTGACGTCGCCGGGCAATGCCGTCGGCGTGACGTCGGCGGTAGCCGGTTGTCCGAAGACCATCATCGGCAGCGGGGCACTGCCGCGGGCGATCGATGCCGCGAGCATCGCCATTCCGAACGGAGTCACTGTCGGCGCGTCCGCGTCGTTGGACGTCTTGTTGGCCATGACGTTGTTCATCGCCTGGTCCACGCCGGGGCGGTTCGCGGCAAGTACTGCCGTCTGCTGATCGAGTCCCTGAATGTGGAAGCCGTTGCCGAGCCCGAGTTGCTGCCCGGTGTCGGCCAACTGTTCGGGTGACACAGATCCGGGGTCGACGCCGTTCTGCATCGACGATGCGAGGCGGACCAAATCGAGGGCGCCGCCGGCCGGGCGCAACCCGGTGAATGCGATCGGGCCCTGTTCGATGGCCTGATTGTTCTGTGCTGCAGCCAGAATGGCGCCGTCCGACGGGCGGATCGCGACGATGGCGGCGGGAGTACCTGCACTGACGACGGCTTCGATCGCAGCGAGTTGAGCGTGCGAGTCGAGGGTTGCGGCGACGTCGGGGCCGGGAGGTCCTTGGAAGCCGGCTTGTTTGATCGGGAATCCGTTGGACTCCACCAGGTTGACCGCCCAACCGGCGGTGGCGTCGCGATTGGCCTGCCACACGGTCCGAAGCGGGTCCAGGAGCGGCGAGTTGATACGACGATCGGAGGCGATCAGCTTGGGTGTCTTGACCACGACGACGCCGGGGATTGCAAAATCGCTTTCCAGGTACGCGTAGTCGGGATCGCGGAGCAGTACGGCGGTGACGGGCTTGCCCGGGTTGGCCGCGAGGTCGGCCAGCATCGACTCCGAGGTCACCAACGGTGCGACGGGTTCGAGAACTGCGGCGAGGCGACGAGTGGTGTCGACGGGGTCCGGCATGGTCGCCGGGTCGAGAGTGATCGCGTTGATGGTCTGCTCGTTCATGAGCAGGGTGCCCGTGCTGTCGACGACCTTCGGCGGCGCAGCGTCGGTGCGGGTGTACGAGACGGTGCGCCCGTTTCCGAGGTCGGGAACCAGGACTGACGGGTCCCAGGACACCCGCCAACCGACGGAAAGATCGCGAACCTCGCCCTGCGACTGGTAGCTCCAGTCCTTGCCTTCGCCGAAGTTCCAGGACGCGTCGAGTGTGAAGAGTCCGGAGTCGCTACCCAGATCCATGACCTGAGCGACGTCGAAGTCGGTGGACTTGGCGGCCAGTCCGTCGAACATCTGCTGGATCGAGGGCCGGGCTGCGTTGGGGTACGACGTGAGCGCCGCAGCAGCTTCGGCGTCGTGGTTGTTGAGGGCGGTGACGAAGTCTTCCACCACCGAAGCGGCGTCGGTTTTCTTCTCCCCACCGATGACACATGACGCGAGCGCCACTGTCAGAACGACAGCAGTTATCGAAGCAACGACATATTTTCCACGACGGTTGTGCTGTCCTCCGGGCCCCATGCATGTAACTCTTTACTTCTGTCACACGAGTAACAAGCACGGGATGCCTACGAACGTGTCACGGTTGAGCTACGACGGCGTGATCCAACTGCAACGGAAAACAGGTTTCAGCGCAGAAAAGTGCCCGCTACCTGCACCGCAGGCGAAGAGCTGTCCGCGCCGGCAATGAACACCGCAAATGCGAGATCTCCCTTGATTCCGACAAACCACCCGTGTGCTGGACCACCTTCGGTTTCGGCCGTACCGGTCTTGCCCAGAAGCCCCGGAATGTCCTGCAACGACGTTGCCGTACCGCCTGTGACGGTCTCGCGCATCATCACCCGCAACTGTTCGGTCACCTCGGTGGGCGCGGGTGCCACGGTCTGATCTGCCACGCCGGGCTGTCCCTTGACCAACATCGGCGCGGGTGTCGTCCCGTTGGCGATCGAGGCCGCCACGAGAGCCATCCCGAAAGGCGTGGCGGTCACCGTGCCCTGTCCGATCGCGGACTCGACGCGTTCGGCGGGTGTGTTCGCATCGGGGACGTTGCCCGTCACCGTCGTGAGGCCCGGAGTGACGTAGTCGACGCCAAGCCCGAACTGCAGAGCCGCGTTGTGTAGAGCATCGGCAGGCAGACCGACGGCCATCCTGGCCATGGTGGTGTTGCACGACTTCGCGAACGCGGTGTGCAGCGGAACCGATCCGAGGTCGAACTCGTCGTCGTTGGGGATCTGACGGCCCTCGATGTTCTCGGTACCCGGGCACGCCAGAACGGTGTCCGGTGTAGCGACGCCGGCTTGCAGCGCCGCGGAGGTCGTCACGGTCTTGAACGTGGACCCCGGCGGGTACAGGCCGGTCAACGCAATGGGGCCCTGTGCGTCGGCGGGGGCATTCTGGGCCACCGCCAACACCGCTCCGGTCGACGGCTGTAGCGCTACGATCGCCGCCTGTTGCGTCACCCCGGCGAGCGCGTTCTCGGCCGCGAGTTGCAGTGGTCGGTCAATGGTGGTCGCGATGTTCGGAGCAACCGGCCCGTCTTGGCCGGCGACGGTGGTGACGGTTCCGTTCTGCTTCACCTGCTGCACCGCCCAGCCTGCGGATTTGTCCTGCCCCTCCTGCCACAGATCGGACAGCCCACTGAACGTCGGCGACGCCAAAGTTTTGTCCACCGAGAGCAACCGCGCTTGCGGCGCCAAGCTCACTCCGGGAATCGCCGCCAACCGCTCCTCGATCGGTGCAAGATCCTCGGCACGCAAAGTGATTGCGGTGACCGGCTTCCCGCTCGCCGACGCAAGGTCGCCGCTGAGCGATGCCGCCGTGATCGTCGGTGCGATGGGCGAGAGCAGGGCGGCCACGGCTGCCGTGTCCACCGGAGGAACCGCAGCGGAATCGAGATTGACCAGCGTCACCACCTGCTGCTCCATGATCGGCTGGCCTGCTGCGTCCAGCACGGACGGCGGCGCACCGGTCGTGGGCGTGTAGCGCAGCGTGGTCGAGGCGGTCAGGTCCGGAGCCAGCAGCGCCGGATCCCACTGGATCAGCCAGTTGTCCCCGCTTTTCGACGCGTTTCCCTGCGTCGAGTAGTTCCAGTCCTGACCTTCACCGAACTTCCACGCCGCATCGAGTGTGAACGTCCCCGCAGAATCACCGGACTCGGTGGCGTCGGAGACGGTGAATGTTCCCTCGTCCTTGCCCAGCCCGTCGATCAGAGCCGAAATCGCAGTCGAGGCCGCCGCCGGATCAGTGGTCAGGGCTGCCGCCGCTTGCACGTCATCCGATGTGAGCGCGGAGGCGAACTCCTCCGCCACTGATTTCGGCTGGTCAGGGCCAGAACTGCAGGCAACTACCGATCCTGCGGCCAATACCCCCAGAGCCACGGCAGCCACGGGACGACGGAAAGTTCGGAAGCTCTGACGAGCGTGTGAAAGGCGCACGACTCCGATCATGCCCGAATTTGTGGCGCCGGTTCGACTATCGGTGTAATCATGTAATCAGTGCAATAAACGCACGTCATGCTCCACCAACTTTCCGAGGAGAACGCCATGAAGAACTCACAAAGCTCCGGCGACCGCAGGTTCGGCCGTCCCGGAGGTTGGCAACAAGCATCGGTTCCCGACGCGAGTGATGCGTCCGACTGGTTTGCCGGTCGACTTCCAGATGACTGGTTCACCGGGACCGCCGACGTCCAGGTCGACCGCGAAGAAATCGTCGTGATCGGTGAACTCCCGTCAGTCGACGGTGGCGAGGCCGCCGCGGACGGAAGGATCTCGCGCTTTCGTGAAACCACGCGCGCCGACCGGATGCGCATCGCCGACGAGGCCGAGGCTCGCTACGGACGCAAGGTCGCCTGGGGTGTACGCCTGGACGAAAAGACCGTCCTGTTCACACATCTCGCAGTTCCGGTGATGACACGACTACGTCAGCCCGAACGCAAGGTTCTCGACACCTTGGTGGACGCGGGAGTTGCTCGCTCGCGAGCGGACGCTCTCATGTGGACAGTCCGGTTGGCGGGCAAGCACAGCGAACAATGGCTCACGGAACTCCGCGAAGCGATGTCGAAGGTCGACGATCTTCGGTCCGAAGGCCCGAAAATCTGAGGACCAGAAAATCTCAGCACCGAAGACTGACGAGACCGACAGCACAAAATAATTCGATTGCAGGGGACCACTCGAGTGTTCTAACCTGGAACACGAATCATTCCCGACAGAACAGGAAACGGGCCGTTGCTCCTCTAGAGGTTCATCACGCGAAGGCACTCGCACCCATCAGCAATTGCTGAGCCGGGCGCACAGTCCAAGCACCCTCTGGAGTACTCATGACCCAATCCCATCCTTCTCTGTCGCTCTCGGATCTCACCTTCATCTGGCCGGACGGCGAATCAGTCTTTTCCCGCACCAATTTTGTATTCCCCAGTGGCCGTGTCGGTCTCGTGGGACTTAACGGATCGGGAAAGTCGACTCTGCTGCGATTGATCGCGGGAGAGCTCTCACCGGAATCCGGATCCGTGACCGCTTCCGGCGAGGTCGGCTACCTCCGCCAAGACATCACACTCGATCCGAGTGTTCGGGTGGACGGCATCCTCGGTATCCACGAACTACGAAACGCATTGCACCGCATCGAAACCGGCGACGGATCCGAGTCCGATTTTGCACTCGTCGACAACAACTGGGATATCGAGGAGAGCGCTCTCTCCACCTTGCATCGACTCGGCCTCGAGAAGGTAGTTCCGGATACCGCAGCATTGAGCCGAACCGTCGGCACCCTCTCCGGCGGGGAGACCGTCCTACTCGGCCTGACCGCAACACTGCTGAAGAATCCGCAGGTGCTACTCCTCGACGAGCCGACCAACAACCTGGACCGCGACGCTCGATCACGAGTTCATGCTGCAGTCCAACAGTTTCCGGGAACCGTACTGATCGTCAGCCACGACCGGGAACTGCTCGACACCGCGGAGTACACGGTCGAACTACGTCGGGGGGATCTACGCGTGTTCGGCGGCAACTACTCGCACTACCAGGAGGTCGTGACCGCTGAGCAGGAAAACGCACTCGCCACTGTTCGCGACGCCAAGGCCGATCTGGCGAAGCAGAGCCGCGAGCTGATCGACGCTCGAACAAAACTGGACCGACGTAAGCGCTATGGGCAGAAGATGTTCGAGAACAAGCGGGTGCCACTGATTATCGCGCAGGAACGAAAACGCCAAGCCCAAGTTTCGGCCGGAAAGCTGGCCCTCAACCATATCGGGAAGGTGGACGAGGCCAAGTCCGCCCTGTCGGAGGCAGAGGAACTCCTTCGAGACGATCGCGAGATTCGCCTGGACCTTCCTGCTACAGAGGTTCATCCGGGGCAGCAGGTTGCGCGGCTCGCCGAGGTTACGTTGCGGAGCGGCCAAGGGGTATCGCTCCAGATCACCGGGCCGGAGCGGATTGCGCTACTGGGACGCAACGGAATCGGCAAGACAACATTGCTCGATGCACTCGCTGCGTCGACTCCGTTCGTAGCCTCTCGTGCGCTCCCCCAACGTCTCGACGTGTTCGACGAGAATCTCTCGGTGGCGGACAACGTCGCTTTGGCCGCGCCACACGCGACAGCCGAGGAAATTCGTGGGCAGTTGGCACGGTTCCTTTTCCGGGGAACGGATTCCGACGTGTTGGCTTCTGCGCTCTCCGGCGGTGAACGATTGCGCGCGGCGTTAGCGACGATCCTTCTGGCCGAACCCGCGCCCCAGCTGCTTCTTCTCGACGAGCCGACAAACAACCTGGACCTACCGAGTCTCGCTCACCTCACGCAGGCACTTTCCGATTTCCGCGGTGCCATGGTGGTGGTGAGTCACGATCTGCCGTTCCTGCGCGACATCGGCATAACGCGATGGATCAGCATGGACGAGAATGGTATTCAGGACATCGATCCCGAGTAGGCCGACGGTTGACGCTATCGGTGCGAGACGGTCTGGCCTTACTGTGGGGCGATGTGCCTTCACCTCGACGCAACCGCCGCGCTGTCGATCGCAGGTTGGGTTCGCGAAGAACCTACTCGATCGGCCTCTGCCCCAGTTCCGCAACCGCTGGTCGGCGTTTGTGATCAACTCATCGTGTGGGCGAGTTCGTTCTCCGTACTTGCCAGTTCCGACGACCAGGTGTGGTTTCTCTCGGCGGAGAACTATGCCGGTGGAGTTGGCGTCAGTGATGAGGCGTTTCCTTGGAATGCGTTCCGGCACGAGAGCCTGGCGGTCGCTTCCGGGCCGGCTGAGCGCGCGGCGATCAACGCCTTCTGGTCCACTCACCTCCCGGTTCTGCTGTCGGTACGCAATGGGTACGAGTACCTGGCGCTCGCACCGGACGGTCAGGTTGTCCGTGGGGGAGAGCCTGAGTTCGAGGAGGTCACCGTAGTTGCCACTGATTTCGAGGCTCTGCTTCGGGGCATAGCCGCAGGCGTCAGCACGGCAGACCCCTTCACCGATGCACTGCTTGGAACGGTGGGTACTACCCGGCCGGGCAGTGACCGGTAGCTCTGAGGGAGGCCGAGTTGATTGCTCGACTGGTCGTGAAAGTTCACGGCATCCGTCGGAATGGCTCCGGACGACTACTCGAGTTCGTGTGCGCAGTAGCTGGCACCCATACTGGACGGGTGTTGCACGACGTGAGAAATCCGGTGGACGGTGCGCGGATCGCCTATCAGATCGTGGGCGATGGCCCACCCCTGTTGATGGTGCACGGCACAGCGTTGTCGCGCTCCATCTGGCGTGGCTTCGGGTACGTCAAGGCGCTCCAGGAACAGTATCGTCTGATCCTCGTCGACATGCGGGGTCACGGACGCAGTGACAAACCACACGACTCCGATTCGTATGCAATGGATCTGGTGGTCGGCGACCTCCTGGAGATCCTCGACACGGAGTCTCCGTTCGAACCGGCTCACGTCCTCGGATACTCGTTCGGCGGGCGCTCGGTGATGTCGCTGACCGTCGAGCACTCCGAACGGGTGCGATCGCTGACCGTCGGGGGCGGTAGTAGCCGGCCGATGACGGGGGCGTTCGACGCATTGTTCTTCCCAGGCTGCATCGACGCACTCGAAAGCGGCGGTATCGAGGGGTTTCTGAGCGGTTGGGGCGAGAGGCGCGGCAAACCGGTGGATCCACAGACTGCGACTGCCTTTCGAATCAACGATGCCCTCGCACTCGCGGCCTACATGCGCCGGGCCGAGAAGGAGCAGGGCATCGACGACGCCGTGCTTCAACGGATCACCACACCGGCGTTGTTGTTCGTCGGATCGAGAGATCGCGAGCGCCTGCCGGATACCGAGCATCTCGCGTCGCTGATCCCGGACAGTGCCTTGACTGTGATCGAGGGGGCTGATCACGCGAGCGCAGTCGCGGACTCCGAAGCTGTGCTGCGTGCGCTCGTTCCGTTCCTGAGCCGACAGTAGTCCGCCTTCATCCGCTCACTACTGCGGTGTGAGCACTCTCGACTCGAACGCGGTCACCGGTGGTTGCCGCAAGTCCAAGCGTCGCAGCAACTGGGCATTCGCGGCAACGACCACAGTGGATACCGACATCAGGATTGCTCCGACCTCCATCGGCAGCACAAACCCGACGGGCGCCAGTACTCCCGCAGCGAGGGGAACCGAGATCGCGTTGTATCCCGCTGCCCACCAGAGGTTCTGAACCATCTTGCGGTAGGTGGCGCGGGACAGCTCGATGACCGAGCTCACCGAACGCGGATCATCGCTGGCCAGAACAACTCCCGCCGATGCGATCGCCACGTCGGTTCCGGCACCGATCGCGATACCCACATCCGCCTGGGCGAGTGCCGGCGCATCGTTGACCCCGTCACCGACCATCGCCACGCGGTGGCCCGCAGCCTGAAGCCGAGATACCTGCGCGCCCTTGTCCTGAGGAAGCACCTCGGCGAAGACCTCGTCAATTCCGAGTCTGCGGGCGACCGAATGAGCCACGGCCTCCGCGTCTCCGGTGACCATGGCCACTCGAACACCGCGAGCGTGGAGGGCGTCGACGGCCAATGCTGATTCCGGGCGAATCTCGTCGGCCAATGCCAATGCGCCGATTACCTTCTCGTCACGCACTACATGCAGGACCGTCGACCCGTCACTGAGCCACTCTTCGGTCCCCGGGATCGCTGTGGCCCCGACCGATCTCAACATCCCCGGTCCGCCGACACCGACGCGTGAGCCGCCGACGTCCGCAGCAACCCCGATCCCGTTGTGCGCCTGAAAGTCGGAACCCGAAGTGAATTCGAGCGACAACTCCCGCGCCGCTGCGACGACGGCGCGCCCGAGTGGATGTTCGCTGTCGAATTCGACGGCAGCGGCTGCGCTGAGAACTTCGTCGTCGGAGTACCCGTCGACGCCGCGCACACCGACCACTGCGGGCTCCCCCTTGGTGAGAGTGCCGGTCTTGTCGAAGAGAACGGTGTCTACGTTGCGCATCGCCTCGAGGGCCATGCGGTCGGTGATCAGAATCCCAGCCCGAGCTGCTCGTTCCGTCGCGATGGAGACGACCAGCGGAATCGCCAACCCGAGCGCGTGCGGGCAGGCGATCACCAGAACGGTGATCGTCCGGGTGACTGCGCTCTCCGGTGTGCCCCAGATACTCCAGGCGATCGCGGTCAGCACTGCCGCGCCCAGTGCGTACCAGAACAGCAGAGCAGCGGCCTTGTCCGCCAACACCTGAGCACGACTCGACGAGTTCTGCGCCTGTTCGACCAGGCGCCGAATACCGGCGAGCGCGGTGTCTTCTCCCACAGCGGTGACTCGAAGCCGAAGTGCCGAGTCGGTGGCTACGGTGCCGGCCACCACCTGATCTCCGACAGTCCGGCGGACGGTCTTCGACTCGCCCGTGATCATGGATTCGTCCATGTCGGCACTGCCCTCGACGACCGTTCCGTCCGAGGGAACGCGGGCGCCGGGACGAACTATCACCAGGTCGCCGGTGGCCAGAGCTGCGGTGGGCACGGTTTCCACCGACTCCCCCACCACCCGTTCGGCCTCGTCGGGCAGCAAAGCGGCAAGCGAATCCAAGGCGCTCGATGTCTGACTGAGCGAACGCATCTCGATCCAGTGACCCAACAACATGATCACGATCAGAAGCGCGAGCTCCCACCAGAAATCAAGAGTGTGATCCACCCAGTGCAGACTTGCAGCCCAAGAAGCGAAGAAGGCAACGGTGATGGCAAGTGCAATCAGAAGCATCATTCCGGGTTGCCGAGAACGTATTTCGGCGACAGCGCCGGTGAGGAACGGCTTGCCTCCCCAGAAGTACATCACGGTGCCGAGTACCGGTGAGATCCATTCCACCAGAGAGTTTTCCGGCAATGTGTACCCGACCAGATCAGCGAACATCGCATCTGCCGCAACAACCGGAACTGCGATTACCAGCATGACTGCGAACAACGTCCGGAACTGTGCGACATGATCCGCGTGACCACCGTGCGCACCGTGCTCCATCTGGCTATGGTCCATCGCGCTATGGTCCGTCTCGCTATGGTCCATCTGACTGTGATCCATGTGGCGGTCATCCCCTCGCGTGTGATTTCGGCACTGCAGCGGTCAAACCATCAGCCTCGAACGTATGCCCGACTCGGCCACCGAGCAAGGTCACGCGGCCGAGGTCAACCGTTCATTTCTCCTTCAACATCGCTTCCATCTGAGTGATTTCCGCCTGCTGACCGGCAATGATCGCTTCTGCCATCTTTTCCGCCGATGGATCGAGCCCGTTGTCGAGTTCGGTCTGGGACATGGTGATGGCACCCTTGTGGTGCTCGATCATCATCGTCAGCCACAACTTGTCGAACTCCGCGCCACTGGCGTCGGTGAGGGCGGTCATGTCGTCGGCCGACATCATGCCCGGCATCTCGGCCATCCCGACGCCGTGTCCCGCATGCGCCGAATCATCCATGCCCTCCATCGAACTCGACGAAGGATCGGGGCGTCCCCACTTCGTCAGCAATTCCGTCATCTGAGCCATTTCCGGGCCTTGCGCTGCCTCTATCTGCGCTGCAAGAGAGAGAAGTTCGGCATTGTCGGTTCGACCGTCGACCATTCCGGCCATGTCCAATGCCTGCGCGTGATGCGGGTACATCCCTTCGAGAAACTCGATGTCGGCAGCATTGACACCCGCAGGAATCTCCGACTGTGCTGCGACGCTGGTTGTTTCGGAAGAATGGTTGACGCTCTCCCCGGAGTTGTCCGAGCATCCGGCAATCAACAGTGCTGCCGCTGCCACAACCGGTACGAACCGTGCGGCGCTCTTCCTGACCGTCAAAGACATGTTTCACTCCCGAGAATTGATTCTGTTCGATATGCGCTGCACCACAATTGATTTGACAACAATGCTGCACATGCACAGTTGCCACGTTACCGGCGAAAATCCGCCTCGAAGCCCGATAACCGGCCCAAACAGGCTTCCTTCATCGAATCTTCACAGTCGAGCGGAAACCACCACACGACAGCAATGCAGACACACAGTCGACTAACCTCGGTTTGATGAGCGCCGAACTACGACCTGGTGAGGAACCGGGGCGTGTTCTTGTCGTCGACGACGAGACTGCCCTCGCGAAGGTTGTCGCCAACTATCTGACACGCGAAGGATTCACCGTTCGCCTCGCCCACGACGGGCCGAGCGCAGTACGTTCGGTGCGCGAATTCGAGCCCGCGCTGATCGTGCTCGATCTGATGCTCCCGGGCTTCGACGGCATGGAAGTCTGCCGACGAATCCGCACCTTCTCGGACGCGTACATCCTGATGCTCTCCGCCCGCGGTGAAGAGTCGGACAAGGTGACGGGTCTGGCGGCCGGCGCGGATGACTACGTGGTCAAGCCCTTCGGCCCCCGCGAGTTGGTTGCGCGAGTGAAAGCTCTGCTCAGACGGCCACGCGCGTCGAGTTTGCTGCCGAAAGTGCTGCCAACGCCTCCCGGACTCGACATCGACGTCCTGGCCCGCACGGTCCGTGTCGACGACAACCTGGTCGATCTGACCCCCACCGAGTTCACCCTGTTGTCCGCGCTCGCATCCCGACCCGACGCAGCCTGGAGTCGGGCCGAGATCATCGCCTCGGTGTGGGGGTCGTCCTGGTTCGGGGACCAGCACATCGTCGACGTCCATGTCCGTGCATTACGCCGCAAACTCGGCGACGACGCGACCGATCCGCGGTTCATCAGAACCGTCAGGGGCGTCGGATACTCACTGAGGTCGTCATGAACGCGGTCGTCATGAAAAAACTCGGCCTACGCGGAAAACTACTGCTCGCGCAGCTTGTCGTCCTGTTCGTCGCCTGCCTCGTAATCGCCGCCGTTGCCATCGCCGTCGCTGCCCCGCTCTTTCACAACCACCTCATGATGGCCGGCATCGAAGACTCGAATGTCCGCACCCACACCGAAGAAGCATTCGCTCAGACCATGACCATTGCACTGTTGTGCGGGATCGTGGTCGCGCTGGTGGGCGCAGGCATCGCCGCGGTCTACATCGTCCGACGCGTCACGGCACCGATCACCATGCTGGCAGAGGCGGCGCAAAGCGTCGCCGACGGGAACTTCGACGTGACTATCGGCAGGTCCGACGTAGATGCCGATTTCACGCGTCTCGAAACGGCATTCGCCGACATGGCTGCACGCCTTGATCATTCGGATCGGGTCCGCAAACGACTGCTTGCCGACCTTGCCCACGAATTGCGCACTCCGGTATCGACTTTGGCTGCGTACGTGGACGGCATCGAGGACGGAGTTGTGCCGGCAGATCCTTCGTCGTGGTCGGTGATGCGCGATCAACTCGAACGTCTGCGTCGGCTGTCGTGCGATCTGGCGGACGTCTCCGCTGCCGACGAACACGCTCTCGTACTCGATCGCCGGACCGAGAATCTCGACGACATCGTCTGCAGCGCAACGGCAGCAGCGGGGCCACGTTTTGCCGATCGTGGAGTCGAATTGACAACCGCCCTACCTCCGCAACCGATCACGGCCGAGGTCGATCGCCAACGAATCGAACAGATCCTCGCCAACCTGCTCGAAAACGCGTTGCGGCACACTCCAACCGGAGGTTCGGTGACGGTGACACTCGCACGGGAAGGTGATCACCTCACGGTGTCCGTCACCGATACCGGTGACGGAATTCCCGCAGACCAACTCGAATCCGTCTTCGACCGTTTCCATCGCGGTGATCGATCCGACGGCTCCGGTTTGGGACTGACCATTGCGAGGAGCCTCGCGCTGGCGCATGGCGGCAACCTGACGGCCCGTCGCAACGAGCAGCCGCTCGGCAGCACGCTCGTCCTCACTGTGCCGATGGGACTCAGGCAGCTGCCTTGAACGGATCGTGCTCGGCGATCAACTTCTCGAGTCGAGCCTCGTCCACTCGAACCCTGACGGTAGACGCCTCCTGCTGATCACGAATCACCTTGGCCAACGTGAACGTACTGGTGACCAAGAACAGCAAGGACATTCCGAGAAATCCGCGTTGCCACGCATCGATCGGAAGATACGCAATTCCGAGGAGGGTGCCGACAAAACTGACGGCAAAGGCTATTCCGGCCTGCAGATAGAAGGCTGCAGTGGTCTTCGAAGGTGTTGTCGGTGTGCTCATGCTTCGAAGTCTGCTCGCCCATCCCGGCACTCGGATGCGTAGTCCTACTCGAGTGCGCACGGTACTTCCCCGGCAAAAATCAGATGCCGTTACCCATCCTGGTGGATAGTCTCGGTCCGGTATCCGGAGTTGTTCCAGAACAGTTGTTGTTCGACAACAGTCAGACGGCAGGAGTGATCGATGACCCGCAGACATATCGCCATGGTGAGCATTCCGGCACCTGGCCACGTCAATCCAAGCCTGGCGATCATCGCGCGTCTCGTCGCCGCCGGTCACCGCGTCACCTACGCCAACGACGAGTCGATGCGCGAGGTCATCGAGGCGACCGGGGCCGAATTCGCACCGTACGTCTCCACGCTGCCCAGCCTCGTTCCTTCCCCTGACGGCGCCGAACCGGAGAAGAGTTGGGATGGGGATCTGATCGATCAGTTGACGATTTTCCAGGACGACTACGAGGCGATGCTGCCGCAGCTGCGCCAAATCTACGACGACGACCGTCCCGACCTCTTTCTCTACGACATCGCCGGGATCCCCGCGCGAATACTGGCTCAGCAGTGGAACGTTCCCATCATCCAGTTGTCGCCGACGTATGTTGCCTGGGACGGCTACGAAGACGACGCCGCACCGATGTACGACGAGATTCGTTCCGATCCGAGAGGCGTCGACCTACTCGATCGCGAGGCCCGGTTCTTCCGCGCCGAAGGCGTCGAGGTCGATCCGCGTGAGTTCACCGGACGCCCACCCCGTGCAATCGTGCTGATCGCAGAATCGATGCAGCCCAACGCCGATCGCGTGAACCGCGACGTCTACACGTTTGTCGGCCCCGCACTCGAACCGAGCAATCAACCCTGGGTGAACCCGGATCCCGAACGCAAGCTTGTGTTGATTTCGCTGGGTTCAGCCTTCACCGATCATCCGGATTTCTATCGCACCTGCGTCGAGGCTTTCGGCCCGATGGACGGCTGGCACGTCGTCCTCCAGATCGGAAAGCAGGTGCAGATCTCGGATCTCGGACCACTACCCGACAACGTCGAAATACACCGCTGGGTACCGCAGTTCGCGATTCTGCAGCAGGCCGACATATTCGTGACCCACGCGGGTATGGGCGGATCCAGCGAGGGGCTCGTGACCGGCACACCCATGATCGCGGTGCCGCAAGCCGTCGATCAGTTCGGCAACGCCGACTCGCTCGTCGACGCCGGTGTCGCAGTACGCGTCGACGGCGCCACCGTCACGGCAGTAGAGCTTCGTGAGGCGCTGACTCGGGTGACCTCGGACGAGTTCCGCCGACGCAGTGCAGAGTTGGCAAAAGAACTCGCAGCGGCGGGCGGTGTATCTCGTGCCGTCGAGTTGATCGAGGCCGCCCTGCCAGACAGCGGGCGGCGGTAGTGGTGGCTACCAGTGCCAGGCGTCGCCGCCCACGTTCTTGATGGTTCGCTGCAGAACCGTGATGGTGGTGACGAATTCTTCTTCGCTGATTCCCTTCATCCGCTCTTCCTGCAGCATCTGCTGTACCCGCGCGGCGCGATCGAACTGCTGGGAGCCCGCATCAGTAGGGAGAAGGACAGACTCGACTTCACGCGCCCAGCCCAGGTCGAGAGCAGAGTCGACGGCCGCGTCGATCACGTCGGTTGATTCGTTCGGACCGATCGTTCGCAGGAGGACAGCTCGCTCCACCCCTTCAGGGTGCAGCGAAAGTTGGTGCAGGACCCACCACCCCGGCTGGGTCACGCCGATTGCTTCGAGCGCTCCGCGCGTGCGCGCGCGAATCGCTTCACCGGCACGCGCTGTCCAGAATCCGATCGGCTGATTGGCCGGTGGCTGCATCGCTTGTTTGTTCATGGACACGACGATAAAACCTCAACGGAAGTTCAGGTCAACCACCAGCGAGGTGAAGTTCTACATATGTTGTGTGATTGCTCGGCCGATGATGCGGGCGGCGTCGGGGAACTCACCCGGGTTCGGTCCGGCGTAGTTGAGCCGCAAAAACTTTCCGGTCGGTTCTGCCGGGAACCAATCGTCACCGGCCCCGACGATGACGCCGGCCGAGCGGCAGTCCTGCACGACACGTTCGAGATTCGTGGTGTCCGGGAGCCGAAGCCAGAGGTTGAGTCCGCCTTGCGGGACAGCGTCGAGGTGAGCGTCCGGCGCATGCTCGCGCAGACTCGACACGAGGAGGTCGCGTCTGGCCTCGAGTTGCTGACGAAGCCGGCGCAAGTGCGTACGCCAGGCCGGTTGGGTCACGACGTCGAGCGCTACCGCTTGCAGCATCCCACTGACATACATCGAATCCGCCTGTGTATCAGCAAGAATCCGCTCGTAGGCCGGGCCTCGGGCGATCAATCCGGCAACTCGCACCGACGGCGACACGCTCTTGGTCAGTGCACGAAGGTAGACGACGTGTCCGCTGTCGTCGCGTGCAGCGATGGGGCTGGGATCTGCGGTGATTCCGAAGTCGAGCGCCGAACTGTCCTCGATGAGGAAGGCGCCGTGGCGACGGACGGTGTCGAGAACCTTGTCAGCCAACGACGGCGACCACAGCGCTCCCGTCGGGCTCGCGAAGCTCGGTTGTGCGTAGAACGCACGGGCACCGGTCTGTTCGAATGCACGCGAAAGCTCTTCGGGATCAGGACCGTTGGCGCCACTGGAGATCGGAATGACCGTGACTCCGGCCTGGGCGGCAGCCAGGATCGCACCCCAGTAGGTCGGCGATTCCATGAGCAACGGACGCCCCTCCCCCACCAACGCGCGGAAGGACGTCGCAAGCCCACCCTGACTGCCGGGAAGTACAACCACGTCGTTCGGCCCCGGCGGAGTGATGCCGGCAGGAGTTGCGGAACCCAATTCGGAGGCAAACCAGGACTGCAGTTCCGGAAGCCCGGCAGCGAGGGGCCGATTGAACACGGCGTCGGTTCGCGTCGCCCTGGTGAATGCTGCACGAACCAGCCCTTCGGGCAACAGCTCTCGGGCCGGATAGCCGGAATGCAGTGCGATCACGTCGTTGGAGGTGGACTGCAGCGCAATAGGCAGCTGCAGACGATAGTTCGGCGATCCGAGCGCCGCGGTCTGCCACCCGTAATCGTTGGGTCGCACGACGCGTGCGGCGCGTACGAAGGTTCCCACACCGGGACGAGCCTCCACCACCCCCTGAGATACCAGCGTTCGCAGCGCCTTCTGCACGGTGACCGGGCTCGCCCCGTGCAGGCTCACGAGCGACCGAGTGGACGGAAGCTTCGCGCCTGGAGGTGCCGTCGCGATCCATTCGCGCAAGGCTGCGACAATCCTCGAACTGCTATCATTGGACATGTCGAATCATAGTAGCGCTACTCCCCTCTCGCCGCTAGCGCTATCGCGAATCAATGTCCGTTTCCAGACCGAACACTGAGGCGCCCTTCTCATCTGAAACACAACTCGCCCACCCGAACCGGAGAGGTACGTAACCGCGTGAACACACCCATCGATCAGGCCCGCAAGCTCGAGAATGTCAGGTACGACATCAGAGGGCGAATTCTCGACAAGACCGAAGAACTCGAGGATCAGGGACACACGATCCTGCGACTCAACGTCGGCAATCCGGCCCCCTTTGGATTCGAAGCACCGGACGAAATCATGATGGCCATGATCCGCAATCTCCCTACCGCCCAGGGATATTGCGATTCTCGCGGACTGTATTCGGCGCGCACCGCGGTGGTCCAGTACTACCAGACGCGGGGTATCACCGACGTCACCGTCGACGAGATCTATCTCGGAAACGGCGTCTCCGAACTGATCACGCTGACGATGCAGGCGCTCTGCAATCCCGAGGACGAGATCCTGATTCCCGCTCCCGACTACCCCTTGTGGACGGCTTCGGTTTCACTTGCCGGCGGCACGCCGGTTCACTACCTCACCGATGAAAGCCAGGGCTGGGCACCGGACTTCGACGATCTGGAAGCCCGGATCTCTCCGCGCACCCGAGGGATTGTCGTCATCAATCCCAACAATCCGACGGGCGCCGTCTACTCGACGGAGGTGCTGCAACGCTTCGTCGACATTGCCCGCAAGCATGACCTGATGCTCTTCGCCGACGAGATCTACGAGAAGATCGTCTACGACGGCCGATCCATGACAAACCTTGCGTCGATGACCGGGCGAGACGTTTTGTGTCTGACGTACTCGGGGCTGTCCAAGGCCTACCGCGTCTGCGGGTTCCGAGCCGGATGGCTGGCCATCACCGGACCACTCGAGCGGGCGTCGAGTTTCATCGAAGGCATCAAACTGCTGGCCAACATGCGAATGTGTGCCAATGTGCCGGCGCAGCACGCGATCCAGACCGCACTCGGCGGACGCCAGTCCATCGAGGACCTCCTGCTCCCGCAAGGTCGACTGACAGCACAGCGCGATCTCGCGCACAGCACGCTCAACAGCATCGACGGGATCAGCTGTCAGCAGGCCGACGGCGCGCTGTACCTGTTCCCGAAGCTCGACGTCGACAAGTTCGGCATCGTCGACGACGAGAGGTTCGTTCTCGATCTACTGGAATCGGAAAAGATTCTGGTCAGTCACGGCCGCGCGTTCAACTGGATCGAACCCGACCACTTCCGACTGGTGACTCTGCCGAACACCGACGACCTCGCGACCGCCCTCGAGCGTCTCGGCAACTTCCTCAGTTCCTACAGCCAGTAACCCGAGAACCGGGACGCCCCCACAAACGACTGAACGCCGACCGGATTTCCGGTCGGCGTTCAGTGGTGAAAATCAGCAGGCGATCAGGCAGTGACGATCGCGTCGAGTGCCGAGTAGAACAAGCCGAGTCCGTCGTCGCTCGGTCCGGTGAGAGCCTCGGTGGCGTGCTCGGGGTGCGGCATCAAACCGACGACGCGGCCGTTGGCCGAAGAGATACCGGCGATACGACGCTGCGAACCGTTGGGGTTCTCCTCCGAGTAGCGGAAGACGACGCGGCCTTCACCCTCGAGTTCGTCGAGAACATTCTCGGAAGCCTGGAAGCGACCTTCACCCGACTTGAGCGGGATGAGGATCTGGGCGCCGGCCTCGTAACGCGAGGACCAAGCCGTGTTGTTGGCTTCGACCGTCAACCACTCGTCGCGGCAGATGAAGTGCAGACCCTGGTTACGGGTCAGGGCACCGGGGAGCAAACCCGCTTCGCAGAGGATCTGGAAACCGTTGCAGATGCCCAGGACCGGCATGCCGCCCTTGGCTGCTTCGACAACCTTGCCCATCGCGGGAGCAAAACGTGCGATCGCGCCGCAACGAAGGTAGTCGCCGTAGGAGAATCCGCCGGGAACGACAACCGCGTCGACACCCTTGAGGTCTGCGTCGCCGTGCCAGAGTTCGACAGCTTCACCGCCGGCCAGGTTGATGGCCCGAGCAGCATCGATGTCGTCGAGCGTGCCCGGGAACGTGATAACCCCGATACGTGCGCTCATGCCTCGACTCGCCTGACGGTCCAATCCTCGATCACCGTGTTGGCCAGCAGGCCTTCGGCGATCTTCTCGAGTTCGGCGTCTTCGACACTGCCGTCGATCTCCAACTCGAACCGCTTGCCCTGACGGACATCGGATACTCCTGCAAAGCCCAGGCGAGACAGTGCCCCGACAATTGCCTGTCCCTGGGGGTCGAGAATCTCGGCCTTGGGCATGACTTCGACGACGACACGGGCCACGTGCTGCTCCTCGGTACTAGTGCGCGAACCCGGAGTGAAACGCTCGGGTGATGGCCAGTTTACCGGGCGCACCCGAGATGGTTCGCATCGAGTGATCGGGGCGTGACGGCCAACACCCGCGAAACCCGCCTGCGAGTCACTCCAGGGCGGCGCATACTCGAAATCATGCGACTGACACATTTTGGCCATTCCTGTGTGCTCGTGGAGTTGAACGGATCGAAAATCCTCTTCGATCCCGGCAACTTCTCGCACGGATTCGAAGGCATCACCGGCCTCGACGCCATCCTCGTGACACATCAACACCCCGATCACGCCGACCCGGCGCGGCTGCCCGAACTGGCCGAAGCAAACCCCGACGCGGTGCTGTACAGCGATCCGCAGACGGCTGAGAAGCTCGGTGGCCGCTGGACGGGAGTCCGGCCGGGCGACCGGTTCAGCATCGGCGACGTCGAGGTGACCGGGACCGGCGGAGAGCACGCGATCATCCATCCGGACCTACCGATGATCGACAACACCGCGTTCCTCCTCGGCGACGCCACCAACCCGGCGCAGTTCATGCATCCCGGCGATTCCCTCTACGTCCCCGAACAGAAGGTCGACGTTCTTGCCCTTCCCGCCGCCGCACCGTGGCTCAAGATCTCGGAGGCCATCGACTACCTCCGCGCGGTAGCGCCGCGCGTCGCGGTTCCCATCCATCAAGCGATCATCCGCGACGAAGCCACAGGCATCTTCTACGGTCGCTACTCGGAAATGGCTGCCGACGGTACCGAGTTCCGAGTTCTCGGTGAGGAGTCGAGCGTCGAAGTCGCCTGATTCAGTCCTCACGCACTCACATCGACGATGATCCAGCCGGTGCTCGTCCCACCGGCTGCGTCGGTGAGTGTGTAGAGAATCCTGTCGGTGCCTGTCTTCGTTCCGGCCTCGAACACCACTTCGCCGTTTTCGAGCTTTACGGTGCCACCGAGAAGTGACGTCGCCTCGACCCCGGTTACCTTGATCGAATCTCCGTTGCTGTCATGATCATTCGCGACGGCGTCGACGGTGACTGTGCCACCTGAGCGGACCTGCGCGGTGTCGAGTGCGGCGTACGGCGGGATCGGGCTTGCCGTGTACCGACCGACGTCGTCGAGTCGATCCGAGGCCACGTCCGCGGCATCGACGATGGCAGCAAATTCGGTGCCGTCGAAGCGCGAGAGGTCGTTGCCGTTCATGATGGTCGATCCCTCGGCGCCGCCGCCGTGATAGTCGTCGGCGTAGAAGTTGTGGCCCAACTCGTGGCGGAGGACGCGGCTGAAGTTGCCATCGGGCTCGGCACCGACCTGCGCATAGCTGTGATCGAGTTCGAACCTCGAGTAGTAGGCATTTCCGCCACCGGAAGCGCAGACGACAGTCGCCTGGTCGACGCTCGTCCCGACCTGATCGGACCACAGACCTTCCAACTGGTCGAGGTTTTCACAACTGCTCGAATACGGGTCACTCGCGGCATCGGCGCGAAGGACAACCCGACCCAGGCTCGGTCGAATTCCGACGTCTCTGATCCAGATGGCAGCGGTTCGGGCCATTGATTCCTCGGCCCGATCCAGAGCGACGGCGGGACTGCCTGCGCCGTGCGCGGAGTACCACTCGCCACTGAGATCCAATCCCACCACGAACTGCTTCACCGTCTTGCCGACGCTTGCGGCCGAGGCCGACGCGATAGAGGCGGTCGGCCACTTGGGTTTTGCGTCGATCGGCGCCGTGCTGCGACCGACCACGTCGGATCCCACGAACTCGATCGAAGCACCACGATCGAAAATCACCTGCCCGCGCAGTGTTCCGGCGGAGTCGACGATGGCCGAGACGATTGCGTCCGGATGCCCTTCCACACTGCCGATGTACGAACGGGGCGCCGGGATCACCACATCGGTCAGCTCGCCGCCGCTTTCCTGTACGGCCATCGAGAAGTCGGATCCCCGCAGATTCATCTTGTGAAGCCGCAGTGTGAGTTGCTCACCTTCGTCGTCGACAGTTGCGGTGCGGGTGCCTTCGCTCGCACCGCCGTCGACACCGCCTGTCGGCAGCGTGTGAACCACGCCGGTCGGAGCGGCAGACGCAACTGCCGGGACGATTGCAGCACAGACGACTGCGCCCACAGCCAGAGCGACAAGACCCTCGGCCGACTTGGAGAACCCTCGTGCGCGCATGGTGAACCTCAACTTCGTCTACTAGCGGCAGATTAACTGCACGCACTGTAGCAGCGAAAAGGTTGGGCGACGCCATACTCGAATTCAACGTCCACTTTATGCGACTTTGACCTAATCGGCCCTACTGCCTGCAAGGAACGGGATAAATGCGAAGACTCTGCCTGCTCGGGCAACCCGGACACACGACACCATCTCGCAGCTATCGAATAGTTGCCAATGACCGAATTCAGGCAGCGCCGAGTTCCTGCGACGGGGAGTTCCATCGGTATACCTGCGAGGTGGCCTCATGAAAAAGCGCGAGGTCCACAGCGTCGAGAACAGCCTGACGTGGGCCCTCGTTTCCCAACTGCTTGGCAGTAATCGACAATCTGACCAGTCCCCCACGCTTGGCGGCGCGCCCGGCTCCGAGAACCAATGCGCGACACCACCACGGCTCGGCCTTGAAGCCCTCGCCGATACCGAAAACCCTTCCCCGCTGCAAGGTTCCACGGGTCAGATCGTGTACTGCGCCGAGGCCTGCCATCGTCCGAAAGCCGGTCTCCGGCAACACCGACATGGCACCAGGCGACGCCACCCAGCGCGGCGGTGCGAACACCCGGGTCCGAAGGCCTGCATGCTCGAGAACCCGATCCGCAGCGAGTAGTCGCAGTTTTGCTTCGTGCTTCGACAGAGTGGCGAACTCGGCTCGACGACGCTTGGTCGCGGCCTGGTCGTAGCCGTGCAGAACGATGGCGTCGCCGTGCTCACGACGCTCACGCAGCCAGGCCATCGTCACCGCGTCGTCGGCCAGTCGATATTTGTCCTTCAGTCGCGGCGCCACCAGGAGCGACAGGCGGACACCTCGAGCGTCCATCTCGTCTGCGAATCCGGCAGCGAGATAACATGTCTCGTCTCTGATTCCGGATACCGACACGATCAGTTCTGCGGACATACTCCGATAGTGGCAGCTGTGGGTGAACAGCACACTGCCGCCGGATGATCATCCGGCGGCAGTTTTCAGCACAGCTACTAGTTCTTGAGAAGCGCGGCTACTAATTCTTGGGAAGCGCGGCTTCGATGGCGGCGACAACCTCGGGAGCGTCAGGTTCGGTCCGCGGACGGAAGCGGTTGACGACGGTGCCGTCCGGTCCGATCAAGAACTTCTCGAAGTTCCACTGGATGTCGCCCGCAGCGCCTTCGGCGTCGGCAGCCTTGGTGAGTTCGGCGTACAGCGGATGCTGGTTCTCGCCGTTCACCTCGATCTTCTCGAGGAGCGGGAACGTGACGCCGTAGGTAGTGGAGCAGAACGTCTCGATCTCTTCGGCGGTACCCGGTTCCTGCCCCATGAACTGGTTGCACGGGATGCCGATCACGGTCAGACCGCGATCGGCGTACTCGCTGGCCAGCTTCTCGAGCGCCGAGTACTGCGGGGTCAGTCCACACTTGGATGCCACGTTGACCACGAGCACGGCACGGCCGTCGTATTCACCCAACGAGGTGGGCACGCCACCGAGGGTGTTGATCGCGATGTTCTGTACTGGAGTTGTCATAGGTCCAACTTAGCGACTCTTGCCGACTGCCAGTTCTCGCCCACTACTTGTTCTCACCTACTGCTTGTTCTCACCTACTGCTACTTCGATGCTCCGAGAATGCGATCGAGGTCGTCCAGAACGGTGAGGCCGCCGAGCGGTCCGACGCCCGTGATCCAGTAGGACATGTCGACCAGATGTGGGTTCGGGAAGAATCCGGCGTTGTCCGCCACGGCCTTCGGCATCGTGCTGGCATCTGCCGGCTTCGCGGAGGTGACCAGGATGAGGTCGGCGTTGGCTCCGGAGACGAATTCCGGGGAGAGGTCGACGGAGATCGAGTTCTCCCAGTCGCGTGCGGGAATCGTGAGTCCCGCGCATTCGAGAGTGCTTCCGGCAAACGACGTTGGTCCGTACAGCGTCAGAACGTCGTCGCGTGGGCGGATGAGCTGAGCGGTCTTGCCCTCGGTGCTGTGCTTGCTCGCCACTTCCTCGCAGCGTGCCGTGTAATCACCGAGCAGTTCGCCTGCCTGATCGGTCTTGTTCAACGCCTCTGCGACGAACTGGACGTTGTCCTGCCACGGATCGGTCTGGGTCGCCATGTAGACGGTCGGCGCGATGGCAGCGAGCTGCTCGTACAGATCACCGTGCCGCGATTCCGTTCCGATGATCAGGTCCGGGCTCAGTGCGACGATCTTCTCGAGGTTCGGCGCCGCGACGGTGCCGACCATCTCGATCTCCGCGGCCTTCTCACCGAGGTACGCCGGAACACCGGTCGTCTCGCTGAGGACCGCGGTGCCCACGGGAATCACGCCCAGTGCCACCGATGTGTCGAGCTGAACCGGCTCGAGCACGACAACTCTCTGCGGATCCATCGGTACGTCCGTGGTTCCGCGGGCATGGGTGACCGCGTGCACGGTGTCGGCGGACTGACTGTCGGTATCCGTCTTGTCGTCACTGCCACACGCCGTTGTCGTTGCCACGATGGCGGCGAGGACAAAACCACCCAGCACGTACTTCGCCCGCGAGTTACTGCGTTTCATTCCCAACACTCCTGTTACCGACTGCTTTCGACCGTCACAGCCACGCGCATTCACCACGGCTGAGCAAAGGATTCACCATCCAATAGTCTGGTGAGCCTAACCTACGAGACTGGAGCCTCATCATGTCTTCCCTTCCCTGCCACACCTGCAGCGACGGTGTCCTGGGGAAGGCATCTATGCAGTGCTTTCCGGAATTTGTCGCCAATCCGCAAACCAGTCGACGCCCTCACGCCTGTACACGGCAGTCGTCGACCGCCGGCGAACCGATGGTCGGTCGCGCCGGAATGACACATCTGTGGGTGTTGATCGAGCACCCAGGCCCCTGGCCGGCGTCCGCTCCTGACGACGTTCTCCCAGTCGCACTCACCGAAAAAATCTACGCAGCGCAGGGTCGTATCCGCCTCGTGGTGATCCGGCGGCCCCGCAACCGCCGAGTCCTCACCCCGATGTGCGTACTCGCCTGGACGGACGGCACACGTCAGTGGATGCGGGAAGGGTCGGTCGACCGATACGAGGACCTGTCGGTACTGCCGTTCGAATCGATGGCCACCGGTGTGGAACCCGACTTCGGCCGCTCCCGCACGGAACCGCTCTTCGCAGTCTGCACACATGGAAAGAAGGATGCGTGCTGCGCGGAACTCGGTCGCCCGGTCGTGTCGGCGCTGAACGCGGCACAGATCGCAGATGTGTGGGAATGCAGTCACATCGGCGGAGATCGATTCGCGGCCAACATGATTGCGTGGCCCGCCGCAGTCTATTTCAGCCGACTGGACGGCAACTCCGCGATCGATGCAGCCGAAAAATACCAAGCCGGAGAATTGGAGCTGCTGCACCTGCGCGGCCGAGCGGCACTGTCACAGGCCGCTCAGGCCGCCGAACACGCAGTCCGACGCGTTACCGGCATCGTCGGGACGGACGCACTCGAGAGCGTCACCGAGAGCGTCGACGGAGAACATACGACTGTCGATCTTCGATTGGAGGCGAGAGACTTTCGCGTGGTCGTTCGACCCGGCTCTCCAGGGCAGCCGTTCCGACACGATTGCGGTTCCGGAGGAACTGTCGAATGGAACGGATGGATCGTAGAACACCTTCACGAGCAATCGCACTGACCACTCGATTCCGGTAGAACTGCCCGGCAGGCCATCGAACCGAGATTTGCGCGGACTGACAACACTTCGAATCAGGTCGCGATGAAGGATCGACGCCCCTGGTGATTACAGCTTGCATTCTTCCCATGACCACCGCACTGACGCCGAATGCCGTTTCCCGGTCTGCAGATCCGATCAAGAGTGAGGTCGACTACGAAACACTGGCAGCAAAATTCCGTCCGATCTTCGCGGACATCGCACAAGCCGTCGTCGAACGCGAACGCGATCACGTGCTTCCCTTCCAACAGATCGACGCACTCAAGAAAGCAGGCTTCGGCGCCGTTCGGGTGCCGACAACACACGGTGGATCCGGCGCGAGCATCCCGCAATTGATCCGGTTACTAGTCGAGTTGTCGAGCGCCGATTCCAACATCACCCAGGCACTGCGCGGTCATTTCGCGTTTGTCGAAGACCGACTGGTCGCCGACCCCGGGCCTGAGCGTGACACCTGGCTCCGACGCTTCGCGGAGGGACAGTTGGTCGGCAACGCGTGGACCGAAATCGGCGACGTTGCATTGGGCGAAGCCAACACCAAGGTCTCGCCCGCACCCGATGCCGACCATTTCCTGGCGAACGGGGCAAAGTTCTACAGCACGGGTTCCATTTTCGCCGACTGGATCGACCTGTACTCGCAGCGCACCGACACCGGCGCATTCGTGATCGCCGCAGTCGAAGCGAGACAACCCGGTGTCACACACAGTGACGACTGGAACGGGTTCGGCCAGCAGACGACTGGCTCCGGCTCGTCCGTCTACGAGAACGCAATAGTCCAGCCGGAGAACATCTTCGATTTCTCGATGCGATTCAAATACCAGACCGCGTTCTACCAACTGTTCCATCTCGCCACTCTCGCCGGCATCGCCAAGGCTGCGACAACCGAGATCTCTCGTCGAGTCGCCTCTCGTACTCGAACCTTCAGTCACGGCAACGCTCCGAGATACGCGCAGGATTCGCAGATCCAGCAAGTTGTCGGCGAGGTGTCCTCGGCTGCCTTTGCAGCCGAGGCCGTGGCGCTGCACGCAGCACAGTCGTCCCAATGGGCATACGAAGCCGCATTCTCCGGCTCGCCGGAGGAAGAGAAAGCCGCCAACATCGCAGCCGAAATCGATTCGGGGCGAGGGCAAGTCGCCTCGATCGGACTCGTCGTTCCAGCCACGGCCAAGATCTTCGACGCACTCGGCGCTTCCGGAGTGAGTCGCGACCTCGATCTCGATCGGTTCTGGCGCAACGCGCGCACCGTGGCCAGTCATAATCCGGTCGTCTTCAAATCCAGAGTTGTCGGCGACTACGAAATCAACGGAACCGAACCGATTTACGTGTGGGCCATCGGGACTGCACCGACCGAAAAGGATGTACAGGCATGACCGTGACCAGTGAAACCGAAGTCTTCGTCGGCGTTCCCGACACATCCGAAGGCTGGATCGACCGCGCTCGCGAGGTGAGCAACGTCCTTGCCGTCGACGCGCTCGCCCGCGACCGAGCCGGCGAACCACCGTTCCGAGAAGTCCAGCTGCTCAAGGACAGTGGTCTGGTGACACTGCTGGGTCCGATCGAGTTCGGCGGCGGTGGGCAGCGATGGGAGACCGCCTACAAGGTGGTTCGGGAGATCGCGCGCGCCGACGGCTCGATCGGGCAACTGCTCGGGTATCACTACCTGTGGGCATGGGCAGCCAGATTGGTCGGAACCGATCCGCAGATCTCCGCTGTCGAGGAGCTGTACACGAGCAACCGATTCTTCTTCGGCGGCGCGGTGAACCCTCGAGACACCGACCTCACCGTCGTGGATCGCGGAGACACCCTGGTATTCAACGGTGTGAAGTCGTTTTCCACCGGCGGACGAGTCACCGACCTCACGGTGCTCGAAGGAATCATCGACGGAACTGCGACGCATGTGTTCGCTATCGTGCCGACTGCTCAGGACGGCATAGTCTTTCGCGGCGATTGGGACAACCTCGGGCAGCGCCTCACCGATTCGGGCAGTGTCGAGATCAACGACGTCGAGGTCGACTGGGCAAGTGCGGCAGGCTTTGTCGACAAGGAATTCCAACCTCTGGTCTACAACACCCTGAACTTCCCCGCGATCGAGATCGTGTTCGCGAACTTCTACCTCGGGATCGCCCGTGGCGCACTGGATACTGCGGCCGAGTACACCCGAACCCGTACGCGTCCATGGCCGTACGGCGGTGACAACCGCGAAATCGCAACCGACGAGTGGTACCTCCGTGAGGGCTACGGCGACTTGCAATCGAAGCTGTGGGCGGCGGAGGCCTTCGTGGATCAGGTCAGCCGTGAGGCCGACGCCGTGCTCCACGACGCTCGCGAAAACCTCACCGAGCAGGCTCGCGGCGACCTCGCCGTACGCATTGCGGCCGCAAAACTTCGCGCCGCCGACGTCTCCTTGGAGATCAGCAACAAGATCTTCGAACTGACCGGTGCCAGAGCCACGTCCAACGATGTCGGCCTGGATATCTACTGGCGCAACATCCGGACGCATACCCTTCACGATCCGCTCGCGTACAAGCGCCGTGAAGTCGGTAGTCGTTTTCTGACCGGCGAGATTCCCGAACCCACCTGGTACACATAGCACCCACGAACAGAAAGAGACCGTCGCACGGTTAGTGCGGCGGTCTCTTTCATCGTTACGACCAGGATCACTGATCGTAGATCGGGTTCCGCGCCTGCTGTGCGGTCAAACGTTCAGCAGAGCGGAAGTATCTAGTGATGGCTCACAAATGACTGCTTGGTGCCGGTCGGAGCCGTTTCGAGTTTGTGCTGCTCTTCTTCGTCCTCGTCGTCGAGCATCGTGGCTTCGTTGAACGGAATCTTCCCGTCGAGCACCTCGATGACGCGTTCCTTGTCGATCGTCTTGGTCCACGCGCCGACCAGGAGAGTCGCGACCGCATTGCCCGAGAAGTTGGTGATCGCTCGCGCTTCCGACATGAAGCGGTCGATTCCGACGATGAGTCCGACGCCGTCGAGAAGCTCGGGGCGATGGCTCTGCAGTCCACCGGCCAGCGTGGCCAGACCGGCGCCGCTGACTCCCGCAGCGCCCTTGGAGGCGATGATCATGAACACCAGCAGCGAGAGCTGTTCACCGAAGGCGAGCGGCTGTCCCATGGCGTCGGCGATGAAGATCGAGGCCATCGTCAGGTAGATCGCGGTGCCGTCGAGGTTGAACGAGTAGCCGGTGGGAACGACGATGCCCACCGTGGTGCGCTCGACGCCGACGTGCTCCATCTTGGCGATCAGACGCGGCAGTGCCGATTCGGAGGACGACGTGGCGAAGATGAGCAGGTACTCACGGGCCAAGTACTTGACCAGCTTGAAGATGTTGAATCCGGTGACGGCGCGCAGCAGCGTTCCGAGAACACCGAAGACGAAGATCAGGCAGGTCAGGTAGAAGCCGATCATCAGGGTTCCGAGCTGGACGACGGCGTTCAAACCGGTCTGGCCGACGACGCTGGCGATGGCGCCGAAAGCACCGATCGGGGCGAGCCAGAGAATCATCGTCAGGATCTTGAACACGAGCTTCTGGATGTATCCGACGGCCTTGAGAATCGGCTCACCCGACTTGCCGAGCGACTGGATCGCGAAGCCGACCAGAAGGGCGACGAACAGAGTCTGCAGCACGCTGCCGGCGGTGAGGGAGGACAGCATCGACGTCGGAATGATGGACGCGATGAAGTCCCAGGTACCGCCCGCGCTGTGGGCCTGATCTGCAAGCTTGGCCACGGAGGCCGCGTTGGGCGTGATGTTCAGGCCGCTGCCCGGGTTGAGCAGGTTGCCGACGCCCAGGCCGATCGCGAGTGCGATGGTGGACATCCCGATGAAGTAGGCGAGTGCGAGGCCGCCGACCTTGCCGACCTTGGCCGCAGCTCGAACCGAGCCGATGCCGAGCACGATGGTGCAGAAGATGACCGGGCTGATCATCATCTTGATCAGGCTGACGAACAACGTGCCGAGTACACCGACGGACTTACCGAACTCGGGTGCGAGCCAACCGACGAGGATGCCGCCGATAACCGCGACGATGACGCTCATGTAGAGCCAATGCGTCTTGTCGCGCTTTGCCTTGGTGCCCTCGGGCTGTGGGGAACCGTCTACTGTCCCTGTTGCCGTGCTGCTCATGGGGTGTCCTTTGGATCGGATATCTGTGAAGTGATCGGGATCACTTCGAGTCGTGGAGAATTCTTGTTGCAAACAGGTGGGCCCGGAAGTTTGTGTTCATTACGTTCAGGAGGCGCTCGATGGTCGAACGAAAGACCGGCCGACGTATGAGCGTCGCCAGGCAGATCCTGCTCCTGCAATTGGCGTTGTTGGCGCTGGTCATCGGCGTGGGGGCCGCGCTCGCAGTTGTCGACGAACGCCGAGACAGCGACGACGCGATCCGCAGGCAGGTGAGCTCGATAGCGCAGACTCTCGCCCTGTCGGATTCGACGGCGGCAGCCCTGACGAGCCCGGACCCGACCGCGATTCTGCAACCACAGACCGAGAAAATACGACAGGCAACCGGCGTCGATTTCATCGTGGTGATGGCGCCGGATCGCACTCGATTCACCCACACGAGCCCGGAGCTGATCGGTCAACTGTTCAACGGAAACATTGACCGCGCACTCGCCGGCGTGACCTTCACGGAGACGTACGCCGGGTCGCTGGGGCCGTCGATCCGCGCAGTCACTCCTGTCTACGATTCCGGCGGAACCCTGGTCGGTCTGGTTTCTGCCGGTGTCACCCGCGAGCAGATCAGCAAGCAGTTCGCCCAAAGTGTTCCGGTCATCCTGTTCGTTGCCGGCGGCGGTCTTCTTGCCGCCCTCCTGAGTTCACTTCTGGTGAGCCGACGCATCAGGCGACAGACCCTGGGAATGGCTCCGGACGAACTGCGCACCATGTACGAGCACCACGACGCCGTACTGCACAGCATCGGTGAGGGTTTGGTGGTGATCGGGCAAGGCCGAAGCAAAGACGCGAGAGTGGACATCGTCAACGACGAAGCACGTCGCCTCCTCGATCTACCGGACGGGCCCGTGCCACTTTCATCCATCCCCGAGACCATGCGGGTCGACGACGCCTCTCCCGCGAAGGATCAAGTGCACCTCACCGACAAGCGTGTGCTGGTGGTCAACCAACACCCGGTTGAGTGGGAGGGCAACAGAATTGGCACCGTGCTGACAATTCGCGATCACACCGAACTTCAGAACGTACTCGGGGAATTGGATTCGGTACGAAGTTTTGCCGAGTCGCTTCGATCGCAAGCCCACGAGAGCGCAAATCGTCTGCACACGATCATCACGATGGTCGAGTTGGGGCGAAACGAGGACGCAGTGGCCTTCGCCACCAACGAATTGCGGGTGTCCCAACAGCTGATCGATCGTCTGATGAATGCGGTCCACGAGCCGGCGCTGGCCGCACTACTGCTCGGGAAAATGAGCGAAGCGACCGAACGCGGGGTCGACCTGACCATCACGGAAGACACCGCGCTCGGTCCGGTTCCTTCGCTCAATGCACGCGAGTTGGTCACGCTGGTCGGCAATCTCGTGGACAATGCTATTGACGCATCGCGCGCGAGCGAGTCTCCGTGGGTGGAAGTGACGGTAATGGAAGAGGATTCGATGATGGTTGTTGCCGTCGCCGACAGCGGCCCGGGAATGACACCCGAAGCACTCGAAAAGGCCAAGGGCCGTGGCTACTCCACAAAATCCGGCTCTCGCGGACTCGGTCTCGCACTGGTCTCTCAAGTCGTGAAACGGCATGGCGGCACGCTCACCAGCGAGCCGGCGATGGGCTCAATGCTGGTTGTCCGTATCCCGCTGCGCGAGGCGGAAGCACCGAGATGATCCGTGTACTGATAGTCGACGACGAACCGTTGATCGCGCAGGCACACCGTTCCTACGTCGAGCGTGTGCCGGAATTCGTGGTCCACGGCGTGGTTCATTCCGGGAACGCCGCCGTGCGTGCAGTTACGGCGGCCAATGCCACCGACCAGCCCATCGACCTGGTCCTGCTCGACATCGGGTTGCCCGACGCCAGCGGTCTCGACGTGGCCTCCGCCCTGGGCGGGTTGCGGCCCAGTCCGGACATCATCGCGGTTACCTCGGCGCGCGATCTGGAGGTGGTCCGAAGCGCCGTGGCTCGCGGGATCGTCCTCTATCTTCTCAAGCCGTTCACTTTCGCAGCATTCCGCGACAAGCTCGAGCGCTACCTCGAATATCGTGCAGCACTTCCCGCTGGAGAGTCTGCGGTCAGTCAACACGACATCGACCGCGCGATGTCCGCGCTACGAACGTCCGACGATCGAGCAGCGGCACCGAAAGGCTTTGCGTCTCAAACACTCGGGCTCGTCGCAGCGTCTGTCCGGGATTCTGAGGGACCCGTGACCGCTGCAGAGGTGGCAGCATCGGTCGGCGTGTCCCGGGTGACAGCCTGGCGCTACCTGGAAAAGCTGGCAGACGACGGCATGCTCACCCGGGAGACCGAGTACGGGCGCGCTGGGCGCCCTCAGGTTCGTTACCGCAGAACCTGATTGACACAGAAGCTAGTTTGCGCCGACCGTGTCGAGAACCCAGGCGAACTCGAATGCGACCTCTTTCCACTTCTCGTACCGACCGCTGACACCGCCGTGTCCGGCGCTCATCTCGGTCTTGAGAAGTAGCGGAGCATCACCGGTCTTCGTGGCGCGCAGTTTCGCGACCCACTTGGCCGGCTCCACGTACAGAACGCGGGTGTCGTTGATGCTCGTGATCGCAAGAATGGCGGGATAGTCCTTGGCTTCCACGTTCTCGTACGGGCTGTACGAGCGCATGTAGTCGTAGACGTCCTTGTTGTGCAGCGGATCTCCCCATTCGTCCCACTCGATGACCGTCAACGGCAGCGACGGATCGAGAATCGACGTCAGCGGGTCGACAAACGGAACATTGGCGAGAATGCCGGCAAACAGTTCCGGAGCGAGATTGGCGACAGCCCCCATCAGCAATCCACCCGCACTACCGCCGTCGGCAACCATCCGATCGGCCGCCGTGACACCGGTGTCGATCAAATGCTTTGCGCACGAGACAAAATCGGTGAAGGTGTTCTTCTTCGTGAGCGTCTTGCCGTTTTCGTACCAGTGACGACCCATCTCGCCGCCGCCGCGCACGTGTGCGACCACGAAGACGACGCCGCGATCGAGCAACGACAAGCGGGCAACCGAGAACGACGGGTCGATGCTCGCCTCGTAGGAACCGTAGCCGTACAACAGCAGCGGCGCGGGACCTTCCGGCGCACCTACGCGCCTCACGATCGAGAGCGGAATGCGGGTTCCGTCGTCGGCCACTGCCCAGTCGCGACGCTGCTCGTAATTACTCGCATCGAAGTCACCGAGAACAGGCTGCGACTTACGCAGTGCCAGTTCACCACTGGCGACGTAGTAGTCGTACACCTGCCCGGGAGTGATGAACGACGTGAAGCCGAGTCGGATGGTGGGCTGCGCCCATTCCGGGTTGGACCCCATACCGATGCTGAAGAGTTCTTCGTCGAAGTCGATTTCGTGACGCTCGCCGTAGCCGTCATCCGTCAACGGCCACACGGCAACCCGAGTGAGCGCCTCGCGGCGGTAGCTCAGGACGAGGTGTCCGGCAAAGGCTTCGGCTTCTTCCAGACGAACCTCTGCGCTGTGCTCGATCAGCGTCGTCATGTTCGTCGGATCCGACACGGGAGCTTCCACCAACACGAAGTTCTCCGCCTTGACTCCGTCCACGACGTCGTTGTGGAGGATCAGGAAGCGGTCCTCTCCCCCGATCACTGCGTGTTCAGCGCCGTACTCGACGCCCTCGCGACGCGGGATGATGACGCGGAAGTCGCCTTCCGGGTTCGCCGATTCCAGCATCCAGCCTTCGCTGGTCACCTTGGAACCGACCCAGATCATCAGGTACTTCTCACTGCGGGTAGACCCCACCGAAACCCAGTACCGTTCGTCGGGCTCGTGGAACACCGAAACATCTTGACTCTGCGGCGTTCCCAGCTTGTGACGCCACACGGTGTCCGGACGCCAGGAATCGTCGACCGTCATGTAGAAGACGTGACTGTGGTCGATCGCCCAGGTGGCGCCAGGCGCGGTATCGGGAATCTCGTCGGCGAGCATCTCATCGGTCTCGAGGTTCTTGAACCGCAAGGTGTACCGCTCGTCGCCGACGATGTCCACCGAGTACGCGAGCAACGTGCCGTCCTCGCTGATGGAGAACGCGCCGAGCGAAAAGAACTCGTGCCCTTCGGCTTCGACGTTGCCGTCCATGAGGATCTGCTCGCCCGCCAGCTCGACGCCGGGCGTCAGGTTGGGCGGAGTCCAGTCGTCTTCACCGGCGATGGGGCACCGGCACTGGACGGTGTACGACTTGCCTTCCACGCTGCGCGAGTAGTACCACCACTTACCCATGCGAGTGGGCACCGACATGTCGGTTTCCTGCGTCCGCGACTTGATCTCCTGGAAGATCTTCTCGCGCAACGGCTCGAGCGCGGCCGTCTGCTCGTCGGTGTACGCGTTTTCGGCTTCGAGGTATGCGACTACCTCGGCGTTGTCCTTGTCCCGCAGCCACTCGTAGTCATCGACGAACGTGTGTCCGTGATGGGTACGTTCGGCGGGGACCTTCTTTGCGACCGGCGGGATCAGGCTCATGCGCTGGGACCGACCCAATCGTCGAAGGACAGACCGGAAATGCGCTCGTACGCCTCGATGTAGCGTGCCCGAGTCGCGTCGACGATCTCCTGCGGCAACGGCGGCGGTGTCGTGTCCGAGCTACGGTCCCAGCCGGATTCGGGGCTCGTGAGCCAGTCGCGCACGAACTGCTTGTCGAAACTGGGCTGCACCTTGCCCGCTTCGTAGCCTTCGAGAGGCCAGTAGCGCGACGAGTCGGGGGTGAGCACCTCGTCGGCGAGCACGAGGTTTCCACCGGAGTCGAGACCGAATTCGAGCTTGGTGTCCGCAAGGATGATTCCGCGATCGGCCGCGAAGTTGGAGGCGCGGGCATAAACGTCGAGAGTGTCCTCGCGAAGCTGCACTGCCAGCTTCTGGCCGACCTTCTCCACTACCTGATCGAAGCTGATGTTCTCGTCGTGATCCCCGAGAGCTGCCTTGGACGCCGGGGTGAAGATGGGGTCGGGCAGCCGCGACGCCTCGACGAGGCCCTCGGGCAACGCGACGCCGCACACTGCGCCGGTGTTGTTGTAGTCGACCAGGCCGGAGCCGGTGAGGAAGCCACGAACGACGCATTCGACGGGAACCATGTCGAGGGAGCGCACTACGAGCGCGCGGCCGAGAACCTCTTCCGGGATGCGATCGTCGTCGGGCTCGCCGGCCAGGTGGTTGGTGCCACCGAGGACGTTGAAGAAGAACACGCTCATCGCGGTGAGCACGCGACCCTTGTCGGGGATCGGCGTGCTGAGCACGTGGTCGTAGGCCGAGATCCGATCACTCGCGACAAGCAGCAGATGCTCGTCGTCGATCGTGTAAAGGTCACGGACCTTGCCACCGGCCAGATGAGTGTAGGAATCAAGTGTAGGACGCACCCGGTCACCCTATCGGGCGTTCGCAGTTCGTACAGAACCCCGGTAGCCGGTACAGGTAAGCGTCCTCGCCGTTCGGAGAGCTGTCCGCCCTGCTCATCCGGATATGCAGGTGGCCCCTCGCCAGCAGGCGAGAGGCCACCGTCACAGTCGATGAATTACTGGTTTGCGGGCAGCTTCGACAGGCCCTCGTCGATCGAATCCAGCGTCAGAAGAGCCGTCTGATAGGTCGCGGCCAACGAATGCTGGACCTGGACGACGTTGCCGGCCTTCACTGCGGGCAATTCCTTCCACAGCTCGGAATTGACCAGCTCCTGCAACTGCGGAGACATCGAGCCATCGGCGTTGAGGCCGTAGACGATCACGTCGACATTTCCGAGATTTTCGCCGATCTTCTCGATGGATACCTGTTCGACGTGGATGTCGGCGGGGTCTGCGGGGGTGCCGGGGAACTGCAGTCCGAGTCCGTCGAAGAGATTGGTCGTGTACGAAGACGCGTACTCGCGTGAGAAGGTTCCGGCCTCGGGCTTGCAGACGTTGCACACGCCGCCGAAGGTCAGCGAGCCGAGCTTGTCCTTGTACTTCGCGGCCAGTTCGGCGGTTTTGGCGTCGTAGTCGTCCTTGAACTCGCCGTAGGTGTCGGAGACATTCGCGGCATCGGCGAACTGCTCGCCCAGCACTCGCCAATCAGCAGGAACCGTCGGTCCCAGGAAGACGACGGGAGCGGCCGCCTTGAGCTGCGCCATGTCCAGCTGGCTTTCGACACGAGCGGGAACACCCATGATGATCAGATCGGGCTCGGCAGCGACGATTCCCTCGTAGTTGAGCTGGGAGACGTTGCCGTCGGGCGCGACCTTCGGCAGAGCTTCGTAAGCGGCCTTGGTCTTGTCGTCCATGTTGCCGAGTTCACGGGTCCACTCACATACTGCTGCCAGGTTCGCTCCCGCCTGAATCAGCGGCAGAACTGCGTATCCGCAGGCCACGATCCGCTGCGGGTCGCTCGGGATCTCGATGGATCCGTTCTGTGCCTCGAAGACACGGGTCTGCGAGCTCGCGGCTGTCGTCGACGATTCGGACGACGCCTCCTCGGAGTTGCTGCAGCCGGCGACGCCGACCGCCAGCGCAGCTGCTGCGCCGATCACCACTGCGCGGCGAAACCACGACAGACCTTGAACCCGCATGTTGAACTCCATCTGAACGCACCGGACTGCTCCGGAATTGATTTGGTGAGGCTAACCAATATCAGGGCACTGGACCTTTACACAAACACAGGTCTCGAGGAATGAACTGCGCCTCCCGAGTCACTCACGCTCACAGCAGCACGCCTCCCACTGAGAGGGAGCAAAGCAAGATTCCTCTCGAATCGGACACGTGAACTCGCTACCTTGCCTTCGCGATACCTCATCGACCAGCCACTCTCTCCGCTCGACGAAGGGCTCACACATGTCCCGATCCACGCGCACGTGCTCGCTACGGTCTGCCGCGGCCATTGCGTTGACCAGCAGCTTTCTCATCACCGGTTTCGGCGCCTCGATCGCGCACGCCGGACCTGCCCCCTCGGCTCCACAGTTCGGCTCACTGGATTTCGGATCCAGCAACTTCGGCAGTGCCGAGCAAACCCCAGATGCTCCGCGGCTGACCGGGATCGACAATTTCCGCGACGTCGCAGGCACCGGCGCCGGATACTCGGGAACTCTCGGTCTGCCCGTGAACAAGGGAGTCTTCTACCGCGCGAACGCGATCACGCCCAAGGGCGATGACATGAGCATTCTCGAAAAGCTGGGACTGACAAAGGTTTACGATCTGCGCACGGAACCCGAGATCGCCAGCAAGCCGGATGTCCTGCCCAACGGGGTTGCGTACGAGAACATTCCGATCCTGTCCGGGAACATCGCCGAGATGGTCGCGAAGATCAAGTCCCCCGATGACTCACGATCGATGATGCAGGACATGAACCGCGCCTTCGTCACCGGAGCGACGGAGCGAGCCGGGTTCGCACAGTTGCTCACGGGCCTCGCGGAAACCGAAGGCGCACAGGTCTTCCATTGCACTGCAGGTAAAGACCGCACCGGCTGGACGTCCTTTCTGCTGCTGAGCATCGCCGGTGTCGACCGCTCAGTGATCATGAATGACTACTTGCTGACCAACGAATACACAGCCGAAGGCATGAAGGCCACGCGTGCGGGTATCGCGGCGAGCCTGGGCGAACAGATGGCCGTCAACATGGAGCCCCTGTTGGGTGTCGAGGCAAGCTATCTCGATGCTGGCCTCGCCCAGTTGGACCTGACCTACGGGTCGGTCGATCGTTACCTGACCGAGGGCTTGGGTCTGAGTCCGGCGACCGTCATGACGCTCAAAGCCAAACTGCTGGGCTGAGCGATCCAGCTGCCCCGGGTTCGACGAGGGGTCGAACCCGGGCACGTGGACTTTCTCTGCCCGTGCCGTGCCGGATGCGCCGCAGCGTCCCGTGCGTCAGCGCGATACGGCGATCACGTTGTTTCGGTACGCCCAGATGACGATCTGCACACGGGTGCGCACCTGCAGCTTCTTGCAGATGTTGCTGATGTGCGACTTCACCGTGCTCTGCTCGAGGCTGAGAGAATCTGCGATGTCGTTGTTTCCCAAGCCTTGTGACAGCAACTGCACCACATCCATTTCACGCGCGCTGAGACCGTGATCCGATCCGGAGCGCGCTGTGGACATCGGTGCCGGCTTGCGCCTCGCGAACTCCACGATCAGTCTCGACGTCAATCTCGGAGAGAGCACCGAGCCACCCTCGGCCACGGTCAGCACTGCCGACGAGAGCTCCTCGGGATCGGCGTCTTTGAGCAGGAACCCTGCGGCGCCACTGTCGAGCGCCTCGAAAACGTACTCGTCGAGATCGAACGTGGTGATCACGACGACGCGGGTCGCCGGAAACTCGGCAAGGACCTCCCTGGTCGCGGTCAACCCGTCACCGTGAGGCATTCGGATATCCATCAGTACGACGTCCGGACGCAGTGCACGCACCTGCTCGTACGCCTCGACTCCCGTCTTGGCATGCCCGACGACGCGAATCTCGGGGTGGCCGGAGAGAAACAGTTCGAACCCCTGCCGTACCACCTGCTGGTCGTCTGCAATAAGGACGTCGATCATGCGTTGATCCTCCCGTTCACCGGCACCAGTGCCTGCACAGCCCACTCACCTTCCGAATTCGGTCCGGCGTCCAATTGACCACCCATGAGTGTCGCGCGTTCGCGCATTCCCACAATTCCGAGGTTTTGCCCGTCGGAGGACGGACGAGCATTCCCGAGCGTATTGATCACCCGGACTCTCACCGCACCGGCTTCTCGGCTCAGACATACCTTGGACTCGCTACCCGGCGCATGGCGAAGGACGTTCGACAACGCCTCCTGGACGATGCGGTAGCACGTCAACTGGACTCCGCTGTCCAGGTCGTCGAAGCGGCCGACCTTCTCGAGCGAGATCGACGAGATGGTGCGCCTGCAGTCGTCCACCAACTCGTCGATGTCGGAGACCATAGGCGTCGGGAAATCGGGGTCTTCCTCACCCAGACGGAGGATCCCCACGATCTGCCGCAAGCTGTTGAGGGCCCGCTGCCCCTGCTCGATGACGCCGCCCAGGAGGGCTTGCGCTTGTTCGGGATTGCTCGAGAAGAACTTGTCGGCGGCACGGGCCTGGATGATCATGCCGGTCATGTGGTGAGCCGCGACGTCGTGCAACTCACGTGCCATGTCCTGCCGTTCGGCGACAACGGCATTCGCGATCTTCCGTTCGCGGTCCCGGTGCAGATCCGCTACCGCCTGACTGTTCTCCATTGCTTGCTTTCGCAGACGCGCGACGATCTTTCCCATGGCTGCGACGACCAGAAAACTCGTGACGGTGTTTGCCGCCGGCTCGAGGAACAGGTGGGGCAACTCCCCCACCTGAACCTCTGCGACCGTCAGCCCGTCCCGCTCGGTGAGATACATCGCCAAGATCACGTCCAGCGCCATTCCGAGGACCAGCAGTCCGACCAGGCGCATGCCGCTCACCCGGATGGACACTGCCATGATCGCGAACCAGAAAAGCGGCGTGGCCCCCAGCGATCGACTCCCGAGGAAGAGCATCAATCCGCCGGATCCTGCCAACGTCAGGAGGTAGTACGCGATCGGGTACCGCCGGCGCGCACACGCCACAACGGTCAACACCGTCAGGAAACCCATGATGCCGACGACGGTTCCCGGATCGCTCAGCACTCGATTGCTCGTCTCGGGTTCAGTCTTGAGACTGGCGAGACCGAACACCCACGGCACACTCAGCAGGCCGACGATCACGGCCGCCGTGGCCGGGTTGTTCAGGTTGAAACGTCCCCACCCTCGCGATGCCAGGGCTTGCCCCGAGACATTCTGACCAGCCGAGTCGAACATCCACTCCCCATTCCGCATCCGATGATTGACGTTCATGGTGGCATGCGCGCACCACTTGGTCCCACATTCGACGAACGTGAAGGGAATGTTCGATTCTCGGCTACAACCAAAGGACTAGTTCGGGGTGAAAGCACTAGTACTTATGGATCAGCCGAACTGCTCGACCAACCGGTTCACCATGTTGGTTGCGCTGTAGTAGTCGAGACGGAAGGTATCGAGCCCCACGGCATAGACATGGTGATCACGAATTGCCGGATGCTGCGCCAACAGGGGAAGTGCCTCGACCGCTTTCACCGCACCGTCGTCGGCGCTGACCAAGATCAGGGTGTTGCCCGCGATACCGTCGTAGAGGTTCTCGGCCGAGACCTGAATGATGTCCTTGCGCTTACCCATGGATTCACTGCTCTTCGCAGACTCGGGAATGTCGGCGACCGTGAAACCCATCGCCGTGAGCAACTTCGCCTGCCCGGACTCGTGCGTCCAGATATTGGCGCCGCTGCCGTCCTCGTAGTAGACGAGCGCGGTGGTCGGCTGCGGGGGAAGTGTGATCTTGGCCTTCGCTGCCTCTACTGCGCTGTCGAATTTCGCGACCGTGGCCGCTGCGTTGTCTTCGAGACCTGTCGCTTCACCCAGCACGGCGGCCACTTCCTGCCAACTACTTCCGCCGTAGTCCACCACGATTGTCGGAGCGATGGCCGTGAACTGTTCGTACAGATCGACGACGGAGTCACCTCCCGTCGCCGAGACGACGATGAGGTCCGGGTTCTGGGCCAGAACGGATTCTGCGTTCGCTCCGCCCATCGGCAGCACTGCGAGTCCACGTTCTCGAGCGATGTCGCCCCACTGTGTGAACAACCCCTGCGCATCCGATACGTCGGTGTTCGGTCCCGTCGATGCGGTAGCCACCACCGGAGCGTCGATCGACAACAGCGTGCCCGTCAGCGTCACACTGGTCGAGACGATCCTCTCCGGCTTCGACGTGATCTCCACCGGCCCCTTCGGCGTTTCCACCGTGCGGGGCCAATTACCCTGCGATGCAGCCGAATCAGCACCGGAATCGGCATCCGCAGAACTACATCCGGCGAGAGCGAACCCTGCCACCAAGACTGCGGAGAGCACCTTCAAGGCGCGCGATTTTTTCATTGTGACGCCCACTGGCGGACCACTCCTCGAATTCAAAAGCCCATGAAATTAGGTTAGGCTGTGCTCATGCTAACTCAGGCGGTGACAGAATTGTCCGCTTCCCTCGCGGCCTCGCCCGACATCGACACCTTCTGGAACCGGATAGTGCAACAAGGCACGCCGATCATCGAAAGTGTTGACACACATACTGTTCGAGTAACTTTCCTCTGGCGACAGCCCGAGGAGACGGAAGTCGACCGCGTCTACCTCGACGCAAACTCGTTGACCGACCATCACGCGGAACAACTCAGCGTGATGCAACGGATCGGCGAGAGTCCGGTGTGGTTCTACGCCGCCGAAGTCTCGAACACCTGGCGCAGCAGTTACAGCATCATCCCGGCGCCGAAGTCCGTAGTCGACGAATTCGACTATCCGGGAGCAGGCAAGGAAGACACGACCCGCCGCACCCGCTGGTTGGGGTTGCTCGAACACCGAATTGCCGACCCACTCAATCCGCTCTCCGCAGGCGTGGACACAAGGCGTTCCGTCGCCGAGATGCCCTCGGCGCCGGTCCAGTTCGGTTGGGATGCTCCAGTTTTCAGGAAGTCGATACAGCTCACCTGGGCCAGTTCGACGTTGGACGTCGAGCGGCCGGTGTGGATCTACGAGACCGTGGACGACGGATTGACACCGCTCGAAGAACGGCCGCTCGTGATACTTCTCGACGGGCGGCACTGGGCCGAGGTCATGCCAGCAGGTGCCGCCTTCGATCGTGCAGTCCAGACCGGCAAACTGAAGTCCTGCGTTCTGCTGGCCATTGATTCCGTTGACAATCAACGTCGTTCGAAGGAATTGCCGTGCAACCGCGACTACTGGAGTGCAGTCGTCGACGAACTACTTCCGCAGGTGCGCGCCGTCGCACCCTTCTCGTCTGATCGAACGCGAACGGTGGTGTCAGGGCAGAGTTTCGGCGGCCTGGCCTCGATGTTCGCAGCACTCGAATTCCCCGAACACTTCGCGCTGGTCGCCAGCGGGTCCGGTTCATTCTGGTGGCCGACAGGCTTGAAGCGCGGCGAGGACGGTCCGCCGGGTGGAGACATCGCCGCACGCATCGAGCGCGATGGCGTGCCGGACGGTTTACGCGTTGTCCTCGAAGTAGGTAGGCACGAGTCCGACATGGTCGGGCACAGCGCAGCGGTCGCACAGGCGTTGGAGGCTGCCGGAGCGCAAGTGTCGTATCGGATCTTCGACGGCGGCCACGACTGGCTGTGCTGGCGCAGTGTCCTTCTGGACTCCGTTGTCGAACTGATCGGCAGTCCATGAAAGTGGCCGGTGCCGCTAGTTCAGTGCACCGCGAATGACGGCAGCCGTGCTGTCGAGAATTGCCCGATTGGGCGTGCGAGGTAGCGCACGCAGGCCGAAGCCGTCGCCGCGATTTCGCGGAATGACGTGCAGATGAACATGGAAGACTTCCTGCCCCGCAACAGCTCCGTCGGAGAGATGCAGATTCACTCCGTCGATGGGGAGAGGTCCGGTACGCATCGCTGCGGCGATCTTCTGTGCGACGGAAAAGATCCTGGCACCGTCGCCGGAATCGAGCGTGGACAATCCACTGGCGTGGCGCTTCGGCACGACCAGGAGATGGCCGGATGTGAACGGCCGAATATCCATGAAGGCAAGGACATTCGCGTCGTCGTAGACGACGCTGGCCTCGGCCTCACCGGCGATGATGGAACAGAAGATGCAGTTCATGCTCTTCGACCCTGTGCGCCTTTTCGGTGGTGGTGACTACCGAAAAGGCGCACGGGGGCGTAGCCCTTACAGAATCGGCGACGGCGCATACGCCGCAGCTTCGGGGTTGGCGTCGACAAGCTTCTGCACCTCGGCGACAACGGCGTCGACCTGAGCAGACGCGGCGCCGACAAAGGCCGCCTTGTCGGCCAGAGCCTCGTCGAGTGCGGCGCGGTCGAGCGGCAAACGGTCGTCGGCGGCAAGGCGATCGAGCAGGTCGGGCTCCTTGCCTTCCTCACGCATCGCCAGCGCAACTGCGACGGCGTTCTCCTTGATCGCCTCGTGCGCGGTCTCGCGTCCGACGCCCGCGCGCACCGCTGCCATGAGAACGCGGGTCGTGGCGAGGAACGGCAGGTAGCGCGTCAGTTCCTTCTCGATGACGGCCGGGTACGCGCCCATCTCGATCAGCACGGTCAGGAAGGTCTCGAACATGCCGTCGATCGCGAAGAACGCATCCGGGAGAGCGACGCGGCGCACGACGGAGCAGAAGACGTCGCCTTCGTTCCACTGTGCACCCGCGAGCTCGGCTGCCATGGAGCCGTAGCCGCGCAGGATCACCTGAAGTCCGTTGACTCGCTCGCACGAGCGGGTGTTCATCTTGTGCGGCATCGCCGAGCTGCCGACCTGGCCGGGCTGGAAGCCTTCGGTGACCAGCTCATGGCCGGCCATCAGGCGGATCGTGTGTGCAAACGACGACGGGCCCGCGCCGACCTGGACGAGCGCGGAGATGACGTCGTGGTCGAGGGAACGCGGGTACACCTGGCCGACGCTGGTCAGTACGTGAGCGAATCCGAGGTGCTCCGCGACCTTCGCTTCGAGCTGCTCGAGCTTGGCCGCATCGCCGTCGAGGAGGTCGAGCATGTCCTGAGCGGTACCCATCGGGCCCTTGATCCCACGCAGCGGGTAGCGGTCGATCAGCTGACGCAGACGCGTCAGTGCAACGAGAAGCTCGTCGGCCGCAGAAGCGAAACGCTTGCCCAAGGTGGTGGCCTGAGCTGCGACGTTGTGCGAGCGGCCGGCCATCACGATGGACGAGTACTCGGCAGCGCGCTCACCCAGACGGGCGGCGACGGCGATGCCGTGGTTGTAGACGTGTTCGAGAGAACGCACGATCTGCAGCTGCTCGACGTTCTCGGTGAGGTCACGGCTGGTCATGCCCTTGTGGACCTGCTCGTGTCCGGCGAGTGCATTGAATTCCTCGATGCGTGCCTTCACATCGTGGCGGGTGACCCGCTCGCGGTCCGCGATGGACGCCAGGTCGACGTTGTCGATGACGCGCTCGTAGTCGTCGATGGCGTCGGCCGGAATGTCGATGCCCAGCTCTGCCTGCGCACGCAACACCGCCACCCACAATTGACGCTCGAGCACGATCTTGTACTCGGGAGACCACAGAGCAACAAGCTCAGGGCTGGCGTATCGGTTGGCAAGGACATTCGGGATGCGGCTCACGAGGCCTCAGTCTAACGGTGGCCGAGCAGTGCTGTTACCCCCGAGCTAGAGCAGCTGTCACCCCCGAGCTAGAGCAGCTGTCACCCCCGAGCTAGACGACCGGCGGCGCCATCACGTCGATCGATTCCAAGAGCATTCCTCTGGCCAACCCGCGTGGATCCGGGTCGTACTCCCCGAGCGCCGTGATCATCGCGCCGTCGACCATCGCGACAAGACGGCGCAATTGCCCCTCGGGAGCCGTTCGGCCCGAGCGTCGAAGCGCATCGGTCAACAGGTCGTCGAGCTGGGCGCGTAGGCGCAACTGCACGTCACGAAGCGCGGGATGACGGGCACACGCCACAAATCGTTCGTAGCGCGAGATCAATCGTTCGCGGCTCTCCGGCCGCTTCTCTTCGTCTCCGAGCAGCAGCTCGACCAAAAGTTCGACGGTTGATTCCGCGCCCCGCCGACGTTGGGTCACCGCAGCCACTCTGGCGCGCATCGCTTCCATGTCGGCGTTGCCGTTGAGCTCGACGGCACACGCGATCAGATCGTCGAGTGAGTCGAAGTAATAGGTCGTCGAAGCCAGAGGAAGGTCGGCCCTGGTTGCCACCGCTCGGTGACGAACGGCGTCGAACCCGCCCTCCAGCAAAAGTTCAGCAGCGGACGCCACCAGAGCTTGGCGACGTCGTTCACCCTTGGGCGTAGCTGCAGAAGACACCACGACATCGTGCCAGCAGAGGGCACCTCCGCATGGCGAAACAGCTCGAAGACCCTGCTGTTTGTTACCCGAGCCACTTCTCGAGGCGGGTCAGCGCCTCCTGGATGTCGGCTGTCGCGCCCGCGAACGAAAGTCTGACCATCCGGTTTCCGTGGACGGTGTCGAAATCGATTCCGGGTGCCAACGCGACCCCGGTATCTGTCAGCAACCGGGCACACCACGCGGTGGCGCCCTCGTCGCCACACAGATGGCCGATATCCGCGTAGACGTAGAACGCACCGTCGGCGGGAGCCAGTTCGGTGATGCCCAGTTTCGGCAACCCGGTCAACAGCAGTTCACGATTGACGGCGTACCGCTGAACGTGCCCGTCCAACTCGACCTTCGCCTCGTCCGAGAACGCCTCGATGGCGGCGTACTGAGAGATCGCGGGTGGACACACCGTCATGTTCGACGCGAGTCTCTGCAGCGGGCGCCGCAAGTACGTCGGCACCAACATCCACCCGAGCCGCCAACCCGTCATCGAGAAGTACTTGGACACCGAGCCGATCACTACGGATTCGCGTGAGGTCTCCCAGGCGCTCGACGTGTGCTGATCGCCGTATCCGATGCCGTGGTAGATCTCGTCCGAGATCAGAAGGGTGCCGTGCTGCTCGCACCACGTCGCCAACGCAGCGAGCTCCTCGGGCGAGATCACCGTGCCCGTCGGATTTGCCGGGCTGGCGACGATCAGACCGGCAGGCGGCGACGGCAAGGCCTCGAGCATGTCCACCGTCGGCTGGTATCGGGTTGCCGGCCCGCAGTCGACTTCGACGACGTTGCAGCCGAGAGCGGCAAGGGTGTTGCGGTAGGCGGGATATCCGGGGCGAGCGACCACCACGGTGTCGCCCTCGTCGAACGCGGCCAGGAAAAGCAAGGTGAACGCCCCGGACGAACCTGTCGTCACCACCACGTCTTCGGCGTCGACGGCTATTCCCGATCGCTCGCTGTGGTAGCGCGCAATAGCTTCGCGTAGCGGCAGGATCCCGAAAGTCTCGGTATACCCGAGTAGTTCGGTGCCGAGGATCTCGCGCGTCGCACGTAGCACCGGTGCCGGCGCGGGGGTCGACGGTTGACCGGCAGCCAACGTCAGAACGTCACCGTGCGTCCGCTGACGTTCGGTCGCGGCCTTCCATACATCCATGACATGGAAGGTCTGGATATCTGATCGACGAGATTCTGAGCGCACACCCCGACGGTAGCCGAACCACACTTCTGTGAGAAACGACGACCATCCATTGTGACGATCCGACAGATTCAGGTGCTCAGCATGAGTCGATTCAACGAGACCTGGGCCACGTCCCTCGCGCAGCATTGATCAACGACATCCTTCGATCAAAAGGTGCATCAGATGAAAGCTCGCTCAGTGCCCACCGCGGCTCTGGTCACGATCGGCGTTCTCACGGTTGCCTCGTGCGGAAGCACCTCTGATCCTGGCGGCGGTACCTCCGGGGACTACGCCAAGGACGGGAGTTTCACGACGATCGTGAACACCGACCCCGGCAACCTTCATCCCCTGATCACCAACCTGACTGCCACGCAGGCAATCAACAGCTATACCAACGACTCGTTGTTGGCCATCGACCCCAAAACCCGTGCAGCGGGCTCGTATCTGGCCGAAAAATGGAGCGAGAACGGAACTTCGCTGAACTTCACCCTCAAAAAAGGGATCACGTGTGAAGACGGCACGACGTTCACTGCCCAGACAGCCGCGAACAACATCAACTGGGTCGTCGACAAGACGAACGGCTCGCCGTGGCTGGGAGCGTCGGTACCCGAAACTGCAGTAGCAACCGCCGATGGCGACGAGCTCACGATCAAGACGGCGGAACCTGCGCCCTTCCTGCTCGAGCGCATCGGTGCTCTCAAACTGGCATGCCAGGCAGCACTCGACGACCCCGCCAGTGTTCGCGGCAGCAGCAACGGAACCGGCCTGTTCAAGATCACCGAAGTAGTGGCAAACGATCACGTGACGCTCGAACGCCGCGACGGATACAACTGGGGACCGAACGGCGAAACCACATCGGACACCCTCGGAGTGCCCAAGGCCGTCACGATCAAGATCGTGACCGACGCGGCGACGACGGCGAACCTGGTCCTCACCGGAACGGTGAACGCAGCACCGGTGGCCGGTGCGGATATCGAACGTGTGGAAGCGTCCGGCCTGGAATCGATGACGTCGAACACCTTGAGCGGGCAGTTCATCTTCAACCACAATGCTGCTCTTCCCACCAAGGACGAAGCGGTGCGCAGCGCGCTCGTGCAGGCAATCGATCTCGACGACTACACGGACATCAACACCGGTGGCAAGGGTTCGCGCGCTACGGCATTGGCCGTTGTCGATCCGCGGGCATGTGACTACGACAGTGTCACCGGTGTAGTTCCGAAGTTCGACATGGCTGCGGCGAAGAAGACCCTCGCCGACGCCGGCTGGAAGCCCGGATCCGACGGCGTTCTGACCAAGGACGGTCAATCGCTGCAATTGACGGTCATCTTTGCCAACTACCGCGATACCACTTCTGCAGCAGCAGAATACGCGATGAAGCAGTGGCAGGAACTCGGCGCGAAGGTAGAGCTTCGCGGTGGTGACAACAATTTCATCATCTCCAATACGTTCGCGGCAAAGGACCTGACATCCTGGTCGATCTCGATCGGTCTGACCGTCCAGAGTGACACTCCCAGCATCTTCGTTCCGTACTTCTCCGGCCCGATCCCGCCGGCGGGCGTCAACTTCACATCGATCGACAATCCCGAGTACACCGAACTGGCTGCGAAGGCATCTGTTCTGCCCGGCCAGGAATCCTGCTCGGTGTGGAAGGAAGCGGAACAGGCGCTGTTCACCTCTTCTGACGTCGTTCCGGTATCCACATCGCCGAACTTCATGTTCTTCAACGGTGCGACGTCCCTGTACGCGCCGATTGGTGGAACCCTGGCGGGCCCAGGCATCCGAGTTCTGAAATAAGCCGGAAGACAAAGCTTTACGTCTGCATCTATTTCTCCGATTCGAAGGATCTACATGACTGACCGTCCATTTGTTCTCGACGACCTCCACCGCGTGGTCACACCCACTGAAACCGCAATCTCGCCCGACGGCACCGTGGTCGTCTTCGTTCGCTCGGAAATTGTTGCCGGAAAGGCAACTACATCTCTCTGGGCAGTGTCCCGCGATTCCCAGGCTCGCCGCCTCACTGCGGGGCCCGCCGATTCGGCACCTCGGTTCTCTCCGGACGGAACTTCGATTGCCTTCCTCCGCAAGGTCGGCGACTCCGCGCAGCTGCACCTGATCCCGCTCGCCGGCGGCGAGGCCGAAACCCTCACCACAGCAGCATCACTCCCCCTCGGTGCCGGCGCACCGGTCTGGAGCCCGGACGGAAATGCCATTGCATTCGCCGCTGTGATCTCACGTTCGGACTCCACCGATCCGAATGCGCCCATCGTCACCGACCGACTCGGATACAAGGTGGACGGCGCCGGTTGGCTCGGCACCTTCCGTCGCCACCTGCACACCGTCGATCTGGAGACGAAGGCAGTACGACGCCTCACCGACGGTGATTGGAATGCGGACGTACCGTCCTGGTCGCCCGACGGCACGGCTCTTGCCTTCACCGCGAATCTCGAACCGGACAGCGATCTGAACCTCACGTTCAGCGCTTACCGAATCCTCGTCGACGATCTGTCAGTTCCGCCGCAGCGACTCGGTCACGCCACCGGGGTGCAGGGCTCCACACTGTGGCACCCGCAAGGAGATTCGGTCGTCGCCATCGGCACCCCCGAGGTCCGTGTCGGAACTGCCGACCTGATCCGTCTGTCCGTCCCCGGCCCAACTGAGACACCGGTCGACGTCACCCTCACAGCTCATCTCGATCGCAACGTGATGCCCGGCGCGCCCGGTTACCCCGGTGGCACACCGGCACTGTCGAATACTCGCGACGAAATCGTGTTCTGCCTCCGCGATCGCGGATGGACGCATCTGTATGCAGCCGACATCGAAACCGGAACCTCTCGCTCCCTCGTCGCCAATCCCAACGAGGTCGTCTCGGCGCTCTCCGTTGCCCGTGACGCCCGCGTCGCCTCCGTCATCGTCACCACACAGCAGTCCTTCGGCGAGGTCGCACTCGTCGATCTCGACAGCGGCGCTGTCACCACGCTGACAAAATTCACCGCAGAAGCACTCCCCGAGGTGACCCTGTTTGCCGCCGAGGAGCGCGAATTCACCATCTCCGACGGCCTTACCGTGCATGGCTGGTTGCTGTCCGATCCCGAAACTGATGGCGCTGCACCCCTTCTGCTCGACATTCACGGTGGACCGCACAACGCGTGGACCGGCGTTGCCGATACTTATCACCCCGCCCACCAGGTTCTCGCAGCGCAGGGCTGGCGCATCCTGACCCTCAATCCACGTGGATCGGACGGGTACGGCGCAGACTTCATGTACGCCGTCAACGGCGCCTGGGGTACCTCGGACCAAGCCGACTTCCTCGAGCCGATCGACGCGCTTGTCGCCGAGGGACTTGTCGACGGGGACCGCCTGGCGATCACCGGGTACAGCTACGGCGGATACAGCACCTGCCACCTCACCTCGCAGACCGATCGCTTTGCCGCGGCGGTGGCCGGTGGGCTGATCTGCGATTTCAACGCTATGGCCGGAGTCTGCGATTTCGGTCCGCACCTCGCGTCGCTCGCCACGGGCACCACTGTTCCCGAGAACTCCGCGGGGCTCCTGGCAGCCTCACCGCTCGCCGCCGTGAAGAACGTGGTGACTCCGACGCTGATCCTGCACGGAAAGTCGGACGAGCGGTGCCCGCTGGGTCAAGCCGAGGCCTGGTTCGCCGCACTTCGCCAGCTGCATGTACCCACCCGACTGGTGGCGTATCCCGGTGCAAGCCACGGTTTCCTCGTCAACGGCTCGATCTCGCACCGAATCGACTACAGCACACGGCTCATCGAGTGGGTCAAGCGATACACCTCCGCGAAGCTGCCCAAGACCGGCCTGGCCAACGCATCTGCCGGCGCCGACGCGTGGAAGCGCTCACTGGACGTACTGTGTGAGCGTTACGGCGTCACCGGTGCTCAATTCGGTATTCTCACACTCGATTCCAGCGGCAAGGAAATCACCCGTACGACGGTGGCTTCCGGCGTGATCAATGCAGACACCGGGGTCGAGGTATCCACCGACTCCCTGTTCCAGATCGGATCCATCACCAAGGTATGGACCGCGATGCTGGTCATGCAGCTGGTCGACGAAGGCTTGCTCGACCTGGACGCGACCGTCCGGTCGATCCTGCCCGACTTCGCACTGCAGGACGAGGAAACAGCCGCCCGCATCACGGTTCGCGCACTTCTGAACCATCGCAACGGAATCGACGGTGACCTCTTCATCGACAAGGGTCGCGGAGACGACGTCGTCGAACGCTACGTCGAGGGCCTGCGTGACTTCCGTCAGGTTCATCCACTCGAGGACGGCTTCGCGTACTCGAATTCCGCGTACGTCCTTGCAGCTCGTATCGTCGAGGTTCTTCGCGGCGGTATCTGGGACGACATCCTCAAGGAGCGGATCATCGATCCACTCGGCCTCGCGCACACACTCACGTTGACCGGAGATACTCCGAGATACTCTGTGGCAGCGGGCCATACAGGGAACTCCGTCGTGATGCCCGTCTGGCCGATCACGCGCTCGATGGGGCCGGCCGGCTGCATCACTGCCAGCATCGGAGATCTGCTCACGTTCGCGGAACTCGGCCTTCTCGAAGGTCAGAGCGTCGACGGTGTGCGGATCGTGTCGGAAAAATCAGCCGCCGCGATGCGTACACCCGAAATCGACATCAGCGAACTGTTCCCGGACAAGTCGGGCTGGGGTCTGGGTTGGTTCCACGAAACCTGGTCGGGCGAAGAAATTTTCGGCCACGACGGCAGCACCATCGGGCAGCACGCATATCTGCGCATCTTCCCCCGCCACAATGTCGCGATCGCGCTGCTGACCAGCGGCGGCAAAGCAGACGGCCTCTATCGTGATCTCTTCACCGAAGCCGCAGCCGCATTGGTCGGACTCGAACCTCCGCAAGCCCTCGCCCCGAACCCCGCGAGTGTGGAGTCGATTCCGGATTCGGTTCTGGGTAAGTACAGCTCGGGCGGAATAGCAATCGAGTTCCGTCGTGGAGAGTCCGCTGACGAGGCTGTGATCACCGTCATCGGCGACGTCATCCCGAATCCCGAGGAAGACGAAACAGCTCCGAAGAAGCCTGCAGCGGTAGCCACTCTCGTACCGTCGCAGATCCCGGGGACCTGGACCACCCGTCAACCCGGGGCCGCCGGTTGGACGACGGTACGGCCGCACCGCGACGGCGTGTACGTCGGATTCCGCTTCCTACCACGGGTTAACGCGTGACGACGACCGATACACATACGATGACGGAAACACCGAACGCCGAAACACAGAACGCCAGCGAACTCGAGGAATCAAAGATGCAAGAACAGCTTCAGGAACTCGTCGACCAGTGGAGGGTCGAGGCGAACATCCCCGGCGTCTCGGTCGGTATCGTGCACGGCGACAAGGACATCGTCGTCACCAGCGGCATCGAGAGCGTCGAAACCCAGCTCCCGGTCACCGACAAGACGATGTTCATGATCGGCTCCACCACAAAGGTTTTTGCTGCAACAGCCGCGATGGCACTCGTCGAGGACGGCCTACTCGATCTCGACACCCCACTGGTCGAGTACGTCCCCGAACTGACCCTCGCCGACGACGAAGCCACCCGCACAGTCACGATGCGTCATCTTCTGACGCACACCGGCGGATTCACCGGCGACGCCAGCCTCTCGGCCGGCTGGGGTGAAGACGCCCTGGGTCGATCGATTTCACGGCTGAAAGAACTACGACAGGAATTTCCCGTCGGAGAGGTCTTCTCCTACAGCAACTCCGGATTCGTTCTCGCCGGATACGTCGTAGCCAAGATCAGTGGACTGACCTTCGAAGAGCTGGTCAAGCAGCGCGTTCTGGACCCACTCGAGATGAAGAACTCGGCGTTCCTGCCCTGGGACGTGATGACCCACCGGTTTGCACTCGGCCACTACATCCGCGAGGGTGAGCCGTTCGTGTCCAACGAGACCGGACTGGACCGCGGTATGACGCCCTGCGGTGGAATGTGGTCCTCGGTGCGCGATCAGCTCGTCTGGGCACGCTACGCACTGTCGGGCGAACACCCGGGTGAGGGACAGCCGCTCGACGAGTCCACCCGGTTGCTGATGCAGAAGCCGCAGCGTCCCGCCGCGATGATGTTCGAGGAAGTCGGCATCGGCTGGCTGCTGACTCGATACGGAACCACCCAGGTAGTGCGGCACGGCGGAAACGTCAGCAACCTCCAGGTCTCCGAGTTCTTGACCGTGCCTGAGAAGAACTTCGCCGTCACCGTGCTGACCAACGCACTCGGCGGCGGAATCGGCAAGAAGATCGTCGACTGGTGCATGGCCAACCTCGCAGAGTTGCCCGCGCCGGCATCTCTCGACGTGGTCGAGCCCGAACCCTCTGCCGTCGACGCCGTCCTGGGCAAGTACCAGGCCGGCAACCTGACCATGACCGTCGCCCCCGGTGACGAGGGAATCGGCGTCCGCATGGGCAGCGCGCAGGACCTCGGCGAATACGAGGACATCGTCTGGCCGCCGGCGATCCCGATCGCCTTCGTCAACGATCTCGACTTCGCTGCTCGCGCCGACACCACGCGGACGCTGGGGCGCTTCGTCACCGATGACACCGGACGCGCCGTGATGCTCGAATTCGGCGGCCGAACCGCCAAGCGAGTGGCTTGATCCTCTAGACGGGTGACGCGGTCCGATTACGAAGCCGCGTCACCCGTCTTTGTATATGCACAGCCTTTGTATATATGCACAGCCGCGAAGGTACAGACTGGACGCCATGAACGTCATCGGCGAGTCGATTCTGCACCCGTCCCGGTGGAGCGTGCGCGCCCGGACGACCGTGGCATCGACCCTCGTGATCGCCTTCTGCTTGGTGATCGCCGGGCTTGCACTGGTTTTCGTACTGGCGAACTCCCTGCACCTGTCCGCACTGAACAGCTCCGAGGCCCGTGCCACACAGTTGGTCCAGCAACTCACCGGGAAGAGCCCAGCCGATCTCGACCCTTCGCTTCTGTCCACCGACAGCCAGATCGGAATCGTGCAGATCGTCGACGCCGATCACCGAATAGTCGCCCAATCGCCTGGAACTGACAGCGACCTACTGTCCGAACGCATTCTCGGCCCTGACGAATCGGACACCTATGGAAGGGTCAAGAAGTCCGACGACGAGGACTACTGGCTGATCGGACAAGGCGCTCAGACGCCGGCCGGACCGGTCACCGTCTTCGTCGGCGCCGACCGTGAACCGGTTGAAACCGTGGTGACCACCGTTGCCGTTCTGCTCGCCATCGCCGGGCCCCTGGTTCTTGGACTGGCCGCGTTTGCCACTTACCGCCTGGTGGGTTCGGCTCTCGCTCCCGTGGAACGCATCCGCGCTCGGGTTGCCTCGATTTCGAGTGGCCGTCAAGGTGAACGAGTGCCCGTCCCGTCCGGGAACGACGAGATAGCCCGACTGGCAACAACAATGAACGACATGCTGGCGCGCCTCGACGAAGGCGCACTTGCTCAACAACGATTCGTCAGCGACGCCTCCCACGAATTACGTAGTCCACTGTCCACGATCACGACGGCTCTCGAACTGGCACACCGACGCCCGGATCTCCTCGACGACGCACTGATCGAAGACGCGCTACTTCCCGAGGCGCGACGGATGCGGCAGTTGATCGAGGATCTGTTGATTCTCGCGCGCTCGGACGAAAGCGAACTCGAATCCATCGGTACCGTCGTCGACGTCGACCTCGACGACATTCTGTTCGCCGAGCAGAAGCGGATCGACGGTATCTCCGAGATCGCGGTCACCGCCACCGTTGCTCCGGTTCGCGTGTCCGGAGACCCGAGGGCGTTGGCGCGCATGGTGCGAAACCTGGTCGACAACGCAGTACGGCACGCCGAGACCCTCGTGCATCTCGAGTGTTCCGAAGCCGGCCACGAAGCCCATATCGTGATCGAGGACGACGGGCCCGGAATCCCTGCAGCAGAACGCGAACGAATCTTCGGACGCTTCGTCCGCCTAGACCAGCCGCGGTCGAGGCAGGGAGGTGGCTCCGGACTCGGACTCGCCATCGCGTCGGAAATCGTTGCGGCGCATCACGGAACCATTTCCGTCAGCGAGAGGGTAGGCGGTGGAAGTCGATTCGAGGTGACAATTCCGCTACCGACCGATTGAAGATCAGGCAGTGCCGACAAAGCGGTACCCGATGCCTCGAATGGTTTCGATGCTGTGGGTTCCGAACGGGAGGTCGACCTTCTTACGTAGGTAACCGATGTAGACCTCGACGATGTTCTCGTCACCTTCGTAGTTGGTGTCCCAGACCGAGCGAACGATCTCGGTCTTCGTGACCACAACTCCGTTGTTGCGCATCAGGAACTCGAGAACGCTGTACTCACGTGGCGTCAGCGTCAATTCGATTCCCGCTCTGATCACCTGATGTTTGGCGGGGTCGAGGGACAGGTCTCCCACGGTGAGTATCGATGGACGCTGGGGAGCGCCCCGCCGCACCAGTGCGCGAAGCCGCGCGAGGAATACTACAAACGAGAAGGGCTTGACCAGGTAGTCGTCGGCACCGAGATCGAAAGCATCAGCGAGGTCGTATTCGCCGTCCTTCGCCGAGAGCATGAGGATCGGCGTCCACACCTCCCGGGCGCGTAGGTCCCGCACGATGTCGTATCCGTGTTTGCCCGGCAACATGATGTCGAGAACGATCACGTCGAATTCGTCGCTGCAGGCAGTCGCGAATCCGTCGTCCCCGTTGAGTTCCACGGCGGTCACGAATCCCTCGGCTACCAATCCCCGCCGGATCGTCTCGGCCAGGCGTACTTCGTCTTCGACAACCAGTACTCGCACCACCGGCCCCGTTTCGTCGACACGCAGTTGTTCGGATGCACCCAGTAGAGCAGACGGTGGGCCCATGACCGAGTTACGTTCAGCGTTTCTTCAGCTTCTGATCGTCACACTGCATTCATGCCAGCAACTGTGTCGACCGTGCGAAACGTGGTCACCGAAGTCTTGACCGAGAGCACCACCGCAGAAATTGCGGTTGCCGCAATCGTGGTGGCAGCCGCGCTGTTCGCATTCGGTTCGATCTACCGGGCCTCCAGCGTTCGGTCAACAGCGCTCCGCGCGTCCGGGCTCGCCCTCGCCCTGGTGACGCTCTCGATCCAGGTATATCGAAACGGGTGGTTGACGAGCTTCGACGGGCTGGTGACCGACTGGATGGTCGATCATCGGAGCGGCGCCCTCAACCAGATCGCGGTCGCCGTCACAGATCTCGGTAGCCCGGTCGCCACCGCGCTGCTCGGGATCACCTGCGGAGTGCTCATATCGTGGCGAGCGCGTTCGGTTGTTCCGGGCTTGATCGTGATCGGAACCGTTGGCGGTGCGGCAGTCGCCAGTACGGTAATCAAAGCGCTCGTCGGTCGCGAACGTCCGCCGACCAACATCCAGGTTCTTCTCGAGACCGGCCACTCGTTCCCGTCCGGTCACGTCACCGGCACAGCAGCGCTGTTCGGCATTGCGGTTCTCGTTGTGAGCGTCGACCGAACACCGTCCGTCAAACGCCTTCTGATGCTGCTCGCCGTGACGGTCACCGTTGTCGTCGCGCTCACTCGCCTCTACTTGGGAGCTCACTGGCTCACCGACGTCGTTGCCGGAGCTGTTCTCGCAACGCTTGCCGTCACTGTGGGTGGCGCTGTCTTCCGGTTCGTCGGCACGCACAACCAGTCCGAATCAACTACTGCTGCAGTGCGCTCTGCAGAACCTTCAGCACTTCACGAGCCGCAGTCGGCCCGGTATTGAGGTAGAAGACGTCGTCGTCGACAGCAACGGCATGGTTGGCAATCACTCCACGTAACTGCGCCCACAACGGCGCGTTGGTCAACGTCGCCGGGTCCCCGCCTTGCACTCCGTAGAAGATCCAATCAGCGTCCGCCACGTTCAGCTCTTCCTCACTGATGTCTCGGGAGGTGTCGTCGAATTGCTGCGACTCCGGACGCGTCAGGCCGGCATCCTGGGCGATACTTCCGGTGAACGAAGGAATACCGAAGATGCGCAAGCGATTTCCGTTCTGGCGGGTGAACGACACTGTCGTCGGCGACGAAAGGGACGAACCCAAGGCCGCGGCGTCGGCGTTGAACGTATCCAGCAGTGCCGTCGCCTGCTGCGTCTTACCTACCCCGTCGGCAACCAGCAGGAAGTCCTGCTTCCAGTTGACGCCGGTCCCCTGCGTTGCCACGGTGGGCGCAATTGCCGAAAGCTGGTCGTACAGCGAATCAGCATCCTTCCCTGCAACATTCATCAAGATCAGGTCAGGATCGAGCTTGACGATCGCTTCGAAGTTCGGTGTGAAGCGCCCACCTGCGTCGACGACATCACCTAGCTGGGCGCGGAATTCGGGGTATGCGGCCAACAGGTACGGCGGCACCAGGTCCGCACCGTCACCACGAGTCGAAGCCGCAGGAACGACACCGAGAGATAAAAGCGCATCTGCTTGCCCGGTAGAAATGACGACAACCTTTTCGGGCTGCGATTCGATCGTGGTGTCCCCTTTGAAGTGTGAAACGGTACGAGGGAATTCGCCGTCCGACTTTCCGCTCCCCATTCCAGCCGGGACTTCTCGCGGAGCGACAAACGCAGAGTCCGCCGGAGTCGACGCACTGATGTCAGTGTCTGTGGGCGAGGCGTCGCTCGAGCAGCCACTGAGAGCTGCCACCAATGTCAGTGCGCCGATCAGCATTACACTGCGTGACTTCTGTCCAAAATTCATGATCGTGTCCCGTACGTCGTGAAGCATGACAGCTTCATCTACCGTCATGGTTAGGTGACCCTACCCTTTGAGGAACTGTAAACTATATCTGTGTCAGATACAGTTTTGGGGCGTGGATCACACGAGGTCGATCGCTACTCTGATCGCGTGCCCACTGCGGAAGAAGCATCGAGATCGCTCATCGCTGCGGCGTTCGAATTGCGTCGAGCGCTGCGTGAATACATGGATACGTCGGGTACCGACGCGACTTTGCCAGAGGCACAATCCGAGGTACTTCACGATGTCGCGCACCATCCCGGCACTCGCATCGGGGCCGTGGCCGATCGCCTCTCCAGACGCCCGAACACCGTCAGCACGCTGGTGCGCATCCTCTCCGACAAGGACCTGATCGAGCGGCGACCCGATCCCACAGACGGCCGGGTGAGCACGCTTTTCGTGAAGGACGAGCGAAGCGCGCGCCGGGACCGTCGGTCCGAACTACGCATCGGTGTCCTGGCCCAAGAACTGACAGCCCTCGACGAAGGTGACCTCGACACATTGACCGCTGCCATCGGCATCCTCGACCGAGTCAATCGATCACTGCGAGTTCACGCACCGCGATGATGCCACTCAGGTGACTTTCCCACTCTTCTCGTAGACGTCGGCAAAACGCCTCATCTGCTCCGTGATGCCCGTCAGGCTGTACCCCGTACGCAGTTCTACCGAGGCAACCTGGCCCGAAACCACAGCCGGAAGCCTGGTGAACGTCGGCGAATTGAGCTCCGGCGCGTCAGACCACGTCGGCGGAATCAGGAGGAGATCGGCCGGAAAGACGCCCGGCTCTTCCCAACTCGCTGATGCCCAGAAACCGTCCTCGCTGTCCAGCTTCGCGAATTCGACGCCCATCGTTTCGAGAATACTTCCGAGCGGAGTCCATCCCGGCACCGCGTAGTCAAGGCTCGACTCCAACGGAATCGCGTATGCAACAGAGATATTCGTTCGCGATGTGGCCAATTCACGCACCCGGTCACCGAGCGCACTCAACTCTTCCCGTTTTGCCGCGTAGACCGGCGAGGTGTCGGTGCCGCCGATACCCTGAACCAACGAACTGAAGCTGTCCAACGCCGCTTGCGCCCCGTCGGTGATCTCGACACCTGCAATGGGAGCAACCTCTTCGACGCGAGCGATATCGTCGCCCCAGATGCTGCCGAAGTTTCCGCCGTTGTACGAACTCCAGATGTCGATGACCAGATCCGGGTCCACTGCCAGGAGTTTCTCGGCACTGATATCTGTGTCGGTCTCGCTGACATGGGCAATTCCACTGAAGTCGAATGCATTCAACGTGAATTCGTCGAGCCTGGAAAAGCCGATGATACCGACTGGAACGACCCCGTATTCGAGTAGCACCGGCGCGGTGTCCGCCGTCGCCACAATGCGCTCGGGGATCTTGTCGAGCGAAATCTGCTGACCACGCGCATCGACATACGTCCACGCATCACCGTCGGACTTCGCGTCGGTCGTCGAGGTGCCACATGCTGCCAGCGCCGTCGAAAGTGCCACTGCCACAGCCATGAAGATGGCCCTGCTACCGCGTTTCGAACGCGGCGCAACAAAATCGATCACTTCTGCCCCATGCTGTCGAGCGAGTTTCGGGAAACTCCCGAACCCGGAAAGTAAAGTAAGCCTCGCCTACATGGCTAACGGTAGAGCGGATCAGGGGATGACGCAATCGCGGAGTTTTGTCAAAGAATGTCGAAATCGGATCAACGATCCGCGTTCTTTCGAAATGCCATCGGCGTGACACCGGTGGACTGTTTGAAAGCGGCGACGAAACTACTGGGCGTCGAGTATCCGATCTGCTCTGCCACGTCGGCGACCGCAACACCTTGGCCGAGTAGGGACATCGCCACGTTCATCCGAAGCAGTACTCGCCACTGACCGAAACTCACGCCGGTGTCCACCTTGAATCGACGAGCCAAAGTGCTGGTGCTGACGCCGATCTCGTTCGCCCAGTCTCCGAAACTGCGTGGGTCCTCCGGATGGGACAACAGGTCGCGTGCAATCCGCCCGACCGGGCCCGAATCGGGGATCTTCATCGCTCCGCGCTCGTCGCCGGGAACAACGAGGTCGAAGAACACTCGCTCGGCGCGGCGCCTCGCGTCGTCCGACATCTCGCGAGCACTCAGATGCAGAAACAACTCGTAGAGTAGCGGCGTGCCGTGTACCGCAACCGGGCGATCACCGAGCGAAGGCCCCTGCCCTACAGCGCAATACACCGTCAGGAACTGCGCACCCGCGGCAACGCGCACCGAGTGTCGATGCAGTGCCGGTATCCACAGCCCTCGTCCCGGCAACAATGTCCACATCTGGGCGCCCGAGCGAACAACCACAATGCCGGAACGCGGGAACAGAATCTCGTTCGATCGGTGCGCGTGGGTTTCCCATGTCACCGGTTGATCAGCACTCGACGCACCACCCCACAGAACCAAATCTTCGGGCTCGTCGTCTAATTCGTGTTCGGATACCACCAGCTCGTCGCTCGACGGCACGCCCCACCGGAGCCAATCACCGTCAACCTCGGATTTTGTCCGCCTCACGTCTACATCCCTGGATCGACCGTCGTCTGTCCAGGTGACTGTAACCGCTACCCACGCAGAGCAGGTGCGGCAGGAAGTTGATCCCACCGCACCTGACCCCGAGTCGCCGCTCTAGTTCATGTCGTTCGCAATGATGTTCTCGATATTCCGTTCGGCCAGAGCGGTGATGGTGACAAACGGATTGACTCCGACATTGCCCGGAACGAGGGATCCGTCCATGACATACAGTCCCGGGTACTCCGGCAGACGACCGTAGCCGTCGGTCGCCTTGCCAAGCACACAACCGCCGAGGGGGTGGTACGTCAACTGGTCGCCCCACGTCTGCACCGGACCGAAGAGGTCGGTCCGGTAGATCGTGCCTTCCTTCTTGTTGATCTTGTCGAAGAGTTTCTTCGCCATGTCGATCGACGGCTGGTTCTGCGAGCGCTGCCAATTCAAACCGACTTTGCCTGTTGCCGAGTTGAATTGGAACTGAGCACGTTGCGGATTCTTGGCAATCGCCAAGTACAGGCTGACCCACAGTTCGGTACCGGCTGGGAAGGGCGCGATTTCCGCGAACACAGGAGCGGATGTGTCAGCCCAGTTGTCGATACCCATCACGGGGATCGCCGACTGCTTCGCGCCGGTGGCGTCCCACATGTGATTGGCGCGACCCACCATCACGTTGCCGTTGTGCCCCCATTCCTGCCCAACCGCACCCGGCAAATTCGCCAGCTGCCCTTGTGCTTTCATCGCGACCAGGAGCTTACTGGTACCGATACTGCCGGCCGCGAAGAAGACCTTGTCCGCGGTCACCGTCTTGGTGCCGACGGTGTTGCCCTGCTCGTTGATCTGGTTCATCACCACTTGATATCCACCACCGGTCGCGGCCGGCGCAACCGAGGTCACGACGTGCAGCGCCGAGATCGTGAGCTTGCCGGTGGCGGATGCCGCAGCGAGGTACGTCTTGTCCAGAGACTTCTTTCCCGCGTTGTTGCCGTAGATGACCTCACTCACCAGGGCAGATTTGGTGACCTGACCAGCAGCTTCCTGCTTCATGTAGTTGAAGTCGTAAACATTCGGCACGAATGTTGTTGTGTAACCGGATCTCTCAGCGGTCTTTCGCCCGGTTCGTGCAAACTTGTAGTACTCGGTCGACTCGAACCAGGCCGGGTCGATGTTGTTGACTCCGAGCGCAGCGTTGGCCCGCGGGAAGTACGTCGAGTACATCTCGTTGGAATCGACCCCGGGCAGGATCTCTTCGAAGTAGTTGCGCTTGGGTGTGACGGCCATGCCGCCGTTGACCAGCGACCCGCCGCCGACCCCTCGGCCTTGGTAGACCTTGATCCCGCCGAAGTCCTCGGCGTCGAGAACGCCGACGTAGCGGCTGATGTTCTTGTCCACCGAGCCGCCGGAGAAGTGTGAAACCGGTTGAACTGTACGGTCTCTGAGCCAGAAGGAACGTCCGTCCGGTGAGAGCATCGGGCAGAAGACCTTGCCGTCGGACCCCGGTGTGGTCCACGACTTCCCCATCTCGACCATGTGTGTGTCGATGCCGGCCTGCGTCAGCCGAAGAGCCGCAACGGCTCCGCCGTATCCGCTGCCGATCACGAGCGCAGGGACACGGTCTCCGTCGCTCAATGCTCGCCTGGGCGCAGCGGCGGCCGTAGTCCACGAGGACGAGAGCGCAGCGGCGCCCACAGCTAATCCTGTTGCTGCCAAGAAGTTTCTACGCGAGAGCGTGGAATTGGTACGTGCGTGCCGTTCGTTGGATCCAGCGCGAATGCTCAAGTGTGCCCTTCTCTTTCCGTGACCCCCGCGCTGAGATATACCGGGAGAAACCGAACGAGAAGTCCATACTCGTGGGTAACTTCGAGGAACCGTTGATTTTCCATGAAAAGGGCCGATGAACAGAAAGTTCACCGGCCCTCCGAAAGAACGAGTCAGGGAAGAGAGATGCGCCCTTCGACGGCGCCGAGTCCGATGTCCGTGCGGAAATGACCGCCGGGAAGCTTGACGTCGGCGATCTTTGCGTAGGCGTCGTCACGCGCTTCGGTCAGATCCTTGCCCACTCCGACAACACTCAGCACACGCCCGCCGGCCGAGACGACGGCTCCGTCTTCACGCTTTTTGGTGCCGGCATGCAGGACTCCGTCGGCGTCGGCTCCGGTGATCACGTCGCCGGTGCGGGGGGTCGCCGGGTAGTTCTCGGCAGCAATCACGACCGTGACAGCGGAACCGTCGCGCCACTGCAACGGACCGACCGAATCGAGTGTTCCAGTCGATGCCGCATTGAGTAGACCGCCCAGCGGCGTTTCGAGGAGAGCAAGCACGGCCTGAGTTTCGGGGTCACCGAATCGGCAGTTGAATTCGACGACGGCCGGGCCGTCGACACCGATCGCGAGACCCGCATAGAGAAGGCCGGAGAAACTGCTACCGCGTGCGACCAACTCGGCAGCGACGGGCTTGACGACGTCGTCGACGATCTGCGTGACCATCTCGTCGGGCAGCCACGGCAAGGGGGTGTACGCGCCCATGCCGCCGGTGTTGGGTCCGGAGTCTCCGTCGCCGACGCGCTTGTGGTCCTGAGCCGGGAGCAGTGGGATCACGGTTTCACCGTCGACGAGACAGAAGAGCGAAACTTCCGGACCGTCGAGGAAGGATTCGAGAAGAACCGGGTGCCCGGTCTCGAGCAGTTCAGCGGCATGATCGCGCGCGGCGAGACGATCCGTCGTGACGACTACGCCCTTGCCCGCGGCCAGCCCGTCATCCTTGACCACCCAGTTGGGACCGAAGCGGTCGAGTGCTTCGTCGAGCTTGGCCGGATTGTCGACGATCTCGCTGTGAGCGGTCTTGACGCCGGCGACAGCCATCACGTCCTTGGCGAAAGCCTTCGATCCCTCGATGCGGGCGGCGTCGGCCGAAGGCCCGAAGCAGGCAATACCTGCTGCGCGCACCGCGTCTGCGACGCCGAGGACCAGCGGAACCTCGGGTCCGATGACGACGAGGTCGGCTTCGACCTTCTGGGCCAGCGCGGTAACCGCGTCACCAGAAGCTACGTCGACGGGGTGCTGCTCGGCGATTTTTGCGATCCCGGCATTGCCAGGCGCGCAGATCAGGGCCGTGACACCTGGATCGCGAGCAAGAGAGAGAAGGAGGGCATGTTCACGGGCTCCGGAGCCGATTACTAGTACGCGCACGGGGAACAGACTACGGCCTGCGATAACAGCGCTCTCGGAGTGCCACCGACGGGGCCAAGGTCCCAGCGTTCGACCTTTGTGCGAAATATCCGTTTCGAGATGAGATCATATGAATACCTGAATAGGTGAACAGATGTTTTCGGACACCTGTCCACCAAGGAAAGGACACCCGTGAAACTCCACAAACCAGGCGTTCTGACGCTCACCGCAACCGCCGCAATCGGCGCACTTCTGATCACGTCGTGCAGTAGCCCGACTGGCACCGACTCCTCGGGCAACAACGACGGCCTGGTCTTGGCCGACGGCTACGAACTGGGCGGCTACAACCCGGTCGCAGGGTTCGGCGCTGCCGGTGAGGCCAAGATGTACGACGGTCTCGTCCGGCTCACCGGAGGCACCGGTATGCCGGGATTCGAGCCGTCTCTGGCCGCGGAGATGCCCACTGCCAACGCCGACGCGACAGTCTGGACGGTCAAACTCCGCGACGGGGTCACCTTCTCCGACGGATCGACCTTCGACGCCGCCGACGTGGTTGCCACGTACAAGGCGATCCTCGATCCAGCGTCCGCCTCCGAAGCGCGGTCGTCGTACGACATGATCAGCGACGTCGTGGCCGTCGACGACAGCACAGTCGAGTTCCGCCTCGCCTACTCGTATGCCCCACTGCTGACGAAGATGCTGATCGGCATGGTTCCGTCGGAGTCCCTCGCGACACCCGGGCTTGCCGCCGAATCGCCGTTGAACACCGCACCGGTTGGTACGGGTCCGTACACACTCGTCGACCTCTCACCGGATCGAGCGGTCTTCGAGGCGAACAAGAACTACTGGGACGGTGCGCCGGAGATCAAGAAGCTCACTCTCCTCTATGTTCCTGACGACAACACCCGCGCCCAACGTATGGCGTCCGGCGAGATCGACGGAACCAATCTCCCTCCACTGCTTGCCAATACGTTCTCAGGCAAGGACAACATGTCCGTGACGGCCCATCAGTCAGCAGACTGGCGCGGACTCTCACTCCCGACGAACAATCCCGTGGCAGGCGACAAAGCCGTGCGGATGGCGCTCAACCTCGCCGCCAATCGCCAGTCGATGATCGACAACGTCCTTGGCGGACACGGCCGCGTCGCCGCCACTCCGATCCCCGAGGTCTACGGCGATTCGTACAACCCGAACGCAACCTTCGCCTACGACCCGACCCAGGCCGAGCGAATACTCACCGAAGCGGGCTGGATCGAAGGTGCCGACGGAATCCGTTCGAAAGACGGTCAGCGGGCACAGTTCACGATCATGTACAACTCTGTCGACACCGTTCGACGCGATCTCGCTCAGGCATTTGCCTCCGACGCTCTCGCTGTCGGCATCGAGGTGGACCTCGAAGCACTCTCCTGGGACCGTATAGACCCTCGCATCAACCAGGATTCGACGCTTCTCGGTGGCGGCGACGAACCTTTCGACCCCGACACACAGGCGTACGACGCGCTGAACTCGAAGTACATCGCGCCCGGGGTCGGCAGCATCTACGACAACGCCAGTGACTACTCCAATCCAGCAGTCGACGCCGGCTTGGAAGTAGGACGCCGCAGCCTGGATCAGGCAACGCGTGATGCCGCGTATCGCGACGTACAGCAGGCGTACATCGAAGATCCCGGATTTGTCATCCTCGTGTTCCTCGACCATACGTACGTGTCGAAGGATTCCGACTGGCAGATGTCCGGACCGGTACTCGAACCACACTCACACGGTGTGACCTGGGGTCCATGGTGGTCACTGCAGACGTGGGCCCGAGGGCAATGACAGCGGTCGACGTTCGGCCAGACGCGGGGCCGACACGGGGCCACCGTGACAACTCCCGCCGAAAGGCCATCCTCACGATGGTCGGTCGGCGGGTGTTGTTCATCGTGCCGGTCATCGCCGTGGTGTCCGCGGGACTCTTTGCAGCCGCCGCGATCTCACCGTTCGATCCACTGGTCGGCTACCTCGGCACGCGATACATGACGACAAGCGACGCGGACAAAGCGTTGATCGCCGATCAGATGGGTTTCGACAACCCCTGGTACAGCACGTACTGGAATTGGGTCCAGGGTGTGTTCACCGGCGATCTCGGGATCTCCAGATCGTTCAATCAGCCTGTTTCCCAAGTCATCTCCGAACGCCTGCCATGGACCCTGCTGCTGGTCGGTATCTCACTCCTCATCGCGATTCTCGCCTCGCTGACACTCGGTGTTCTCGCCGGAATCCGCAGTGGAGGATTCCTGGACAAGACCGTGTCCGGGCTGAGCGTCGTGGTCCAAGGACTTCCGCCGTTTGTCTTGTCGCTGGGTGCCATCGCGCTCTTCGCGTTGACTCTCGGCTGGCTCCCGGTCGCCGGACTGACCGACGGGGGCGCCGATCCCACACCGGGACAGGTGATCCGGCACTTGGTCCTACCGGTGACGGTGCTCGCCATTTCGCAAATGCCGTGGCTCCTACTTGCGGTCCGAGAGTCCGTCGTGGGTTCGAAAAGTGAGGGATTTGTCGCCGGCGCGGTAGCACGCGGTATCCCGACGCCGACCATCACGAAGCGCCACATACTGCCCACATCACTGGCACCTTTCGTCAACATCGTCGGCGTGCGGTTGCCCGAGCTGATAGTCGGGGCAGTGCTGGTGGAAGAGGTGTTCAGTTGGCCGGGGATCGCCGGCGCCATCGTCTCGTCAGCCCGTGACCTCGACATGGCACTGCTCGCGTTCCTCACCGTCGGTACGACATTGACGGTCATGCTCGGCTCACTGCTTGCCGACGTCCTCGTTGCAGTCCTCGACCCGAGAGTGAGTACCGATGGCTGAACGACGCTTCAAGATCGCCCTCGGCGTGCTGATCCTCGTTGCGCTGTACGCGGCGTTGGTCCCATGGTTGGCCGACGTCGACGACCGAGTCACAGACTTCTCGGCGGCTCGCCTGGCTCCGTCGTTCGATCACCCGTTCGGAACTGACTCGGCGGGCCGAGATCTATTCGTGCGCATAGCTGCAGGCATCAGAACCTCACTTCTGATCGCACTCGCCTGCGCGCTGCTCGCCACGGTGATCGGCGTCGCCGTCGGCACTACGGCCGGACTGGTCGGCGGCTGGGTGGACAGGTTCGTCATGCGCGGCACCGATGCCGTCAACGCACTCCCCCACCTGTTGCTCGGCATCGTCATCGTCGCGATGTTCCGTGGAAGCATTGCCGCCATCGTGCTTTCGATCGCACTGACCCACTGGACCCAAGTGGCCCGGATCATCCGCTCAGAGATCTTGAGTCTGCGCGAGCGTCCCTACATCGACGCCGCCATTCTCGCGGGAGCAAGTCGACGTCACGTGATCATGCGCCACCTCGTGCCGGCGACGGCGCCACAGGCTTTGATCGCAGTCGTTCTCCTGCTGCCCCACGCCGTCTGGCACGAATCGACGTTGTCCTTCCTTGGTTTCGGTCTGCCCCCGCACAAACCCAGTCTCGGGACGCTTCTCGAAGAGGCACGCAGTTCTCTGCTCCTCGGCGGTTGGTGGACTCTTGCATTCCCCGCCGCAGTCCTCGTGATCGCCACCGTCGCTGTTGCAGTTGCCGGTTCGGCCCTGCGGTCGATGCTCACGCCCCCTCGACCTTCGGAGCTACGACTGTGAAACGCGGCCTACGCATCAAATCCCTCACCGTCAGGATCCCTTTGCCCGGAGGATCCGTAGTCCACGCTGCGAGCGACATCGACCTCGACGTTCCAGCCGGCACGGTGACCGCACTTGTCGGGGAATCCGGGTGTGGCAAGTCGATCATCGCCACCTCGGTCATGAACATGTTGCCGCCGAATGCTTCTCGAACCGGAACGGTCACCGTCGATACAGCGGACCTCGAGATCGACGTCTTCTCCGGCACCGCGTTCCGTGGGCGGCACGTGGCTCTCGTTCCACAATCCGCCGCAACACATCTCACCCCCGTCCGGACTGCGCGATCGCAGCTACAGGAGACGATCGACGCACTCGGCAGCGATCACACTTGCGACGCCTTGGCACTTCGCGTCGGACTCGAACCGTCGGCCCTGGACTGTTACCCGCACGAGCTGTCGGGCGGCATGGCGCAACGCGTTGCCATTGCCGGTGCGCTGGCCGGTAATCCATCGGTGATCGTCGCAGACGAACCCACCGCCAACCTCGATCGCGAACTCACCGACCGCGTCATGGGATTACTTCGAGAGTGCGCTGACTCCGGGGCGGCTGTCCTGCTCATCACCCATGACCTTGCATCACTCACCCGCAGCGATGTCGCGGATCGACTTGCCGTCATGTACGCATCACGCATCATGGAAACCGGTCCGGCGGCTCTGGTGTTCCAAGATCCGCTTCACGACTACACCCGAGACCTGCTCGACGCCTTGCCATCCCGAGGCTTGACTCCCATGCCCGGATCACCACCGCAACTCACCGATCTCCCCGATGACTGCGTCTACCACTTACGACGCCCGGAGTCGAAACAATCCGGTGGCCCGACCGAACTGGTCACACTCGGTGACCGCACGTACCGAACACTGCGGAAGGTGGGCTGACATGAGTTTGCAAGCTCTGGGAATTACCAGCGGTTACCACCGGAACCGACCGGTGCTCGAGAACGTCTCGCTCGAAATTCCGCCGGGAAGGCTGATCGGCCTGACCGGGCCTTCTGGCACCGGAAAATCAACACTTGCAAGGATTCTCGCCTCGTTGGATGCACCGTGGTCAGGCGAGGTGCGAATCGACGGATCACCCGTCGTGGGTACCAAATTCTCGGTATCCGCGGCACTGCGCGGGACGGTGTCCATGCTGTTTCAGTCACCTCGCGCATCAACCGACCCTCGGCAGACGCTCGCCTCGGTCATCGGTCAACCCGGCGATATTGCCGGTAGGACAATCGATGTGGTCGCACTGGCAGCAGAAGTGGGCCTCACTCCCGATCTCTTGTCCCGTAGACCCCACCAGGTGAGCGACGGCCAACTGCAGCGCGCCTGTCTAGCGAGATCGCTGGCGCAACAACCGAAATACCTCATCTGCGACGAGGCGACGGCGATGCTCGACGCCGCCACGACGGCCGCGCTCATTCGGTTGATCGAGAGTCGCGCCTCCGAAACCGGCGTCGGCGTATTACTGATCAGCCATGATCGCGAATTACTCGACGCCTGCTGCGACGTGGTCCACGACCTAGACGGCATTCGCGCTTAGAGCGTGTTGCCAATCCTGATCCGGTAGTTCACGGGCGAGTGTTTATGCGTTTTGCGTGATGCGATTTCGGATGAGGCGGTGGAGGTGATCGGTCCGTTGCTCCCGAAGGTGAAGGCGACCGGTCAACCGCCCGTAGATCGGCGCACGGTGTTCGAACCGACTGCGTGGCGGTTCCGGACGGGAGCGCGCTCCACCGACTCTCCTGCAACACTCGCAACTCTGCCTGGGATCTTCCTTGCCGCCTGCACCAACGAGGCGCTTACTGATCAAACGGCGCCGTGAACGACACTGGTTTGCCGGTGGCGCGCGCGTACGCGATCTCTCGGCGCGTGGACTCGCCAATGTATCCGCGTGGGTTGACGACCAGCACCCGATCAGCCAGGTCGATCTTGCGCAGGTGAAGCGCGTCGAGCAGCGTTTTCTGCTCGATAGAGATCGCCTCGTCTGCTTCACCCGGCGCGACGACGATCACGCCTGCGAACGTCAGGTCGCGGTTCGCCTCCCGCATCTCTTCAGCGAATCGCACAGAGCCGCAAATACAGACAATCTCAGGTCGATCAGGCACGCTTCATTCTCTCATCGACCCGAGAACGCACGGCCATACCAGTCTCATCTGCCACCTCGAGCAACACACCCCAGCCCAACAAAATTGACCCTTGACTCGAACGCGTGTTCGAGTATTGTTTTGGGTGGGGATCGGGGGATTCAATGAGTGTCTATCTGTCGGACGTGGTTTCGGGTTCTGCGGTGGGGTTGCGCGGACGCCTGTGGCAGCTGTCTGCTTCTGAGTTGCGTGCTGCCGCTATCGAGGCGAGTGCGGAGATTCTTCGTCTCGAGGCTGTTCGTGTGGCGGTGGTGGACGAGTTGTCGTTGCGTCCCGATGATCAGGTGATTGCGAGCCGCGGGGTGGGTTGCTGGTTGGCGGCAAACACGATGCTGCAGGTTCGGGACGGGAAGAAGATCGCCGCCCTCGGTGCAGCGCTACGCCCGTTTCCCGCGGTGGCAGCTCGGTTCGATGACGGGGACTGCTCGTTCGAGCACGCGGTGTTGATCGTGGCGTTCTGCGAATCCCCGCCGAAGGGCATGCCGGAGGAAGCGCTACCGAAGTGCATCGATTTGTTGTTGGCTGCCGCTTCCGGAGTGGAGGCCACGACCACGAAGGTGCGTAACGTGATCGCGACCTTGGAGCGAATCTTCGAATCGGATGAGATTCCGCCCGCCGAAGATGTGGATCGGAATGAGTTGCGGATCGCGTCGACGTTGAATGGTCGGGTGGTGGTGCGCGGGGATTTCGATGCTCTCACCGGGGAAATGTTGCTGTC